>NZ_KV787085.1:0-38916 GCF_001806995.1 Corynebacterium sp. HMSC11D10
GCGATGGTGGTGGGGTGCCGCATGCAGTACCACGGCCGATTGTTATGGTGCCGCTTCCCGAATGGACCCGTATCCAATCCGGTGCCGGTGACGAGGTCACGCTCACGCTGACTGATGGCACGACGATGACAGGTGCGGAGTTTCTCGCGCAGCAATTCGGCGACGAGCTGGAAGTCGCGGCGTTTCACCCGACCGAGGGTGCAGTCAACCTGTATCGCACGCAGCGGTTTGCAAATAGTAAGCAGCGCGCGTTGGCATCGATGATGTCGCCAACCTGTCCGGTGCCCGATTGCCGGCATGGGGCTGACAACTGCGAAATCCATCACATCCAGGCCTGGCGGCACGGCGGGGAAACCAACCTGGCCAACCTCGTGCCGTTATGTCGGTTTCATAACGGGCGCAACGACGATGACCCGCGTGAAAACCGTTACGGGCGGATACAGATCCGAGATGGGATACCGGTGTGGGTATCGCCGGGAGGGTCGGTCGTCGAGAAGCATCCGCCCGGAGCCATGCAACAACTCTTTAACTAGTCAATAACCCGCCAACGAGCGGGCTATTCGGCATGCCTGACATACTCCACGTGGCCGTCGCGCTCGCCGGCAAAGGCGAAACCGCTAACCTCCGCGACTTGGCGCGAGGCAGCATTGCCCGGCAGCGCACGAATAATCAGCAGGGGAGCCCCCTCGGCGAAAGCGTGATCGGTCACCAGGCGCACGGCACGAGTCATCAGGCCACGCCCGCGGGCCCACGGGGCAGTGTTGTAACCAAAATCGGCACCACCGGAATCATCGGGGCGCAGCTCGATGCTGCCGCAGTACCGGTCATCGACGACAAGCGCCCACCGTGCACACCCGTCACCTGAGTCGCCGAGGAACGCCTCGGCCATCTCGACGGTGTACGGCGACGGCACCGTCGTCCACTCAATCATCCGCGGGTCAACCGACGCAGCGAACAGGTCGTCGCGCACGCCCGGAACGGTTTTCACGCGCGACCACGGCAGGAGCGTCAACTCGCCGTCGGTGAGAGTGTCGTTGGCGGGTGGGAACCAGGGGTTAGTTGGCATGGAGGGCCTCGTTGAGTTCGATGCCCTTTGCAGGGACGGCTTCGACGGAGCCGGTGACGGAGTTGCGGCGGAATTGCAGGCCGTTCGCGCCGGAGAGTTCGAGGGCCTTCACTTCGGCGCCGGCTTCCTTGCCCAGGGCTTCGGCGACGGGTGCGGTGAGGACGACCTTTGTGCCGGCGGTGACGTAGAGGCCGGCTTCGACGATGCAGTCGTCGCCAAGTGAGATGCCCACGCCTGCGTTGGCGCCGAGGAGGCAGCGTTCGCCGAGGGAGATGACTTCTTTGCCGCCGCCGGACAGGGTGCCCATGATGGAGGCGCCGCCGCCGATGTCGGTGCCGTCGCCGATGACAACGCCTGCGGAGATGCGGCCTTCGACCATGGATGCGCCGAGGGTGCCGGCGTTGAAGTTAACGAAGCCTTCGTGCATCACGGTGGTGCCTTCGGCGAGGTGGGCGCCGAGGCGGATGCGGTCGGCGTCGCCGATGCGCACGCCGCTCGGCACAACGTAGTCGACCATGCGTGGGAATTTGTCCACGGAGAAAACGACGACGGGGCCGTTTTCGGCGAGGCGTGCGCGGGTCATTTGGAAGTCGGCGACGGCGCAGGGACCGTAGTTGGTCCAGACGACGTTGGACAGGAGGCCGAAGATGCCGTCCATGTTGGCGCCGTGTGGGCGGATGAGGCGGTGGGACAGTAGGTGGAGGCGCAGGTAGACGTCGTATGCGTCGATGGCCGGTGCGCTGAGGTCGGCGATGGTGGTTTCGACTGCGACGCGTGCGACGCCGCGTGCCTCGTCGGGGCCGACGAGGTTGGTGAAGCGGGCGTCGGGCTCTTCTAATCGACGAGTGCCTGTTTCCGTCACCGCCTCGTCAACCTTGGGGGCGGGGTACCAGACGTCGAGAACGGTGCCGTCGTGGGTGATGGTCGCGATTCCGCGTGCAATTGCAGTCGTGGGGGTAGTCATGGCGACTACCTTACGACACCGCGTTTCTTGGTCAGTAGCGACAAGCCGACCAGGGCGAGGGAGAGGATGGTGACGGAGATGACTTGGGAGCGGGCGGCGTCGTCGAAAAGCATGAGCACTGTCAGGCCGACGAGGGCGACGAGCGTGACCCATGGCACCCAGGTTGCGCCGTGGACGCGGACGGCGGATTCGCGGATGCGTGGGTGGAGTTTGATGAAGCTTAGGGTGATCATGATCCAGGTGACGATGAGGCAGCCGCCGGTTGCGGACATGATGAAGTCGATCATTCCGGGCGGGTTCCACCATTGCAGGCCGACGGCGAGAAACGCGAAGACTACGGAGACGAGCACGGAGTTCATGGGCACGTTGTTGGCGTTGGTTTTCGCCATCCATTTTGGTGCGTCGCCTTCGAGCGCTTGTTGGTAGCCGAGGCGGGAGGTGCCGTAGAGCTGCGCGTTGAATGCGGAGAGCAGTGCGAGCACGATGACGACTTCCATGAAGGCTGCGGCGCCTGGGATGTTTGCCATTTCGAGCACGGCGGTGAAGGGGGAGTCGGCGGCGGAGTCGGCGCCGTCGATGGTGGCGTACGGCAGTAGCAGTGTGATCACGGCGACGGAGCCGAGGTAGAAGATCGCGATGCGCCAGATGATGGAGTTGACGGCGCGTTTGACGTTGTCGGCGGGGTCTTCAGATTCGGCGGCTGCGATGGTGACCACTTCGATGCCGCCGAATGCGAATGCCACGGCGAGGAGGCCTGCGGCGATGCCGGCGACACCGTTGGGGGCGAAGCCGGATTCGCGCACGTTGTCAAAGCCGACGAAGTCGCTGGCGGGCAGCACGCCCAGCCAGAGGAGAACGCCGATGATGAGGAAGCCGACGATGACGGCGATTTTGATCATGGCGAACCAGTACTCGAACTCGCCGAAGCCTTTGACCTGTGCGAGGTTTACGGCGGTGAGTACGACGACGACGATGAGGCCAGGCACCCATTGCGGCACGTCGAACCAGGAGGCCATCATTGCGGAGGCGCCGGTGAGTTCGGCACCACACGCCATAATCAGCAGGAAGTAATACAACCAGCCGAGGAGGAATCCGGCCCAGTGGCCGTATGCCATGCGTCCGTAGGTGGCGAATGAACCGGACGACGGGTGGGCGGCGGCCATTTCGCCGAGCATGCGCATCACGGCGATGACGATGAGTCCGGCGATGGCGTATGCGACCAGAATCGCGGGGCCGGCGGCACGAATGCCGACGCCGACGCCGAGGAACAGGCCCGCACCCACGGCAGTGCCGAGCCCCATGAGTGTCAGGTGGCGGGACTTCAGCCCGGTGCCGAGCTCGCTATTGCTTGTCGACGACCCCATTACCGCACCTCCTCAATCTCTGCCACGTTCTTCTTCGCCGGTTGCTTTCCTGTCGCGCGGGTCCACAAAACTCCCGCGAGGGAAACGACACCGACAACGACGGCGACGGCGAACATTTGGAATCGCCCGTCGGGGTCGGCGAGCATGAGCAGGATGACTCCGCCGGCGAGCGCGATCATGACCCAGGGAAGGACGTTGGGGGCCCACATACGTACGTCGGTGATTTCGCCGCTTGCTTCGAGCTTCGGGTGCAGGCGGACGAACGACAGGGCGACGACGATCCACAGCACGATCAGGCAGCCACCGACTGCGTTGAGGAGGAAGGCGAGCAGCCCGGGCGGGTTCCAGTACTGCAGGGCAACGGCGACGAAGCCGAAGAACACGGACACGATCACGGCACGGACGGGCACGCCGCGGGGGTCGGTTTTAGCGAAGGTCTCGGGGGCGTCGCCACGCACAGCAAGGTTTTGCATGAAGCGCGAGGAACCGTAGATCTGCGTGTTGCAGGCGGACAGCAGGGCGACGACGATGACGGCCTCCATGATGCCGACGGCGCCCGGGATGTTTGCCATTTCGAGCACTGCAGTGAACGGGGAGTCGGCTGCGGAGTCCGCGCCGCCGATTTCGTCGAAAGGCAACAGCAAGACGATCAGCAGCACGGAGCCGATGTAGAAGATGGAGATGCGCCAGATGATGGAGCGGATCGCGGAGTGGACGCCGGCTTCGGGGTTTTCGGATTCGGCGGCGGCGACGGTGACCAGTTCAATGCCGCCGAACGCGAAGGCGACCGCGAGCAACGCGGTGGCCACACCAGCCCAGCCGTTGGGCATGAAGCCGACCTCGCTGATATTCGACAGGCCTACGAACCCGCCGGTGGGCAGCACACCGAGCCACAGGGCCACACCGATGCACAGGAACGCCACGATCACAACGACCTTGATCAGGGCGAACCAGAATTCGAACTCGCCGAAGTTTTTCACCGCGGCGAAATTGATCACGGTGAAAAAACCAATGGCGATCAGCGCCGGGATCCAGGGGGAAATGGCGAACCATTGGGCGACGATCGCGGACGCGCCGGTGATTTCGACGGCCATGATCATGATCATCATGAACCAGTACAGCCAGCCGATGGCGAAGCCGGCCCAGCGGCCGAAGGCTTGCTCGGCGTAGGTGGAGAACGTGCCCGACGACGGGCGCGCGGCGACCATTTCCGCGAGCATCTGCATGAAGCACACGGTGATGAAGCCTGCGACGACGTAGGCGAGGATGACGGCGGGGCCTGCGGCTGCGATGCCAACGCCGGTGCCAAGGAAGAGTCCGGCACCGATGGCTGAGCCGAGGCCCATCATGGTGAGGTGGCGCGTTTTCAGGCCGCGTGCGAGCGCGGTGGAATCGGCGACGGGGGAAACGGGGGTTGACATGTCGAACACCTTAAACCTCGACATGCAGTGAAGTGCATTCTTTTCCGGTTTATATGCGTGTGTTACGTGCGCGTGGTTTCTGCGGGGCGCAGCACGGGGGCGGTGGTGTAGGGCTCGTGTTGGATGCGCAGGTTGTTGCGGCCGGCGAGTTTTCCCGCGGGAAAATCTTCTCCGGTGGCGGGGTCGAAGATTCGGGTGTGGGGTTCGAGGGTGATGCCGGCGCCGATGTCGCAGTTGTTGCCGAGGGTGATGCCGTTGATGCTGGCGGTGGGGTGGAGGTGGCAGTTGGCGCCGATGCGCATGGGGTGGCGGGCGAGGGCGTTGTTGTTGGTGGGGGTGGCGATGAGGGCGGTGCTGCGGGCGAGGGTGGTGTTGGCGCCGACGGCGACTGCGGAGGAGATGGTGCCTTCGATGCGTGCGGGGCCGAGGGTGCCGGCGTTGTAGGAGATGTAGCCTTCGCGGACGACGGTGGTGCCTTCGGCGAGGTGGGCGCCGAGGCGGACGCGTTCGGCTTCGGTGATGGTGACGCCGGTGGGGACGACGTAGTCGACCATGCGGGGGAGGCGGTCGATGCCGTAGACGTGGATGGGGCCGCGGGCGCGGAGGTTGGTGCGTACGGTTTCGAAGTTGTGGGGGAGGCAGGGGCCTTTGTTGGTCCAGGCGACGGGGGTGAGGTGGTCGAGGGCGCCGTCGAGGTTGATGGTGAGTGGTTCGACGAGGCGGTGGGACAGCAGGTGGAGGCGGAGGTAGACGTCGTGGGCGTCGATGGGTGGGGCGTCGAGGTCGGCGATGGTGGTGCGTACGGGCACGGTTTCGACGAGTCGGTCGCGGTCGGTGCCGATGAGGCGCAGGAACTCCGGGGAGAGGTTGTGGGCGGAGGTGCGTTGGGTGGTGGTGGGGTGGTCGTCGTTAAGTGTGAGCTTGGGGGTGGGGTACCAGGTGTCGAGCACTGTGCCGTCTATGGCGATGTTGGCGATTCCGAGGCCGTGTGCTCCCAAAGACATGGCCGTCATTGTAAACGTAGGATCGCGGTGTGACTTCCTTAGATCTTTTTGCGGACCCTGTTGTTTTGTCGGCTGCGTTGGTGGATATTGAGTCGCCGTCGCACCATGAGGAGGCGATCGCGGACGCCGTTGAGGCTGCGTTGCGTGGCCTTGAGTGTGCGCAGGTGCAGCGCTTCGGTAATACCGTGGTGGCGCGTACGAATTTCGGGTTGGATTCGCGGGTGGTGTTGGCGGGCCATATTGATACGGTGCCGTTGGCTGATAACACGCCGCATCGGCTCGCGGACGGTATTTTGCACGGCTGTGGCTCAGTGGATATGAAGTCGGGGTTGGCGTGTTATTTGCATGCGTTTGCCACGTTGGCGCAGCCGGGGAAGGCGGCGCATGATTTGACGCTGATCGCTTATGAGGGCGAGGAGGTGGCGCAGGAGTTCAATGGCTTGTACCACCTTGAGCGTGATCATCCGGAGTTGCTGCAGGGTGATATTGCGTTGTTGGGCGAGCCGTCGGGTGCGATCATTGAGGCGGGTTGTCAGGGTACGATCCGCGTGTTTGTGGATGCGCATGGCACGCGTGCGCATTCGGCGCGCTCTTGGCTTGGCCATAATGCGGCGCATGATCTTGCGGGCGTGCTCACCCGTATCGCGGCGTATGAGCCGCGCACTGTGCTTATCGACGACTGCGAGTACCGCGAGGGTTTAAACGTCGTCGGGCTGGAGGGCTTCGTGGCGACGAATACGATCCCGGATCACGCGCGACTGATCGTGAATTTCCGCTACGCGCCGGATCGCAGCGTCGAGGACGCGAAGGCGCATCTGGAGGAGACGCTCGCGCTGGAGGAGGGCCTCGAGCTCATTTACGACGATGTCGCGCCGGGGGCGTTGCCTGGCCTGGGCGACCCGGTGGCGGCTGGGCTGGTCAAGGCTGTGGGCGGGAACTTCCGTGCGAAGTTCGGCTGGACGGATGTGGCGCGCTTTTCTAGCCTGGGTGTTCCTGCGGTGAACTTCGGGCCTGGCGATCCGGGGTTTGCCCATAAGAAGGACGAGCAGTGCCCGGTCGATGAGATTCGTCAGGTGGCGGCGCAGTTGCTCGATTACCTGAGTGCTGAAAGCGAGTAAGAGATATGGCTCCGTTGAATTTCCCCCGCCCGGACCGCGACCGTAAGTTGCGCGGGCCGATGGCGCTGCGCAATGAGGCTGAGCAGGCCACGACCTATGATCAGCGTTTGTTGGAGTCCATGGGGCAGTCTGATGGGTATTGGAAGCACCAGGATCCGTGGCGTGTGATGCGGATCCAGTCGGAGTTTGTGGCTGGGTTTGATGCGTTGTCGGAGTTGCCGAAGGCTGTGACGGTGTTTGGCTCAGCACGTCTTGGCGAGGGCACGCCTGAGTACCAGTTGTCCTACGAGGTCGGCCGCGCGCTGGTGGAGGCGGGCTATGCCGTGATCACCGGTGGCGGGCCGGGGTTGATGGAGGGGCCGAACCGGGGCGCTCACAACTCGGACGGGCTGTCGGTCGGTTTGGGCATTGAGTTGCCGTTTGAGCAGGGCTTGAACGACTGGGTGGATCTGGGCCTGAACTTTAGGTACTTCTTCGCCCGCAAGACCATGTTTTTGAAGTATTCGCAGGCGTTCATTTCGCTGCCCGGCGGTTTTGGGACGATGGACGAGGTCTTCGAGGTGCTGTGCATGGTGCAGACCGGCAAGGTGACCAACTTCCCGATCGTGCTCATGGGCACGGAGTTTTGGTCTGGGCTGGTTGAGTGGATCGAGCAGCAGTTGCTTGGCCGTGGGTTGATCTCGCCGGGGGATGAGAAGTTGTATCTGGTGACTGATTCCGTGGAGGAGGCCGTGGCGCACATTGTGGAGGCCCACAAGGTGATGACGGACGAGCGCCTGCGCGATGAGTGAGGTCATGGCGATCGTGAATCGCACCCCCGACTCGTTTTATGACAAGGGTGCGACGTTCGCGATTGAGAAAGCACTATTGCGTGTCGACGACGCCGTTTCCGCCGGGGCCAGCATCATCGACATCGGCGGCGTGAAGGCAGGCCCGGGCGACGACGTGTCCGTTGCCGAGGAGATTGACCGTGTCGTGCCGCTTATTGCCGGGGTGCGTGAGCACCACCCGGACGTGACGGTGAGCGTGGACACCTGGCGCGCCGCGGTGGCCGAGGAGGCGATCGCAGCCGGCGCGGACCTGATTAACGACACGTGGGCCGGCTTCGACCCCGAGTTGGTTGAGGTGGCAGGCGCCCACCGCGTGGGGTACGTGTGCTCGCACACCGGCGGGGTCACGCCGCGCACGCGCCCGCACCGGGTGCACTACGACGACGTGGTCGCCGACGTGATTGCGGAAACCACCGCCTTGGCCGAGCGCGCCGTCTCCCTCGGCGTGCCGGAGGAGGCGATCTTCATTGACCCCACGCACGACTTCGGCAAGAACACCTACCACGGGCTGGAGATCCTGCGGCGTATCGACGAAATCGTCGCCACCGGCTGGCCCGTCCTCATGGCCCTGTCCAACAAGGATTTCGTGGGCGAGACCGTCGGGCGTGGCCTCAACGGTGCCGACATCACCCAGCGCGTGCCCGGCACCCTCGCAGCAACCGCGTGGGCGGCCGCGCGCGGGGTGGCGGCGTTTCGCGTCCATGAGGTCGAGGCGACGATCGACGTCATCCGCATGATCGAGGCGATCCAGGGCACCGCGGCACCGCTGGCAACCGTGCGGGGGCTCGCGTGAGTGCCGACACGCTCGCCGGCATGCGCACCGATGTACGAATCAGTGTGGTGATTCCTGCGCTGGATGAGGAGGCGACGGTGGGTGGGGTCGTCGAAAAGTGTGTGGCTTCGTCAGCGGACGAAGTCATCGTCATCGACTCAGACTCCACCGACCGCACCGCCGAGCGCGCCGCCGCAACCGGGGCAACCGTGGTGAACTGGCGCGACGTCGACCCACGCACACCCTGGCCCGGCAAGGGCGAGGCGCTGTGGCGCGGCGTGAAGGCCGCATGCGGCGACGTGGTGGTCTTCGTCGACGCCGACGTGACCTCACTCGAACCCTGGTGGGTCGACGCGCTCGCCGAGCCATTTATCGACGACACCGTCCACCTCGTCAAAGCCTCCTACACCCGCGAAGGCGCCGGCGGTCGCGTGACCGAACTGACCGCGAAACCCCTCCTGCGCGCCCTCTTCCCGGAGATCGCCGTGGACCAGCCGCTCGCCGGCGAATACGCCATCCGACGCTCAACCGCGCTTTCGCTGCCATTCGTCGCCGGCTACGGGGTGGAAGCGGGCTTGCTCATCGACGTCGCCCGCGCCCACGGCCCAAAAGCCATCCAGCAAGCGCAACTGAGCCCCCGCACCCACCGCAATAGGCCGCTGTATGAACTTGCTGGGATGGCTGATGTCGTCGCAAAGACGATTCTCGCGCGCGCAGGAAAATTCCCCGTCGAGGTCAGCGAGCGCCCCGCCTGGGCCGACAGCTAAACTAACCCGCATGCTTTCCTGGATCATCCTCATCCTGGTGCTCGCACTGCTGAGCATCATTGGCCTCAAACTGTTCGCCACCGTCTTCGGCCGCGGCGAGGCCCTGCCGCCCATGCCACCAACAGAAGAGGTGAAGGAAGCCAACCGCCGCGCGGTGGAAGAAGGCAACTTCGGCGACATTCAGCTCGAGGTTGTGCACCGCGGTTACCGCATGGATCAGGTCGATGCGCTCATCGAACAGTTGGCGGGCGGCAACCTTGCGCCGGAAACACGGGTAGAATCTCCGGAAGAACACGTTTCGGAAACAAAGCAATAAGGAGTGTTGACGATGGCAGCAATGAAGCCGCGTACCGGTAGTGGCCCGATGGAAGCGGTGGAGGAGTCGCGCAAGATCGTCATGCGTATCCCGTCTGACGGTGGCGGACGCCTCGTCATTGAACTGAGCAAGGAAGAGGCTGGCGAACTTGGCCGCTTGCTCACGGAGGCTGCTGGAGAGTAGTTCCGGTCAAACGCGGTAGTATCACCACATGCTCAACGAGATCGTGGATGTCCTCGCGGACCCGGTAGACCTGACCCCGCTTCGGGGCGAGGACGATTTTGGTCGTCTCGTCTCCGAATCGGGGCATTCTTATGACGTAGCCAAGCAGGGTTATGTCACGCTCGCGTCGGGGCGCGGGCTGAATCATGAGGGCGATTCGCTGGAGATGATCAACTCTCGCGAAACGTTCCTGTCGAATGGCCATTTCGCGCCGTTTGTGGAGGCGGTGTCGGATCGTGTGGCGGATGTTGTGGAGCATGCCGCAGGCGATCATGATCCGGTAATTCTGGAGGCTGGCGCCGGAACCGGCTACTACCTCGCGCACACGCTGGACCTGATTGATGGCGCGCGTGGTGTGGGGTTGGATATTTCGGTGCCTGCTGCGAAGCATTTGGCTAAGGCGCATCCGCGTTTGGGTGCGATTGTGGCGGATGTGTGGGAGCAGCTGCCTATCCGCACGGGGGCGGTTGATGTGGTGACGGTGGTGTTCGCGCCGCGCAATCCTGCGGAGTTTGCGCGTGTGCTTAGCGACGACGGCGAGGCCGTCATCCTCGTCGCCGACCAAGGCCACCTCGACGAGTTGCGCGAGCCGCTGGGCATCCTTGGCGTGGAAGACGGCAAGGTGGAACGCCTGGTGGAGCAGTCGTCGCAGTGGCTGACCCCGGTGGCCGATCCAGAGCTGATTTCGTTCCCGATGAACCTTGGCCGCGACGCGATCGCCGCGCAGGTGGGTATGAGCCCGTCGGCGCGTCACCTGGATAAGGACGTGCTGCACGCGCGACTCGAGGACCTCCCTGAGCAGATGGAGGTCACCGCCCGCGCCCAGCTGATCCGCCTGCGCAAGAAGTAGCGCGCCGGCGCTTCGCTCACGCTGCGCTAAAGAAACGGAAACGGCCCGCGTGGTGCGGGCCGTTTTGCTGTGCCGGGCTGGTTTAGATGCGGACGGGGTATCCGCGGCGCCACTCGCCGCTGATGGATGCTTCGCCGGTGGCGCGGCTGCGGATGCCGTTGCAGCCGCCTTCGGGCCAGATGCGCGACGACATGACAACGCTGCCGCCGCCGGCGTAGACCTCGAGGGTGCAGCCGTCGACGATGACGGTGACGTTGTCTTCGTCGTCGTCGTGAAGCGGTGCGGTTGCGGGGGAGCCGTCGAGGCGGTCGAGTGTGAGCTGCTCGCCGTTATGAGTGATCACCGCAGCCGGTTCGTTGTTGCCGTCGAGCACCTCGAGGGTGACCTGGGAGCCGGCCGGGATTTCGCACAGGCCGGCCCACATGCGCGCGCGGTCGGTGGCGCTGACGGCGTCTGGCAGGCCTGGTGCGGGCACTTGGAAAAGACGCCCACCTTGCAGGGTGGCGCGGCGCGGGAGGGTGAGGGCGTTGGCCCAGCCTTCGGTGGCCCAGTTGGGTTCGAGGGTGGGGTCGCCGGCGCGGTCGGTGTTGGTCATGAACCCGAGCAGGTAGGCGCGCTCGTAGCGGTTTTCCGCAGTGGTTTCGTCCAGCGGGTAGTTGGTGTTGCGTGGGCGGGTGAAGTCGTGGCCGTAGTCGAGAAGTGTAAACGGCGTGGTGATGTCGAAGACGTTGCCTCGCAACCTGCCGACGGCGTAGACGGCGGTGTCTTTGCCGTCGCGTTCCAGGGTGATGAAGAGGACGTCGCGGATTTCACCGTCGACCTCGTCGCGCAGGCGCACGATGCGTGGGGCGACGAGGGAGGCATCGAGGGTGATGCCGGTGTCGCCATTGAACTCGAGCGGGCCTTGCAACTCCCAGTCTCGGCCGTCGGGGGAGGTGAGGACGACCGGCTTGGGGTCGGTGACAGGCCCGGTCACGGCGAGCATAAGCCAGCCGTCGTGGCCTTGGTCGCGGTCGGCTTCCGTGTCCCAGGCGGGTACGACGCAAGGCGAGCGGAAATTGGTGTCGCCGGCGGTGTCGTCGACTGCGGTGCCGGTGCGCTCGGCGGCATCGGAGACGTCAGTGTCGTCAGCGTCAGCGTCGTCGGCGTCGAGGTCGTCGTAAAGCCTGTCCACGTGCGCAACGTGGGCGATCTGGATGGTGTTTCCTGCCGGGGTTTCGGAGGAGAAGTACAGGTTGACGCCGTCGCCCGCGGAGGTGACGGACCCTGCACGGATGTTGGTTTCGTCGCCGGAGGGGACGATGACGTCGTTGCAGTCGAGCCAGTTGAATGCGTCGTCTTCGCTGACTTCGTGGCCCCAGCGGCTCGGGGTGTCGGGGGTTGGGCGGTACTGGTAGAACATGTGCCACAGGCGGTTCTCGCGGCTGCCGATGCGGAATACGCCAGCTGGGCCTTCGAGAATGCCGCGTTCTGCGGTGACGTGTAGTTCGGGACGGTAGACCGTCATCAGATCAACCCCTTGTAGATGTCTACGGTTTGTTTCGCGATTGTGCGCCAGGAGAAGGATTCTTTGGCTCGGGTGAGTCCGGCGCTGCCCATGGCGGCGGCGCGTGCTTTGTCGCCGGCGACAGCGTTGACCGCCTCGGCGAGGCGTTGTTCGAAGTCGGTGGTGTCGTCGGGCGTGTAGTCCACAAGCACGCCGGTTTCGCCGTCGACGACGACTTCGGGGATGCCGCCGACGCGCGAGGCTACCACCGCGGTGCCGCACGCCATGGCCTCCAGGTTCACGATGCCCAGCGGTTCGTAGACGGATGGGCAGACGAAGACGTCGGCGATGGTGTAGACCTGTCGTACTTTTTCGGCGGGCAGCATGTCTTGGACCCAGAACACGCCGTCACGCTGCGCTTGTAGCTTTTCGACGAGCCCACGCGTCTCAGCAGCAATCTCCTCGGTGTCGGGGGCGCCGGCGCAGAGGATGAGCTGGACGTCGTCGTCGAAAAGCTGTGCTGCTTTGAGCAGGTGGGCGACACCTTTTTGGCGGGTGATGCGCCCGACAAACGCGACGACCGGCCGCGAGGTGTCTACTCCGAGTTCTTCGGCGATGGTGCCGGTGTCCGGGTACCAGTTGGCGGGGTCGATGCCGTTGAGGACGACGTGGACGCGGGAGTCGTCGATACGCGGGTAGGCGCGCAAAATGGCATCTTTCATTCCGGCAGATACGGCGATGACCGCGTCGGCGTTTTCCATCGCGTTTTTCTCCGACCAGGAGGACACGTTGTAGCCGCCGCCGAGCTGTTCGCGCTTCCACGGGCGGTCCGGCTCGAGCGAGTGGGCGGTGACCACGTGGGGGATCTCGTGGAGCAGCCCGGCGAGGTGGCCGCCGAGGCCCGCGTACCACGTGTGCGAGTGCACCACGTCGAGCCCGGCTGTGGCATCGGCCATGCGCAGGCCTGTGGACAGGGTTTTGATCGCGCTATTGGCCCCCTCGAGTGCGGGGTCGACGCCGTGGACGTATACACCTGCGGCGTCGCGTGGGGCGCCCATGCAGTGGACGTCGACGTCGGCGAATTCGCGCATGAACCGCGTGAGTTCTGTGACGTGCACCCCGGCGCCGCCGTAGACCTCCGGCGGGTATTCGCGCGTGAGCATTCCTACCTTCATGTCCGCCGAGCCTACTGACGTTGCGGAATCCCTGCACGAGCCTTGAATTGGCATTAGCCTTGCGGTTATGAAAAGCCAGCCTCGAGTTCTCGCCATTGTCCTGGCCGGCGGGGAAGGCAAGCGCCTGTTTCCCCTGACGGCTGACCGTGCCAAACCCGCCGTTCCGTTCGGCGGCAACTACCGTTTGATCGATTTTGTGCTGTCGAATTTGGTCAACGCCGGCTACATGCGTATTGCGGTGTTGACGCAGTACAAGTCGCACTCGCTGGACCGCCATGTGGCTACGGCGTGGAACATTTCGGGGCCAACGCAGCAGTACATCGCGTCGGTTCCGGCGCAGCAGCGTCGCGGCAAGCGTTGGTACAACGGGTCGGCGGATGCGATTGTGCAGTCGCTGAATCTCATTTACGACGACATGCCTGACTACGTCTTGGTCTTTGGCGCGGACCACGTCTACCGGATGGATCCGTCGCAGATGGTCGAAGATCACATTGCGTCGGGCAAGGCCGCCACCGTGGCAGGCATTCGCGTGCCGCGTGCGGAGGCGAGCGCGTTCGGTTGCATCCAGGCCGACGATGACGGCACGATCACCGAGTTTTTGGAAAAGCCGGCCGACCCACCGGGTACCCCGGACGATCCGGAGATGACGTTCGCATCGATGGGCAACTATTGCTTCTCTACCGAGGCGCTAATCCAGGCGCTGCTGGAGGACGAGCAGAACGAGGATTCCAGCCACGACATGGGCGGCGACATCATCCCGTACTTCGTCGCGCAGGGCGAGGCGAATGTGTACGACTTCTCCATCAACGGCGTGCCGGGCGCAACCGATCGTGACCGCGGCTACTGGCGCGATGTGGGCACGATTGATTCGTTCTACGAGGCCCACATGGATCTGATTTCCTCGCACCCGGTGTTCAACCTGTACAACAAGGCGTGGCCGATCCACGCGACTGACGACGACAACCTGCCCCCGGCAAAGCTCGTCCTCGGTGGTATTGCGCAGGAGTCCATTGTGGCGTCCGGCTCGATCATTTCCGGTGCGACGGTGCGTAACTCGGTGCTGTCCACCGACGTGCGCATCGAAGAAGGCGCGACGGTGGAGGGCTCTGTGCTCATGCCGGGTGTGCGCGTGGGCAAGGGCGCGGTGGTGCGCCACTGCATCCTGGACAAGAACGTTTACGTCTCCGATGGGGAGACGGTCGGTGTGAATACGGAGCGCGACCGCGAGCGGTTCACGGTGTCCGACGGCGGCGTTGTGGTCGTCGGTAAGAGCGAGGTTGTTTAGCCGATTTTGGTGATCAGCGTCAGGCCGCCGTCAAGCGGCAGACGCGCCACCGCGGCGCCGCGCTCGGCTGTCAGCGTATCGACGAACTCATCCGCCTCACGGGCGGCCTCTGTTTCGCGGTCGCGGCGGGTGGGGTCGGCCACGGTGCCGTCGAGAAGCGAACCTGCAAGCACCAACGTGCCGCCCGGGGCCAGCAACGGCCAGGCGGCCTCGATGAGCGGGCGCAGTTCGACGGGGGAGACGTCTGCGTAGACGATCTGGTAGGCGTCGTTAGCCAAGCGCCCCATTACTTCGAGGGGACGTGCGGTGAGGAAACGCACACGCGACGGGCTAAACCCTGCGTTGCGCACTGCTTCCTTCGCGCCGGCCTGCAGTGCGGCTTCCGGCTCGATGCAGGTCATTGTGGCCTTCTCCGGCAGGCCTGCGAGCAGGTGCAAGCCCACAACACCGGCGGCCGGGGTCACCGCAACCGCACCCTGGGATGCGTTCGGGGTTGCCGCCGCGAGCACCGTCAACAGGTCGCCGACCACCGGGCTGGGTGCCGGGGTGCCGTTTTCGGCAGCGTCCTCGCGCGCTGCGCGCAAAGCTTCCGCAACCTGGTTGGAAAGGTGGCCGCCTTCGGTGGAACGGGCGGCGAGGTACGAGTTCATCTGGGTAAATGCGGTCTCACTCACACGCCACATCATAGCCGTGTTGCGTTCACAGGATTCTGTTAACTGGTTGGCTGGCTTTGGGGCAGTGAGTCTGCGAAACTGTTGCGCATGAGCACTGACGTTCCACTCACCGGTACCGCAGCGTTTGACGCAGGCCAGGCAGCAATGCCGACCTGGTCTGAACTGGTGAAAGAACATGCCGACAGTGTCTACCGCCTGGCGTTTCGCCTCTCCGGTAATCAGCACGACGCGGAAGATCTTACGCAAGAGACGTTCATGCGTGTGTTCCGCAACGTGAAGCAGTACCAGCCTGGAACGTTCGAAGGCTGGCTGCATCGCATCACCACGAACCTGTTTTTGGACATGGTGCGTCGCCGCGCGAAGATCCGCATGGAGGCCCTGCCCGAGGATTACGAGCGCGTGCCCGGCACCGACATGACCCCGGAAGATGCGTACTCCGTGACCAACCTGGACCCTGCGTTGCAGAAGGCGTTGGACGATTTGAAGGCGGAGTTCCGCGTGGCCGTGGTCCTGTGTGATGTGGTGGGGATGAGCTACGAGGAGATCGCTGAAACCCTCGGAGTGAAGATGGGTACTGTACGATCGCGTATCCACCGCGGTCGCGCGCAGATGCGTGAGTCGTTGGAGAAACAAGCCCTCCACAGCGCCGCCGCGAAGGAACTCATCCGCGCCCGGTAGTAGGGAAGGAGTCGGCGCCGTGACTAGGTTTAACTCCACCGATCATCTCAATCCGGAGGCGATTGCCGCCTATGTGGACGGCGAGTTGTCCAAGGCTGCCACCGTGCGCGCCGAGCGGCACCTGCGGTTGTGTGGGGAGTGTTGTGAGGAAGTTCAGGCGCAGCGGGGGACGTCGCAGCGTCTGCAGGTGTGTAATTCCTCCGACATGCACGCCCCGGCGTCGCTTGTGGAGCGACTGGCGATGCTTTGCGACGAAGACGTGACCGACACCCCCGAAACCCCCAAGGGGATCCGGAGCCGAGTGGAGTCTGCGATTCGCTCGCTGACGCACCGTGAGTAAGGTGAGTTAGGTGTTTTCTAGCATCGGTTGGGGCGAGATTTTCTTCATCCTGATCATCGGGTTGATCGTGATCGGGCCCGAACGCCTGCCTTCTGTCGTCGAGGATGTGCGCGCCGCGATCTATGCGGCCAAGAAAGCGATCAACAACGCCAAGGCGGAACTCAATGGTGAACTGGGGGAGTTCGAGGAGTTTAAGAAGCCGATCGATACTGTCTCGCGCTATGCGGCGATGGGGCCGAAGCGTGCGATGGCGAAGGTGTTGTTCGAAGACGACGACCCCAGCGAGCCTCCAGCGCCGAAGACACCACCACAGGCGCCGCCGCAACAACAAATGCGCCCCGAGCCGCGGGATTCGCAGCCGGAGCGCAAAGGCTTTTCCTGGGAGGACGTTATTTAACCTGCGGGTTCAGGCTCTTGCCTGCCAGTGAGTTCGGGCGCACCTTTAGCTTGTCGACGATCTCAAGCACCGCCTTGGCCGCCGGCGACTCCGGGTCGGAGATGACAACCGGGGTGCCGGTATCGCCGTGCTCGCGAAGCTTCGGGTCCAGGGGTACGGAGCCGAGCAGCTTCACATCCGAGTCGGTCAGCTGGGTCAGGCGCTCGGCGACGTGCTCGCCGCCGCCCTCGCCGAAGATGTTGAGTACCGTGCCGTCCGGCATGGTCATGCCCGACATGTTTTCGATCACGCCGGCGATCTTCTGATCAGTCTGCTGCGCGATCGTGCCGGCGCGCTCCGCGACTTCGGCTGCCGCAGCCTGAGGGGTGGTGATGATCAGCAGCTCCGCGTTTGGCACCAACTGTGCGACGGTGATCGCCACATCACCCGTTCCCGGCGGCAAATCCATAAACAGCACGTCCAGGTCGCCCCAGTACACGTCACCCAAGAACTGCTGGATCGCACGGGTGAGCATCGGACCACGCCACACGATAGGGGCGTTGCCTTCTACGAACTGTCCCACCGAGATGTGACGGACGCCGTGGGCGATAGGGGGCATGATCATTTCGTCGACAAGCGTGGGGCCCTGGTCCTCAGAACCCATCAATCCCGGCACCGAGTGGCCGTAGATATCGGCATCAACAATGCCCACCGTCAGGCCCTGGGCGGCCATAGCGGTGGCCAGGTTCACAGTCATCGAGGACTTACCCACACCACCCTTGCCGGAGGCCACCGCGATAACACGCGTTCGCGTATCCGGGTCCGCAAACGGGATCGCCGGGCCGGTCTGCTCGCCGCGGAGTTTCTGAGCAAGCGCACGGCGCTGCTCGTCGCTCATCGTGTGCAGCGTGATGCTCACGTCGCCCACGCCGTCGAGCTCCTCGACTACAGCGCGCACATTTGACTCGATGGTGTCGCGCATCGGACAGCCTGCGATTGTGAGATAAATACCGACCGCAACATTGTTGCCGTCGATGGTGACCGATTCCACCATGTCGAGCTCCGTAATCGGTTTGCCGATCTCCGGGTCATCAACGCGCGAAAGCGCCTCGTGGACATCGCTTTCTAAAATCTGATGTTCAGTAGCCATTGCTACCGAATTATACGGCTGTTGCTGGGTGATTTTGGAATCCCGATACACTACGCAACATGACTCAACCCATGAACCCATCGTTGAATAAGCGTATTGGTGTCACAGAGGTGCCCACCGGCTGGCCTGTGGGCAGCTTTTCCACCTACGCCGAGGCGCAACGCGCCGTGGACAACCTGTCCGACAGGGAGTTTCCTGTAGAGAAGCTTTCCATCGTTGGTGTGGACTTGATGCAGGTGGAAAAGATTACCGGCCGGCTTACATGGCCGAAGGTGCTGGGCACCGGCGCGCTGTCGGGTTTGTGGATGGGCCTGTTTTTCGGCCTGCTGCTTTCCCTCATCTCGGTTCCGGGTGCTGGCCTGACCATGTTCGTGTGGGCGGTTGTTATCGGTGCGATCTTCGGCACGGTGGCCTCCGCTGTGGCCTACGCGTTCACCGGCGGCAAGCGCGACTTCGCGTCTGCAACCACGATCGTGGCTGGCCGCTACGACGTGCTGTGCGAGCCCGATGCCGCCCCGCAGGCCCGCGACATGATCGTGCAATCCGGCGGCCTCACCTCCGCATCCGAAAATGTCATCGGCGAGTAAACCACCATGAAGGCACACCACCACACTGCCGTAGCCGCCGTTTTGGGCTCGGCTGCGCTCGTATTGTCCGGGTGCGCGTCGGAGGACAACATCTACACTCAGGCGCGCCCGGAGAAGGCCGATATCGCCATCGCCATCGACGGCGCCTCCAACGAACAAGTCGTGCTTGGGGAGATCTACAGCCGTGTACTTAAGGGCCAAGGCCGGCCGACGAGCGTGACCTCAGTGACGGGGCTGGATGACGCGCCGACGCTTGAGGTGTTGCGTGAGCAGCCGATTGACTTCGTCGTCACGTGCACTGGGCGTCTGCTCGAAGAGTCGGACCCTAAGGCCGCCAAGGAGCTAGCGGGCGGCGATGTTACCGATGGCGCATATACTGACGAGGTCTATGGGGCCGCTGTCGCCGCCATGCCGGGGGATATGCGCACCGTCGACCCGTCACCCGCCCAAGCGTGCGGAGAGAGCGAACTGTCGCAAAACGTCATCCCGGTGTTCCATAAAGGCACCTTCGACCGCGGTGAGATCAACCGCCTGAACTTCATCACCCGCGTGCTGTCCACTGACCGTCTCGAGGAGATGGCGGAAGAAGTGGACAAGGGTGCCACGGTGGAGGATGCGATTGCGGAGTGGATGATCGAATACGCCCAAATCGACGTCCACCACGACACCCCGGCAGACCCAGAGGATGTGATCGACCCGGACTCTGCGTCCAAATAACCGAATAACAAAAACTCCGGCCCGGCTTTTCACAAGCCGGGCCGGAGTTTTTAGGTGTGCAGGTTAGTCAGCGAATGCTTCCTCAAGCAGCTGCTTTTCTTCCTGCTGGTGCACCTTGGCCACACCGGTTGCGGTGGTGGACTGTGCACGACGGGACACGCGGACCATCTCCGGCATGTCCGGGATCAGGGTGCGCAGGTGCTCGTTGTAGAACGGCCATGCGCCCTGGTTTGCCGGCTCGTCCTGCACCCAGCGGATCTCCTTGGCGTTCGGGTAGTTCTTGAACGCATCCGACAGGCGGTTGAACGGGATCGGGTGGAGCATCTCCACGCGGACGATCGCAATGTCGTCGCGGCCGTCCTTCTGACGCTTCTTGTCCAGCTCCCAGTAGATCTTGCCGGAGCACAGCATGATGGTCTTCACCTTGTCGGTGTCACCGATCTTCTTGTTGCCGCGCTCGACGAAGTTCGGGTCGTCGATGACGGACTGGAAGCGGTTGACCTCGATGAAGTCAGACGGCTGGGACACTGCAGCCTTGTTGCGCAGCATGGACTTCGGGCTGAAGACGACCAGCGGACGCTTCATCTCGCCGAGAGCCTGGCGGCGCAGCAGGTGGAAGTGGTTCGCCGGGGTGGACGGCTGCGCGATGGTCATGGAGCCTTCCGCGACGAGCTGCAGGTAGCGCTCGATGCGTGCCGACGAGTGGTCCGGACCCTGACCCTCGTAGCCGTGCGGCAGCAGGGAGATCAGGGAGGAAACCTCGCCCCACTTGGTCTCGGAGGAGGACAGGTACTCGTCGATAATCGTCTGGGCGCCGTTGGCAAAGTCACCGAACTGTGCTTCCCAAGCGACGACGGCGTCCTTGTTGCCAAGGGTGTAGCCGTACTCGAAGCCCATGCCTGCGTACTCGGTCAGTGCGGAGTTGTAGACCTGGAACTGGCCGCCGTTGCCGGCTTCCTGCGCGTTGTGGTCGAGCGGGTTGAACGGCTCGGCGTTGTCCGGGTTGTACAGCACTGCGTGGCGCTGGGTGAAGGTACCGCGCTGGCAGTCCTCACCGGCGAGGCGGACGAACTTGCCCTGCTCAGCCAGGGAACCGAAGGCGAGCAGTTCGCCCCAGCCCCAGTCGATGTCGCCGTCGGTGAACGAGCCGCCGCGCTTGGACAGGACGGACTTGAGACGCTTGTTCGGGGTGAAGTCCTCCGGCAGGTTGGCGTACGCGTCTGCGAGGCGCTTGAACTGCTCTTCGGAGATGTTCGTGTCCAGGCCGCGGGTGAGCTTCTGGGAATCGGTAATACCGGTCTGCTCGCTCGGCTGGCCCTTCTCGGACTTCACGTCGGTGAAGACGGCGTCGAGCTGGTCGTGGAAGTCCTGTGCGGCCTTCTCTGCGTCTTCCTGGGTGATGTCGCCACGACCGATGAGGTCCTGGGTGTAGCGGGTACGCACCGACGGGTGGTTGTTGATGCGCTCGTACATGACCGGCTGGGTCACGGTCGGGTCATCAGCCTCGTTGTGGCCGCGCAGGCGGTAGCAGATGAGGTCGATGAAGACGTCCTTGCCAAACTCGCGGCGGTACTCGGTAGCGAGCTGAGCAACCCATGCGGCTGCCTCCGGGTCGTCGCCGTTGACGTGGAACACCGGGCAGTCGAAGCCCTTGGCCAGGTCGGTGGCGTAGTAGGAGGAACGGCCGGAATCCGGGGTGGTGGTGAAGCCGATCTGGTTGTTCACCACGATGTGGATGGTGCCGCCGACGGTGTAGCCCGGCAGGCGAGACAGGTTCAGGGTCTCCTGGACGATGCCCAGGCCGGTGAACGATGCGTCGCCGTGGAGCATAAGCGGAACGACCGGGTGGTCTTCGCGGCCCTTGGTGGCCTTGATCTGGTCTTCCTTGGCGCGCGCCATACCGACGAGCACCGGGTCGACTGCCTCAAGGTGGGACGGGTTCGCAGCCAGGGAGACCTTGATCTCGCCGTCGCCGAACATCTGGATGTGCTCGCCCTCGAAGCCGAGGTGGTACTTCACGTCGCCGGAGCCACCCTGCTGGGCTGCGCGCATGTTGCCTTCGAACTCGTTGAAGATCGTTGCAACTGGCTTGCCCACGATGTTGAACAGGACGTTCAGGCGGCCACGGTGCGGCATGCCGATGACAACCTCTTCCAGGCCCTGGCCTGCAGCGGTGTCGATGATGGCGTCCATCAGCGGGATGAGGGTCTCTGCGCCCTCGAGGGAGAAGCGCTTCTGGCCGAGGTACTTCGTCTGCAGGAAGTTCTCAAAGGCCTCAGCGGCGTTGAGCTTCTGCAGGATGTACTTCTGCTCTGCACCGGTCGGCTTGGGCATGCCAGCTTCGACGCGGTCGCGCAGCCATTCGCGCTCGTCGCGGTCCAGGATGTGGGAGTACTCGGAGCCGACCTTGAGGGTGTAGGCGGAGCGCAAGCGCGACATGACCTCGCGCAGGGTCATCTGCTCCTTGCCGCCAAATCCACCGACGTGGAAGGTGCGGTCCAGATCCCACAGGGTCAGGCCGTGGGTTTCCATGAGCAGGTCACGGGAATCCGGCTTCGCCAGACCAGGCTGGTGCCAATGCAGCGGGTTGGTGTCTGCGATGAGGTGGCCGCGGGAGCGGTATGCCTCGATGAGCTGCATGACACGGGTGTCCTTGTTAATGCCCGTGTTCGGAAGATCCTGTGCCCAGCGAAGCGGGGAGTACGGGATCTGCATGGACTGGAAGATGTTGTCCCAGAACTTGTCGTCGATAAGCAGCTGCGAAATATCGCGCAGGAACTCACCGGACTCTGCACCCTGGATGACGCGGTGGTCGTAGGTGGAGGTCAGCGTGACCAGCTTGCCAACGCCGAGTTCGGCGAGGCGGTCCTCGGAAGCGCCGGCGAACTCTGCCGGGTAGTCCATTGCGCCGACACCGACGATGGTGCCCTGGCCCTTGGTCAGACGAGGGATGGAGTGGCGGGTACCGATGCCGCCTGGGTTGGTGAGCTGAATGGTGACGCCGGAGAAGTCATCCATGGTCAGCTTGCCGTCGCGGGCACGAGCGACGATGTCCTCGTAGGCGTCGACGAATTCGGAGAAGGACTTGGTCTCGCACTCCTTGATCGCAGCGACGACGAGGGAGCGGGAGCCGTTCTTACCCGGAAGGTCGATAGCCAGGCCGAGGTTGACGTGTTCTGGCTGAACTGCGAAGGACTTGTTGCCGTCCTCCTTGTAGTTCTTGTTCATGTCTGGGTGCAGCTTGGTTGCCTGGATGATGGCGTAGCCCAGGATGTGGGTGAAGGAAACCTTGCCGCCACGGGTGCGCTTGAGATGGTCGTTAATCAGCGCGCGGTTCTCAAACATGAGCTTGACCGGCATGTCTCGCACGGTCGTCGCCGTCGGCACCTCAAGCGACTCGTTCATGTTCTTCGCAATCGCACGGAATGCGCCCTTGAGCTGGAACTCGCCCGGCTCGACCTCGACCTGTGCGATCTTGTCCAGCGGGGAGGCCTTCGGCTTCGGCAGGGTGCGCTGCGGGCGGTTAGAGACCTTTGCTGCGGCCTCGTCGACCTTGGTCTCGCGACCATCCTGCGAAGGTGCGCCGGTGGAACGGGCAACCTTCGGGTCGGTCTTCGCCTGGCTTGCGCCTGCCTGGGAAGGGGTGACGTTGGACGTGCCATTGGCGGTCTTCGGTGCACCCTTTTTCTCAAACAGTTCACGCCATTCGGCGTCGACCGAGTTCGGGTCGTCCTTGTACTGCTGGAACATCTCGTCAACCAGCCAGCTGTTCTGGCCGAACGTGTTTTCGCTGCTCACGGCAGGTTCTCGCCTTCCTTCTGTTTTGATTTCGCGGAACGTTTCTTTGACTGTAATCGTCCGCGCTGATATGGCGCGAACTTGGGTTGTTCCTGTCCACGGGGTTTCCGTCTTTCACCCCCGTTAGCGGTTGGCAGCCCACATTTGGGCATACCTACCGCCGGCGGTGAGGAGGTCCTCGTGGCAACCGTCCTCAATGATACGTCCTTCGTCGATGACGAGTATTCGGTCGGCCCGCGCAGCGGTTGCGAGGCGGTGTGCGACGACCACTGACGTGCGCCCCGAGGTTGCACGGTCGGCGGCGTCGAGCACCGCGCGTTCGGTTGCGGGATCAAGGGTGGCGGTAGCTTCGTCGAGAAGCAGCACGGCAGGGGAGAGCATCTCCGCGCGTGCGAGCGCGATGATCTGGCGCTGCCCGGAACTCAAGCCTCGGCCGCGTTCACCGACGCGCGCGTTGAAGCCGCCGGGGATCGTATCGACGACACCAAGCGCGCCAATGCGGTTCACCGCCGCCTCGATCTCTTCTGGGGTCGCGCCCGGCGCGCCGTAGGCGATGTTGTCCGCGACGGTGCCGGGGAACAGGTAGGACTCCTGCGGGACCTGAGCGAGTGCGCGGCGCCAGTCTGCAAGCGGGAACTGCGCGATGTTTGTGCCGGATGCGCGCACCTCGCCGGAAGTGGGGTCGTAGAACCGGGCGAGCAGTTTGACCACGGTGGATTTGCCCGCGCCGGTGGGGCCGACGAGTGCCACGGTGGTACCTGGCTCGATGGTCAGGTCCATGTGATCAATCACGGGGGAGGCATCTGTATCGGTGGAGGCTGAGTAGGAGAAGGTGGTGTCGTCGAAAAGCAATGGCCCACTTGCGGCGCTGTGAGCACCCGGGTTGGTGCCGGTATCGGGGACGGTGGTGCGTTGGGCAAGCAGTGCGCGGATGCGGTCGAAACTGACGGTGGCTTGCTGCCAGGAGTCGAAGATTTGGCCAAGCTGCTGGATGGGGCCGTAGAGCTGGCCGAGGTACATGGTGAATGCGACGAGCACACCGACGGACAGCGATCCGTCGGCGATGCGTCCCGCACCAAAGCCGACGATGACGGCGGTCATGGTTTGGGAGATGAAGTGCATGCCTGGGAAGTACAGCGCGACCAGGGTGACAGAGCGCATGCGCAGGCGGCGGTATTCGTCGCTTAGGGCCGTGAAGTGTGCTTCAAAGTGGGGCTGCGCGCGGTGGGTTTGGGTGGTGCGGATGCCGCCGATGAGTTCCGCGAACTCGCCGTTGACCGTGGAGATCTGTTCGCGTGAGGCCTGGTAGTAGCGCTTGGAGAAGACTCTGAACGCCCAGGTAGCGACGACAATCACCGGGACGGCGGTCAGCGCGATGAGGGTGAGTTCGCCGTCGGTGGCGACCAGCATGACGATCACGCCCACGAGCGAGCCGACGGCGACAATCGCCTGGGCAAGCCCGGTTTGTAGGAAGCTCGACAAGGTGTCGATGTCCGTGGTCATGCGCGTCATGATCTTGCCGGACAGTCGCGATTCGAAGTAATTCAAGCCCAGTTGCTGCAGGTGTGCGTAGGAGCGCAGCCGCAGCCCGTAGAGGAGGCGTTCGCCGGAGCGCGACGACAGGACAGTCATCAGTGCATCCGAGGCCCAGGCGATCGCGACCACACCGAGTGCAATGAGCCCCGC
The DNA here is from genome assembly GCF_001806995.1 of Corynebacterium sp. HMSC11D10. Taxonomy (NCBI): domain Bacteria; kingdom Bacillati; phylum Actinomycetota; class Actinomycetes; order Mycobacteriales; family Corynebacteriaceae; genus Corynebacterium; species Corynebacterium sp. HMSC11D10. The sequence continues at coordinate 24,647 of NZ_KV787085.1, forward strand.
GTTGATCAGGTTCTCCTGGTTACTTGGGGTAATGCCGCGGTCCACGGCGGCGCGCACGATGGTGGGGAAGGCCAAGTCCGCCAGCACGCCCACAATGAGTAGGGCGACGGTGCCTGCGATGAGCCAGCGCACGGCCTTGAACATGTCGCGGATGTGGAATTCGCTCGACGGGGTGCGCAGGCGGGTCAGTGTCTGCTCGGCCAGATCCGGCAGTTCGCGCGCTCCCGGGAGGCGCTCCACACGCGCGAGCAGTTCCGGGGTGGCGTTGATGGTGGAGGCGCGCCCGCTCGTCGGCACGATCACGCGTTCCTGGGGTTCGGTGTCCACTTCGGGCCACAGGTCGCCAATCTCCTCGTACAGCGTTTCGGACTCGGGATCCATGGAGGCGCGATACTCGTCGGTTGCCATGACCTCGTCGCGGGGCCCTTGCTTGACGACGACCCCACCGCGCACCACCGCTACCCGATCCGCATGATCCACCGTGGACTGGCGGTGCGCCACGGTCAGCACCGCAATATCACTCAGTGCGTCGCGCAGGTTAGCCAAGATGTGGGCTTCGTTGATGGAGTCGATGGCGCTGGTGGCGTCGTCAAGCACGAGCACCTTCGGTGTCGACATGAGGGCGCGGGCGAGCGCGATGCGCTGACGCTGACCACCGGAAAGGGTGAGACCGCGCTCACCGACTTGGGTGTCGTAACCGTCGGGGAGGCGCTCGATGAACTCGTCTGCCAGGGCGAGACGTGCCGCCTCGCGCACCGCGGCATCAAGTTCGTCCGGCGACATGTAATCGGCTGCCCCCATGGCGATGTTGTCGCGCACGGAGGAAGAGAAAAGGAAGGCGTCGTCGAAAACACAGACCACATCGCCACCGGTGACCGTGCCCGTATCCGGGGTGTAGAACCCGCCAGCTAGCTGCACCGCCATGGTTTTACCCGCGCCGGGCGGGCCGACCATTGCAACGGTCTCGCCCGGCGCGACCGAAAGGGTGAAGCCGTTTAAGACGTTGTGGCCGCCGGTGGAAAAGTGCACGTCGCTAAAGTGCAGGCCGGGTTCGGCAGGCAAGTTTTCGGTGGAATTCACGGTGGAATTCACGGTGGAATTCGCGGTGGACTCTTCAGGTGCGAGTGCCAGCACATCCGCGAGCCTGTCGAAGGAGCTCAGGCCCATCTGCATGCGGACGTACTGGTTGGTCAGCATCGACAGGGTGGACGTCATCGTGGTCAGGTACGCGGTGAATGCGACGAACTGGCCGATGGAGATCCTTCCGTGGATGGCGAGCATGCCACCGGCGATGATGGTGACCACGAGTGCAACCTTGGGCAGCTGGGACAGTACCGGCTGGAAGCGTGCGGTGAGTTTCGCCGCCCGCATTTTTACCGCGTAAAGGTGGCGGCCAAGGTTGTCGAGCTGGTCGATCTCTCGCTGTTCCTGCCCGAACGCCTTGACCACACGCACGCCGGAGACGGTTTGTTCGACGTGCTCTGCAAGTTCTGCGGTGGCGTGCTGGTTGACCCACGTTGCTGCGTAGAGCGTTTTGCGCGACCGGTTGGCCTCCCACAGGAGCACAGGCAACAGTGCCAGCGACATCGCGGTCAGTGCGACGTCCATGCTCAGCATGACGATCAAGGTGGCTACCAGTTGCACGATGCGTGTGAGCATCATCGCCAGAGTGTCCAGCACCGTCTGGTACATGTTCAGATCCGAGATCGAGCGCGAGACAATCTGGCCCGTCACGATCTTGTCCTGTCCCGGCCCGTCCAGGCGGTGCAGTGTGCGCAGGATCTTGGTGCGCAACCAGTGTTGCGAGGTCGTTGCAAGGCGACCGGAGGTGGTGCGCCGGATGATGCTTAGGACGTAGGTGGCCGCTGCGACTGCCACCATCAGCCACGCCACGCGGGCAACGGAACCGTCCGCATTCCCGGTGGCAATATCAATCGCTTGGCCAGTAAGAGCGGGCTCGGCCACGCGGGTGAGCGCCGCCAAGATGGCAGCGGCGAACGCGACGGCGGCAGGCGCGCGGTTCGCCTTGAGCGATTGGGTAAGAAGTGGGCTAGTGGTCCTCATGTTCCTTGTCGTCGCTGTCCTTCCCGCTACTGTCCTTACCGTCGCGGAAGATCTTCAAAATCCATGCAGCGAATTCCTTCGGGTTGAAGCCACCCTTGATGCGACCGGTCTCATCGGCCGTGTCTTCGGGCTCGAGCGGGGTGGCAAACTGCAGCGGCACCGGGCCGAGGGCCTGCTGAATGTTATCGATGATGTTGCCGGCCAGCTTGCGGTTCACCGTCGTACCGGCAATCGCACCCAGGCCGAGCGGCAGCATCTTGCCCAGCCAGGCGCGACGCATGGAACGACGCAGCGAACGCATAGCCAGCACGTTGTTGGTCTCATTGAGCGTCGGGCCAGAAAAGCGCGACAGGGTGGCCTTGCCAGGCAGCTTGCGGGAGTTTTCGCCGAGCAGCGTATCCACGATTGCTAGACCCTTCGTACCCATCAGCGTGGTCAGCACGATGGCGCGGCGGTGCTCGGGGTCGGAGATGTCGTCGCCACGCAAATATGCCGATGACATGGCGTAAAACGCCGCGAGATCCAGAAAGAGGGCGGACTCGCCGGCCACAGCAGCAGCACCTGTGAACAGGCCAACGCCTGGCACTGCCGCAGCGGCACCCACACCGGCACCGGTACCCGTGACGGTGTTCTTTAGATGCTTATCCATAATCGCCTGGATCTGTGCCGGTGACTTATCCGGGTTGTCGCGGCGCAACCAATCTACATATCCGCGGATCACAGAGGTCTGCAGTCGCACGGCCTTGTCCACCGCGCCGATGAAAACACGACCGAGTTTGCCCGCGTCCTTTTCCAGCTGCGCTGAATTTTCCTGCAGCGCGACCTCGATTTCCTTGCGGAGCTCCGCCTCGTCGATCTGCGTTGATTTCTTCTTACCGAACACGTTTATCCTCCTGCCGTGAACTGGCGATGGGTAATTGGTACAGCATAGAACGACTTCATATCCCGGGAAGACCGGGCGGAAACGCTCTAGGCTTGAACGCATGAATGCGCGCCGCCAACCAGTCGTACAGACAACGGCCGGAGCCGTGCGCGGTCAAGTCGACCCGCACACCGGAATGCGCACCTGGCGTGGCGTGCCATTCGGCGCCAACACCGCTGGTACTCACCGGTTCCGCGAACCGAAACCCGTCCAACCCTGGCCTGGGGTGCGCGACTGCACACGCTTCGGCCCACCCGCCATGCAAGGCACCTTCGGCATCCGTGGCACGGTGCTTGGTTCGGAGGACTGCCTCAACTTAGACATCGTCAGGCCCGACACTGATGAGGTCTTGCCTGTCGTTGTCTGTTTCCACGGCGGCACTTTTGTCACCGGCGCCAGCCACGAAAAAGTCCTCCAAGGTCATCGCCTCACCGCCGCGACGAACATTGTCTACGTCTCCTTAAACTTCCGCCTCGGCGTGCTCGGCTACCTCGATGTGCGATCGCTTGGCGACGACTGCGTGGCCAACCCCGCTATCCGCGACCAGATCCTCGCCCTGCGGTGGATCCGGGACAACATCGCAGCCTTCGGCGGCGACCCAGATGCTGTGACCATCATGGGCGAATCGGCAGGCGGTGCTGCCGTGCTGCATCTCATGTGCGCACCCGATGCCCGCGGCCTGTTCCACCGCGCAATCGCGCAGTCCCCGCCACCGGCCAGCGTCCACTCGAGGCACCAAGCCGCCAGGTGGGTCCAAGCCCTCATCAGGAAACTCGGTCTCGCACCAGACACCACCCTTGACCAGCTGCGCGACATCCCCGCAGAAACCCTCGTGCGCGCCGGGCAATCACTGATGTTTAACAGCAAGGAAGCGCTGCAATTCAACATCAGCTTCATGCCCACCCTGGACAGTGCCAGCCTGCCCCAACACCCCATTGACACGTTCAACGCTGGCGAGCAAGCCCGCGTGCCACTGATCGTGGGAACCAACTCCGACGAAGCCAGTTTCACCAAAGCCATCTACCAAACCTCCCGCCAGCGCCAACGTGCTGCGCGCCGGGCGTTGAACGTGTTTGACCCGGACAATGCGCTGGATGTCATCGAGGCGTACGACGATGTCGGCGCACGCGGCGACTTTGCGGAGTTGATGGCAGACGCCGTGTTCTGGGCCCCGAGTGTCATCCTGGCCACCGCGCACCGCATGGTCGCGCCGACCTATATGTATCGCTTCGCCTACGCATCTGCCGCGATGCGCAAGTTGGGCCTCGGCGCGATTCACGCAGCTGACCTTGTGGCGGTCTATGGCGATCCCTTTGCCACAGTGACCTCCAAACTGGATCGCTTCGGGCCGCGGGACACGTTCCAAGAGGTCAGCCGGCTCATGCAGTACCACTGGGGCGAGTTCTTCCACACCGGCACACCTGGTCCGGAGTGGCCCAGCTACGGGTTTAAGCGTGGCGACGACCCGGGGCGTGCGACTGCGGTGTTTGAGTACGGCATGCGTGTGGAATACGACCCGAAAGCCGAACAACGCACCGCGTGGGAGTCGTTTGACATGCGCGAGTGGGGAATTAGCCGGACGGATTTATGACATCCGCGATGATAATTCCAGGCACGCGCCAGCGAACGTGGCTAGGCTGAAGCCAGTCTGAAGGTCAATGCGGAAGGAACCCACTGTCATGAGCTTTTTCGAGGACATCGCGGCCGCGTTGGACCGCGACGGTATTGAGTCGCGCGTAGGCGGGGACACGATGTTTGTCCCCATGTCTGCGGCGTTGGAATTGCAGTTTGTGGAAATTGATCCGCACCTGCCGGCAGCGAACGTGTACATCGCCGCGGCTGACGTGGACGAGGACGACGATGAGTTTGAGGCCGTCTTAGTCGCTGTGGTGTTCTCCGTGGAGGCAGCGGTGGCTGCTGTTGCTGAGCACATGGCGACCGACCAGGTGGTAACAGTGCTGCGCGACCTGCTGGAAAGCACGGACGAGCGCATTGGGGATCTCGAGTTCTTCCAGGACCACGTCAACCCGCAGCAGGTGCGCGCCGAAGTGGGCGCGAATGCCGAGTTGCAGGTCGTCGTCGAAGCCGTCAACGGCGTGCCGAGCGCCACAGTGACCTTCGTTGCACTCCCGGATGACTACGACGATGTCATCGAGGACGCCGAGGGCGAGTTGTGGGAGTCCGACGGCGATGCGGAACTGTCTGAGGAGGACCGCGCACGTCTGTTTGACGTCATCCATGACGAGGCGGTTGCCGACGCTGAGAAGCTCGAGCTGGGCAGCTTCACCGACTTCGACCGTCTCTTTGACGTGCTGTCGCTCGCCGCCGACCAGGCAGAGGAATGGGAGGCGCAGCTGCTTCCAGTCGACGACGAGATTGACGAGCCGGACGTCTACGACATCTTCGGCCAAGACGACGAAGACTACGACGAGGACCTCGATGATGAGGATGATGAGGATCTCGACGACGAAGACTTCGACGAACTCGACGAGGACTAAGCCGCGCTGAGTCCTTCGAACATGGAGGAGGGCGACTCGATCGGGGTGAACGCCCCGTCGACGAGCCAGACGTAACTTGCTGCCTTCGCCCCCGGAATTTCGTGGACGGTGTGGGCAGCATCATCGGGGATGATGGCGCGCACCCAGGACTCGGCAAGCAACGTGTCCACGGGAACCCCCGCGGCATCGGTCACGCGCAGTTCGATCAAGTAGGCCGGAATGTGGCGCTGCCCGTATCCCTGAATACGAGCGCGGGCGCGCGGGCCAACACGCCGCCGCGTAACCGCCAACGACAGCGTCGGACCGTTGTCTATCCGGGGTAGCGATATCACCGGTGGCCGCCAGGTCGCAGCCGGGCGAGACAGCGAGCGTGGGTGGTGGATCATCGCGTTGATGGCGTGCAGCTTCTCGGGGAAGAGGTCTCGGATTTCGGCAGCCAAGGAATCGGCGCTGGCGTATGCATCGGCATCCACAGTGGGGGAGGTGCGGAACATGGACAGGGCATTCTTTGCGTTCAACTTCATGGCTCAAACACTAAAAGTGGCCCCGACATCAACAGGCACGCATTCGAACACATTAGCGATACGGTTATTTGACGCGTTGTGTAACCTTGCTGTTTATGAGTGCGAATAAGGTGGTGAAACCGTCGATCCCCCGCACCATTTGGGTGCTCACGGGCGCCGCCTTCATTGTTGCGCTCGGGTACGGGTTAATCGCTCCGGTTCTCCCGCAGTTTGCGGGAAGTTTCAACGTATCCATGGCCGCAGCAGGTGCGGTCGTGTCTGTGTTTGCTCTCGCCAGGTTGCTTGGTGCGCCCGGCGCGGGTGTGCTGGTGGACAAACTGGGCTCGCGCCCGATCTATCTCACGGGCTTGAGCATCGTGGCTGTCTCCACGTTCTTCGTGGCGTTTGCCCAGGCGTATTGGCAGATTCTTGCGTTGCGGTTCATCGCGGGTTTCGGCTCGACGATGTTTACGTTGTCGGCGCAGGCACTGATTGTGCGGGTGACGCATCCTTCGATCCGTGGCCGCGCGAACGCGTTGTACGCTTCGGCATTTCTTGTGGGCAATGTGTTCGGTCCGATCGTGGGCGCAGCGTTGTCGTATTTGGGTTTCCGTATCCCGTTTGCCATTTATGGCGTGGCGGTCGCGATTGCGGCCGGCCTCGTCGCGTGGCTTACACAGCCGCGTCCAGGTGCGAAGGCGTTGCCGAAGGCGAAGCCCGCGATGCGGCTGCGGAGCGCCTGGAAGGTGCCCACCTACAGGGGATTGCTGGTCGCGGCGTTTACCAATGGGTTTGTGAATATGGGTGCACGCGTGGCGGTGTTGCCGCTCTTTGCCGCCGCGGTGTTTGAGCAAGGCGGGGCAGCGGCTGGTTTCGCGCTTACGGCGTTCGCGCTCGGCATGGCGATCATGCTGCAGTTTTCCGGGCGTATGTCGGATCATTTTGGCAGGCGCCCGATGATCTTTGCGGGCATGGCAATGTCTGCAGTGTTTACGGTGGTGCTTGGCACGGCGACGAGTTTCTGGCCGCTCATGATCTGGTCGGTGCTGGCCGGCGTGGCTTCCGGCACGATGAGCCCGTCCATTCAGGCAGCGTTGGCGGACATCATTGGCAATGAACGCTCCGGCGGTAAGGTGTTGTCCACATTCCAGATGACACAGGATGCGGGCCAGATTTTCGCGCCTGTGGTTGTCGGTGCGATTGCGCAGACCGCGGGTTTTACTGCCGCGTTCGGCGTATGCGGTGCAATGTGTGCGGTGGCGGCTGTTGTGTGGCTGATCATCGGTAAGGAAACGATGGTGAAGGAGCCACGATGAGAGTAATTCTGGACTGCGACCCGGGTATCGACGACACCTTAGCCCTCATCTGGCTCACCGCGGCCACGCAGGCAGGCATCCATGAGCTTGACTGCGTGACCACGACTGCCGGCAACGTCGACGCCGACCAGTGCGCGAGAAACGCTGCTTGGATCCTGTCGCTGTGCGGGTTGCCGATCATTTCCCTTGCTGCTGGTCTGCCGGCGCCGCTTGAGGTGGAACTGACCACGACGCCGGAAACCCACGGCGATACGGGGCTTGGGTATGCCACCGCGCCTGAGCGTCACGTTGAGCACGATTGGGAGGCGCTGTGGATCGACGCGATTGAGCGTGGCACAGACGATCTTCACCTCATCGTCACCGGACCCATGACCAACTTGGCGTTTTTCGCTCACGCCCACCCGCAGCACTTTGCGCGCCTGAAGCACATCACGGTGATGGGTGGTGCGGTGAACTATCCGGGCAACACCACGCCGACGGCGGAGTGGAACTTCTGGGTCGATCCACACGCGGCTGCCGATGTGTTCGACATGACTCCGACTCCGATCACGCTGTGTTCACTGGGTGTGACGGAGAAGATGGTGCTTGAGCCTGAGCGGTTGGAGGGGGTCGTCGCAAAGCTAGGCGCGAGCCCGATTGCCCAGCATGTGGGTGACATTGTGCGGTTCTACTTCGAGTTCCACGAGGAGGTCGGGGAGGGCTATCGTGCGCAGATCCACGACTTGCTCACGGTGCTCATCGCGCTTGGTGCGGTGGACGTTGAGCATTGCTTGACGACGATCGCCGTCGAGGCCGATTCCGACCTCACCCGCGGCACCTCTGTGGCAGATCTGCGTGACATTTGGGAGCGCGAACCCAACGCGCGCTTGGTCACCGAGGCGGACATTGAGGCCGCGTGGGAGTCCTTCGAATGGGCCTGTGAGATCCATGCACGCGTGGCGGCAGGTGATGCAAGTCTTATGGAACTGCGCCACCTCAAAGCGGACGACTAACTGCTACACTGCCTGATCTGAACGTTCCTGCCGAGGTGACATAGGTAGGGGCGCAATTGCTCATTTGCCCGTGAGAATTACGGAAAGTTCCATGTCACACACCACTTCTCAAAACTCGCAGAAGGCGCAGTGGACCCCGCTGCGTCGCGTTCTCGTTGCCCTTGGCGCGCTGATTATCGCCGCGACCTGGCTCTACTTCGTTCTTGTCCGCCCCGCTGACTGGGATCAGGTCACAGGCTCCGGTCCTGGCATTACGTTGCTGGCGGGCTACGGCGTGGGCACCCTGCTGCTACTCGTGGCCATCGTCCCGGTGTTGCCGGCGCGCACGCTCGGGCTGATTCCGATTGCGATCATCATCAACTCTGTCATCGGCGAGATCGTCGGCTCGATTGGTCTGCCGCTGTACCTCGACTCCGTGGGCACCGTGCTGGTCGCAGCCCTGGCCGGCCCGGTTGCGGGCATGGCCACCGGCGCGCTGAACAACGTGGTGTGGGGTCTGGTCAACCCGGCCGCTCTGCCGTTCGCCGCGGGTGCGGCGTTGGTCGGCTGGCTGGCGGGCGTGTTCATTCACCGCTTCAACGCGTTCCGCAACCCCGGCACCGTGGTCGGCTTTGGCCTTGTGCTCGGCGTGGTGGGCGGCATGGTCGCAGCGCCTGTCGCTGCATACGTCTACGGCGGCACCGCCGGCGTGGGCACCGGCGCACTGGTGAGCCTGTTCCGCGAAATGGGTGGGTCCCTGATCGCATCGGTAACCACCCAGGCGTTCATCTCTGACCCGGTGGATAAGGTGATCGTCCTGTTCATCGCCTATGCCACGGTCAAGGCGCTGCCGAAGCGCACCGTGGCTGCCTTCGCGCCACAAGAACCTGTCGCACCAGCATCGACACCTGAGGCGTAAAGCACTTCCGTGGCAGACCGTCTGAGCCCTTCAACCCGTGTGAACCCGTTGACCGCTTTGGCCATCGGGGCGTCGGGCTGGATTCTGGTGCTCGGGCTGAACCGGCCAGAAGTTTCACTCGCAGTGCTGGCCGCGGCAATGGTGCTGGGGACGTGGCGCACCCGCAACGTCGCGCTCATTGCGGCCACCGCGTTGCTTGCCGCCCCGGTTGCCGCATCCATGGTGCTCATCCATGCGCCCTACGGTGCACACCGCATTGCACCGCTGCTGACCAGCGACGGACTTGCCACAGCAGGGGAGTTAGCCGCACGCTTCACCGCACTGATCGCCAGCCTGCTCGCGGCCGTCGCATGGTCGCGCACCCCGGACCTGGCCAAGGCGCTGCAGGCAGCACCGGGTGGCAACAGGATCGGATACATCGCCGGCACGACACTGCAACTCGGCCCCCAAGGTGCACACCGCGCCCGGATCGTCCGCGACGCCAACCGGCTCAAAGGCGAGCGAATCACCGTAAAAACCGTGGTCCCGAACCTGATCATGCCGGTGCTTACCGAGCTGCTCACCCAAGCCGGTGCTCGCGGCCAAGCCTTAGAGACCGCAGGTTACGACCTCACCGGCCCTCGCACCGTGCTGCGCCCTGTCCACGACAGCCGCATCCAGCGCGTCGCCCGCATCCTCATCCCGCTTGCGTGTTTGGGGGTTGTGTTGTGGATCTGACATTGCTCACACAGACGCTCAACGAGCACCGCGCGGTGCAGGTGGTCGGGAACTCCGGCGCTGGCCTGACCACGTTGGCAGCGCAGGTGCACCACGAGTGGGACCACGCCGCAGTAGTCCAGCAGGACGCCACTGCGCACGTGTCGTATCTTCGCGACACGGTCATCGAGGAAGTTGCCCTCGGTCTCGAACAGCGCGGCGTACCCGCCGACGAGATGCGTCAGCGTTGCCAGGCAATCCTCCACGCTGCAGGGCTGAGCGATCTCGCCGAGCGCAACCCAGCGCAACTCTCCGGTGGCCAAACGCGACGCCTCGCCATCGCAGCTGTTGCGGTGCTTGAGCCGGGCACCTTGCTTCTCGACGACCCCTTCGCCGGCCTCGACCCAACCTCCTGCACCCGCATCACCGAACTGCTGGCTTCGCTGCCGTCGAAGGTGGTCATCCTGGGCACACGACATCGTGATATCGAATCGGCCGTGCTCAGACTTGTCGAAGGCGCCCTCCAGCCGGACGTCCCACCCAACCCGAACCTGCAGCTGCCCGACCGCGTTACAGCAACCGGTGAGCCGATCGACCTCGGAGAAGTCTCCGCGGTGCGCGGCGAAACAACCCGCAAGTGGTGGCAGTTCCGCACCACGTCAGAGCCTTCGTTCACGGCCGGCCCAGTGCACCTGACCGTTCGTCCCGGTGAGGCCGTGTGGCTGCGTGGCGACAACGGTGCCGGCAAGACAACGCTCCTCCGCGCGATGGCTGGCCTCGACGACAACCCGGGCCTGGAACAGACTCGCGGCGTGACCGTGTCACTGGCGTTGCAGCGCGCCGCAGACCAGCTCGCAGAATCCACCGTGGGTCGGTTCATCGGCAACGACGATGCCGTCGCTGCACTAGGCCTAGACCCAGACGCCCACCCGTTGGATCTTCCGTCGGCCCATTTCCGGCTCGCACAGCTCGCCCAGGTGTTTGCCCAGGGGCGTGATCTTGTGCTTCTCGACGAGCCCGACGTCGGCCTCGACATCCCCTCCCGCGAGCGTGCCCACGCACTCATCGCAGCAGGCCTGGCACGCGGTCAGGCGGTGATCTTCACCTGCCACGACACCAGCTTCGCCGCGGAGGTGGGGGAGTATGCAACGGTTCAGCATGCTTTTCAGCTGTAGGTGCCGGATTCAGTTTCAAACCGGGTCGATCCACCGTTAAAAACGGTGGACGACTACACAGCCCCAGTAATTTCGCTTCTTGATTAACAGGAGGGTAATTCGGTGAGATGCGCAGCGCTTTCGATATCGACCTTCTGCGAAGCGCAAGTAAGCATGAGGCTGCAAAAACTGTCAGAAGTTTTGTAATTCGTACTAGACTAACTCCGAATCTTTGTGCGGAAGAGAAAGGTATTCTGAGAGTGGTTCGGGCTTCAAGCATAGGGGCAATTTGGCGCAAATGGGATATGCATGTGCACGTCCCAAATACCCGAATGAATAACCAATTCGAGAAGGTAGATGGAGAAACGGATTGGGGTCGATTTTGTAAAATCTTAGAAGAATCAGATGTGGAAGTATTTGGCATTACCGATTACTTCTCCCTGGACTCTTATTTTGAGTTCAAGGATCAATTTCAAAAGCTCTATCCGGATTCAAGAAAGGTTTTCTTCGCTAACCTTGAGTTGCGGCTCGATGTCGCCGTGCATCACTCCGAGTCGAACATCAATGCTCACTTGATTTTCCCCCCCGGACATAACTCCGCAAACTGTAGATTTGTTGCTTTCTCACATCCCAACTTCGTCTCAAAGCGGCGAAGGCACGCGGAGTAAAGCCTTATTAGAGCATAAGAACTCCTCAGAAAAAATATTGAACGGGTTAACAGTAAATTTCAAAGAATCGTTGCAAGCGATTCAGGCTGCCCTCGATGATGTAAAACCAGGTGAATACGATTCAAAGGTAATGATCGCCCTATCAGGTAATAAGGATGGCCTGTCGCCTGGTTACTTCAACGACCGGAAGGGGCAGCTGATTGATAATTACGACCTGCACAGTCATATCATTTTTAGCAATTCAACCAATGCGCCTCACTGGCTGGATACCTCACGTGGGGAGGGGACTGGCCGGAACTTGAAACCGCATCCAACTTTCTACGGCTCGGATGCACATTCTTTTGAAGAACTTGAAAAAATGCTGGGCAAAAGTGGCAGTGATAATGCTCGTAGTTGGGAGACTACGTGGGTCAAAGCAGAACCCACATGGGAGGGGTTTCGGCAGACGCTCGCCGAACCTGCTGACAGAGTCCGTATCCAGCCCACTATTCCGGATGCTAAGAACGACTACCTGATCATCGATTCTGTCGAATTTACCGACCAAGAACTTTTTCCTGCAAAAATAAAACTCAATCCTAACCTGAACGCCATTATCGGCAGTCGTTCTTCAGGTAAGTCATCTCTGCTCGCGCATATTGCGCACAGTGTTCGTCCCGCTGAAACGGAGGAGCAGCAGAAACTGGCCGGGATGGATAAACCAGGGCCGGCAGCAGGCTTTGTTTGGGAAACCAAGAACAGCCAGTTGTGCAAGGTTAACTGGAGGGGCGACAACAGAGGCCGGGGTAACATCGTTTACGTTCCGCAGAACTTCCTGAATAGTTTGAGCGACAATGCTGCCGAGGTGACTAATCGAATCCGTCCCGCCGTACGGTCTGCAAATGAGGAGCTAATGAGAACCTTTGACTCCCGGGTACAGGAGCGGGACACTATATCTCGGCAAATAGAGGAAATAGTTCAGCAGTGGTTCCAAAAATATCAAGAATTTGGCACACGTGAAGCGGAACTAGAGAATTTCGCAGATTCTGATGCCTTGAGTTCACAACATGAGAAACTCAAATCAGAGATGGCTGAGATGTCCGCGTTCGCCAATTTGGATGAAAAAGAGTTAGAGCGCGTGACAAAGGTGAAAGAGCTGCTCGGCGAGAAACGTAAGTCGATTGAAGATCTCGAGGCGCGTAGGGCGGCGATCCGAGGATGTCTCACCGGTGCCGATCATGTAGGAGCAGGGGTCCAAACGGATGGCTTAGTGCAAGTTAGCGTGGCAATCGAAACCATGCGTGGGGAGCTGTCGGTCGGCCATATTAAGGAGATCGAAGCTTGGAGAGCGGAAAAGCAGCGTCTGCTTAATAGCGAATTCCGAAAAAAATTGGATGCGATGTCGGAAATTACTGACTCCACGCTTGTAGGCCTAAAGGCGGACGTGGCGCGAATTCAGAGTGATAATAAAGAGCTTTTCGAAAGATTCGATAAGAATGCTGATTTAGTTAATCTCCAGAAACGAATATCCAAGATTGAACTAGACCTTAGTGGCCGGGAAAAAAGTGCTGGCAAAGTCGATGATCTTAGAAAAGAGATGGGGTACCTTGAGCAGGAAATCGATTCGAAGATTATCGAGCGTAGCGCCAAGGAATCACTTCTAGAGAAGGAGTTTAATTCGGGAGTCACGCCGTTTGTCGATGGGTTGATATTCAAGATAGAAAAAGCCTTCTCATCTGAGCAAATTGATAGGTGTTCGGCAGGCTTTAACGCACGCAGCAAATCCGATTTCATTACGGAAGACAGATGCTTAGATGTTCCCTTAGCGCAGGCGAAGGCTGCTACTTTTCTGCATGAGGTCGCTTCAGGACGTCTCAAGGCTCGAAAAGAATACGAACCCGAGATGCTCGCTCGAATGGTTCTATCGGCTAAGCCGGAAATTAGATTTGCAGCAGAAATGGATGGAGATACCATCGGAGGGTTCGGCTCCTCCACAATGACTCCAGGCAAACAGGCATTGTTCGCCCTCACTCTTATTCTGAGTGACGTGGGGGAAGACTGGCCCCTGTTAATTGATCAACCGGAAGATGATCTCGATAGTAAATCGATTTACGAATCGGTGGTTAAGTTTTTGCGTCGGCAGAAGCAACGGCGGCAAATTTTAATGGTGACTCACAATGCGAATTTGGTCGTCGGAGCGGATGCGGAGTTGGTCATTGTAGCTAACCGACACGGAGCCGATCGGCCTAATGAAGATGCGAGGGTGTTCGATTACGCTTCCGGGCCATTGGAGTCAATTGAGATTGTTGAGAATGCAGAGTTTGAGCTTGATCGACTGAGTACTCGAGATCACGTTGTGGAAATCTTGGATGGTGGCGAGGAGGCCTTTCGTAAACGCCAGCAGCGTTACCAGCTGCCCGCTGTTTAGGAAAACTTACTGTCTGATTGGTTTGTCGTCCTGGCGTTTTACGTCCCCCGTTTAACCGATGAGGTCTAGGGGTAAATCCGATATGTCTCGAAGTCGGTTACCTTCGGTCAACATGGTTAGAAGTGCCGTTTCCGTGTAGTTGGTAGGGGCAATCC
>NZ_KV787086.1:0-36092 GCF_001806995.1 Corynebacterium sp. HMSC11D10
GCAAGCGTTACACCACACTAAGGGACGCAACCGTGATATAACACGGTTTATCAAACGGAGCCATTTCTTTGAAATGTGCAACGACGACACTGGAACCTTCGAATGGCATGACTTCGACCGTTGGACGGACTGGCGGAGTGAGCTTCTCGCAAAATGAATTTAGAGAGTCTTGAGTTTTCCGGGAATCGAAGTTGGGAACCGGGGTGAAACCCGATTCTTCGTCGATTCCAAAAATGATGATTCCGCCGTCTTTGTTAGAAAAAGCACTGAGTGTTTCCAACATGTTTTTGCCGGCGCCGGATTTAACTTCTACGTGCTGCTGTTCAGTACCGATTATGCGGAGTTTGTCTAGCAGCTGAGCAAGATCGACCGGCAACATGCCACCAACTTACCAATCAACTTCCCATGTTGGTAAGTAGTTGGGAAGTTGATTGGTAAGTTGCCTGCGACCTCAGTTAGCGCAGGCCCGGGAACTGGATTCCCAACTTCGGTGCGAAAGCCGCCGCGATACCGACCACTGCGAGCACGGCGGCGATCACGCCGACCACGATGCCAGCGGTGGAAGAGCCGTCCTCCTTGGCTGGCTGGTTTGCCGGCTTCGTCGGGAACGCAACCGTGGTGTTGCCTTCGCCGAGGCAAGCTTCCTCAGCGTCCGCGTTGGCGTTGAGGAAGACGTTCATTCCCTCGAAGTACTTGCCAGCGGAGGTTTTCTCGAAGGTGGAGTAGAATTTTTCCATCTGCGCCTCGTTGCCAAGGACATCGGTGAGACCAAGCAAGAGAGCTAGCAGGCCGCCAACGAAGTTGCCTTCGATATCGCCCTCTTTCTTCCTCGCTTCGACGTAGTAATTATCCCAGTCTGTTTCCTCGGATTCGGTGCCGCCGGCGAGGTTCTGCCCATAGGCAGCTCGCGCGCGCAGCTGCAGATAAAACTTCGCGGTCGACTCATTCATACCTGCCATACCCAGTCGGTTCAGGTACGAGTCCTTGTTCAGGGCGTCGAATGCTGCGTCGAAGGCATCGACAGTCTTGTGGCCGGTGAGTGGTTGCTTGTTGGCGTCGACGAAGTCATTGCCAACGGGACGAGCGGACGGGTATGCGGCTTCGAGCGACAGGTTGATGTCGCGTGCAAACGTCGAGTCGAGTCGGCTTGCCACGTCCTGTTCCATCGATGTCAGGAAATCCTTCTCCGCCGCGGTGAAGGTCACCTTGCATTTGTTTTGGTTGAGGGGGCCGATCTGCGCTGCCTGCGCAGGCGTGACAGCGGAAAAGGCCGCAGCGGTGGCAGTAGCAAGAGCAAGGAAGCGCGACGTTTTCATGGAAATCTCCTGGGAACGGGGTGGGGACTTCCGTAAGTATAAGCGGGATTCACCCCCTCAGCTGGGCTATCGCATGGCGACGTAGAGCGCGAGTGCCGCCCGCCAGTTCGTCGGCGCGAACCCGGTGGCCTTGATCTTGTCCAGCGACAGAGTGGATTCGCGGGGGCGCACGGCGGCGTCGAGGCCGTACTCCTCGGTGGTGACGGGGTGGACGTCGGCGGGGTTGCCGCCCATGGCGATGTAGACGGCCATGGCGATTTCGTCGCGGCCGACGGTGTCGCCGTCGGAGGTGATGTTGTACACGCCGTATTCGGCACCGGTGCGAAGCAGGTGCGCGATGCCTTTGGCCAGGTCGTCGGCGGAGGTGGGGCGCCCGCGCTGGTCGGATACCACCTTCGGCGTGGCGCCCTTTTCGGCGAGTTGGGCCATGGTTTCCATGAAGTTGGCGCCGTCGCCGAAGACCCAGGAGGTGCGCACGACGTAGTGTTTGCGGGCGGTTTGGGCGGCGGTGTCGCCGGCGGCTTTGGAGGCTCCGTAGGCGGACAGCGGCGAGGGCACTTCGGCCTCATCGTGGACCTCGACTGTGCCGTCGAAGATGTAGTCGGAGGAGACGTGGACGAAGGTGAGGTCGTGCTCGTCGGCAAGTCTGGCGAGCGCGGCGGGGGCGGCGGCGTTGGTCGCCCAGGCTGCGGCGCGGTCGGTTTCGGCGCCGTTGACGTCGTTGTATGCGGCGCAGTTGACCACGGCCCAGTACTCGGACCAGTCCAGCTCGGGTGGCGCGGTGATGTCGAACTTGTCGCGGCCGACGAACACTGCCTCGTCGTCGGACCAGATCGCACGCAGCGCGCGGCCTAACTGCCCGTTGGCGCCGGTGACCAGGATGCGGCGGGGTGGCAGTGGGGTGGCGTCGGCAAGCATGGGGTGTGCTTGGTCGGCGGCGGAGAGTTCGGTGGGTTCGAGCGGCCAGTCGATCTCGCGGTAGGAGCAGTACGCACCGCCGGGGCTGTAGCGCTGGTTGACCAGGTAGATGTAGGTGGTGTCGTCCTCCAAAGCCTGGAAGCCGTTGGCTACGCCGCGGGGGACGAACACGGCGGTGTCGGGGCCGATTTCGCAGGTGAACGTTTCGCCGTAGGTTTCGGAGCCGGCGCGCATGTCTACCCACGCGCCGAAGACGCGTCCGGTGGCGACGGAGACCCATTTGTCCCAGGGTTCTGCGTGCATACCGCGGGTGGCGCCGCGTCGGGCGTTGTAGCTCACGTTTTGTTGCCGCGGTACGAGTGCTTGGCCGGCCCAGTTTTCTTTGAACCAGCCGCGGTTGTCTTCGTGCAGTGTGAGGTCGTGGATTTCAAGTCCTGCGATCATTACTGTCCCCTTTGCGCATATTGCTTCTCGACGACACCCTTACCGTCCTCCCACCACCGACGATTCTCTCGGTACCAGTCGATGGTGTCGCGCAGGCCGGTGTCGAAGTCGTGCTTGGGTGTCCAGCCGAGTTCGTTGCGGAGTTTGGTGGCGTCCATGGTGTAACGCTGGTCGTGGCCGGGCCGGTCGGCGACGTGTTCGTAGGTGCCGCCCATGATTTCGCAGATTGTTTCGATGACCTGCTTGTTTGTGGTGTGTGGCTGGTTTGCGCCGATATTATAGGTTTCGCCGAGCCGGCCGTGCTCGAGGATGGTGAGGACGGCGTCGTTGTGGTCGTCGACGTGGATCCAGTCACGCACCTGGGCTCCGGTGCCGTAGAGCTTCGCGGGTTGGCCGCACAGGATGTTGGTGATCTGGCGGGGGATGAACTTTTCTACGTGCTGGTAGGGGCCGTAGTTGTTGGAGCAGTTCGAGATGGTCGCTTTGATGCCGAAGGAGCGCACCCATGCGCGCACGAGGTGGTCGGAGCCAGCTTTGGTGGCGGAGTAGGGCGACGACGGGTTGTAGGGGGTGGTTTCGGTGAATGCGTCGTTGCCGCCGAGTTCGAGGTCGCCAAAGACTTCGTCGGTGGAGATGTGGTGCAGGCGCTTATCAAACTTGCGCACGGCTTCCAGCAGGGTGAAGGTGCCCACCACGTTGGATTGCACGAACGCACTTGGGTCCCGCAGGGAGTTGTCGTTGTGGGATTCTGCCGCGAAGTGGATGACGGCGTCGGTGTGGGACACGAGGTCGTCGATAAGCGATTGCTCGCAAATGTCCCCCTGGACGAACTCGACACCGTCGGGGACGTTGGCGCGGTTGCCGGCGTAGGTGAGTTTGTCCACCACGACGACACGGTAGCGCTGCGCCGCCATGCGTGCGAAGTTCGACCCGATGAAACCGGCGCCGCCGGTGACCAGCAAAGATTCCATATCGCGTTACCTTACAAGGCCCGCGAGGTGCACGAGCGCACCGACAACCGGCCCGACGAACAGGGCGACGGTAACCGAGGTGGCCACGCCCCACGGCGCGATGAAGAGGACCGCGAAGGCGATCAGCGTCGCCGCGACCCAGCCTGCCACGTAAAACGCATGCCGCTCCAGGGCGAGCACCGCCACGCCGGTGATCATGAGCATGCCCATAAACGCCGAGGCGAACGTGAGCAGCCCAAGCGTGAGGCCGGCGACGAACAGTTCCGGTTTGAACGCGAGGCGCAGGATCCATGGGCCGATGAGCCACGCGGCGGCGAAACCGACCACGCCGAGAGCAAGCACCGCGCCGATGGGGGCGGCCAGCGCCTTGTAAATACGGTCGCGGTGTTCCACGAACCGCACCACCAGCGCCGATTGGAAGCGTTGCAGCGGCACGAGCACGGGTGCGCGGGTGAGCATAACGGCATTCGAGATCGCGGCGACGGTCAGGGAGGTCTGCGGGTCGTCGGGAAACGCGGCGCTGACGGCGGTGGGGAAGCCGGTGATCAGCGCTGCGGAGGCGCCTGAGGCGGTCATGGCGGAGAGGACGCGGCGCACGAACGTGGCGCGGTCCACGTCCAAGGCGACGCGCACCGGGTCGACGGCAAGGATGACCACCCAGCTCAGGGCGCCGATAACGGTGATGATGAGGAACTCGCGAAGCCCACCGCCGAGCAGCAGCGTGAGCACGGCGAGGACCAGGCGCGCGCCGGAGTCCAACGCCACGAGTGCGGCGTAGCGCTCCCACAGTCCCGCACCCGACAGCACGCCGGAGAGCACCGATTGGAACGCGTAAGACAGCAGGCCGAACGCCAGCAGCGCGGTGGCCAGCGTCGGGTCGGAGGGCACGATCGTGCCCATGCCGAACAGGCCGAACACCGCCACGAGCGCCAGCGCCACCCCGCCGATGACCGCACCCATGCGCCACGGGTTGGCGTTGCCGCGAGTGCCGTCCTCGCGGGCGGCGGCGACGGCGCGGGTGGTTTCGTGGGTGATGCCGTCCACGATCCCGGCGCAGGCGAAGAACAGCCCCCAGTAGGCCAGGAAGTACCGGTAGCCGGTTTCTACGTCCAGCGCCCAGCCGGCGACCCAGACGACGACCAGCCCGCTGATGGCGGCGAACACTGTCGCCAGCGAGAGGTGTTTCACAGGCACTCCGGCAGTTCGGCGCGCTGCACCCATGCCTCCAGGATTGGGGCAATGTCGGCACCGTTGCGGGCAAAGGCGTCAATGAGCGTTTGCGTATCGACGATCCCGTCCGCGTTCGCAGCCACATAATCGCGCACCGTGTTGAAGAAGACTGGGTCGCCGACGCTTCGTCGTAAAGCATGCAGCGTGATCGCGCCGCGTTTGTACACGCGGTCGTCGAACATGTCGCGCGGGCCCGGATCCGCCAGGGTAAACCGCATGGGGGTGAGTTTGTTGTAGTGGGTGCGCACGGAGTCGTCGATAGGCATCTGTCCTGCGTGATCCGCCCACAGCCACTCGGCGTAGCAGGCGAAACCTTCGTTGAGCCAGATGTCGCGCCAGTGGCCGATGCCGAGCGAGTTGCCGAACCATTGGTGCGCCAACTCGTGCGCGATCAGCCGCTCGTTGCGGCGCAGGTGGTTGATGCCGAAGATGGACAGGCCCTGCGCCTCGAGCGGGATTTCCAGCGCCTCCTCGTGCACGACTACCTGGTAGTTCTCAAACGGGTACGGCCCGAAGACGGTTTCAAAGTAGTCCAGCATCGCCTGCTGTTTGTTTAGGTCGCCGGGTTGCGCGCCGGGCAGCCATGCGACGACGTTGCGGCCGAGCTCCACGCGTTGGAACTGGCCGACCTGCACCGTGGCCAGGTACGTCGGCATCGGGTGCGCGGTGGTGTTGGTTACGGCGACGTAGTCGCGGTCGGTGCGCACGTTAAACGTGTAGGTCGCCTTCTCGTCGGGGGTGTCGTTGCAGGGGAACCAGGTGGGCGCGCCGTTGGGCTGGTTGGCGGTCAGCGCGCCGTTGTCCAGTTCCTCCCAGCCGAGTTCACCCCACGCGGTGCGTCGCGGGCGGGGGTTGCCGCCGTAGCGGATGGTGAGGGTGAATTCGGTGTGGGCCGGGAGGTCGTCGTGAAGCGAGATGCGCAATTTTCCACCCGACTGGCGGAAGCGCTTGATGCCACTGCTTATCGACGACTCCACGCGCCGAACCGCAAGCCCCTCCGCCACATCCAACGTCAGGTGGTGCAGGGCTTCGGTGGTGGTCAGCGTCAACGTTGCGGTGGCGTTGAGCCGGTTGGGTCCGACGATGTAGTCGAAATCCAGGTCGTAATGCGTGACGTGGAACCCACGGTTGGGTTCCACGCCCGTGTAGTTGTCGCTGCGGCGTTTCATCGCCTGCGAAGTCTAGTCCAGCGCGTGCTTACACCCCGAGTGCCGGTGCGATAGTGGTGCGCCAGGCCTTGTCCAGGTCGTCGCGCCAGTACGGCCAGGAGTGGGTGCCCACGTTGCGCAGCTCGAAGTGCGCCGGGATGTTCAACCCGTCGAGCTTTGCCTTGAGGTCGTGGGTGCAGGTGTTGATCGCAGCCTCGATCACGCCGCCTTCTACCTGCAGCGTTGCCGCGCCGATGTGTGCGATCGGGTCCGGTGCGCCGAGGCCGATGAGGTAGCTGACCTGGTCGCTGCGCCCCGCCAGGCCGGTGCCCGCGGAGACGTAGAGCTTCAGGCCGCGCAGTTTCTCGGCGTTGAGCAGGGCGTCGTTCCAGCGGTTGTACGGTCCGCCCATTGGGCCCCACATCATCTCCGGGGTGACGGTTTTGAAGTCCTGGGTGGCCGACGCGCGGTTCACGGTGATGCGGGCGAAGTTGTAGCCGGCTGGCGAGGACGTCGCCGCGCAGCCGGAGAACGACGCCGCCGCCTTGTACATGCCCGGGTTGTGTTGCGGCAGGACGAGCGCCGAGGTGCCCGACATGGAGAACCCGGCGATCGCTCGGTTGTTATTTGCACCGAGGGTGCGCTCAATCGGACCAGGCAGTTCCTTGGTCAGGAACGTCTCCCACTTCTGTGGGCCGTTGAGGTAGCGGGAGCGCACGGTTGGGGCGACCCAGTCGGTGTAGTACGAAAAAGCGCCAGCCTGCGGGATGACCACGTTGACACCCTTGCCGGCGAAGTAGTCCTTGGTGGTGTGCAGGTGGATCCAGTCCTGGTCCTGCTCCGCACCGCCTGCGCCGTTGAGCAGGTAGAGCGTCGGCGCGCCCTGGACGCGCTGGCCGGCCGGGTTGGTGGCGGGGATGACGGCAACCGGGATGTCACGGTTCATCGACGGGGAGAACACGTTGTAGGACAGGACCGTTTTGTGGTCGACCTGCTTCACCCAGGACTGCGGCTTGCCGGTGTGGATGACAGTCGGCGGGTTTGCCGTGGCGTCCCACGCCTTGACCACGCCAACCGGCTGCGCCACCGCGGGAGTCGTACCGCATGCGAGGGCGACGGCGGTGAGTGCTGCGAGCGCAGCTTTCTTCAAGGTCTTCATGAGGCGGGTCCCCGTTTCTGTAACGAAAGTGTGTTGCCTGACGACATTCGAAGCGTCATTGTACGGTACATACGTTAAACCTGTGGCTATTGTTACAGATGTTCCACGTTTTGAAAGGAAAGCGACATGAACCCGATCGAATCCGTCCAGCTGCAGATCAACGAGGTCCTCGGCCAGCTCATCCACTTCGGCTCCTCGACGTCCTCCACGATCGCCTACGGCCTGGGCATGTTCTAAAAGCTAGAAAAAGAGGCACCCTGTGGCAGGGTGCCTCTTTTTTGTTGCCTGTTTTTTACAGGCGCGGTTACAGACCCAGTTACAGGCCGAGTTACAGGCCGAGCGCCGACTTGAACACGGTCTCGTAGGAGCGCTTCAGGTCGTCGCGCCACACCGGCCAGGAGTGGGTGCCAACCGGGCGCAGCTCAGCGTGAGCGACCTCCGCACCGTTGGCACGCGCCTTGACCAGGAAGTCGTGGGTGCAGGCGTTCATCGCGGCCTCGATCGCGCCACCTTCGACCAGGAGGGTCGCGGCGTTCGCGGAACCCTTCACAAACGCGTCGGAGGAGTCCAAGCCCTTATCTTCGAGGCGCTTCCGCAACGTGCCCGGCATGTCGGTCTCCGCTGCGAGGCCGGTGCCGGTGGAGATGTACACCTTCGTGTCAGTGCCCGCCAGGGCTGGTGCGTTGACTAGGGCATCGTAGCGGCGGTTGTAGTCCGAACCCATCGGGCCGAAGATGTACTCAGGCGTCATGACACCCGGTGCAGCACGGTCCACCGTGAGGTTGATGAAGAAGCTCGGCAGCGGACGCGACGTTGCCGGGCAGCCGGAGAACGAGCCGACGGCCTTAAACATGTTCGGGTTGTGCTCAGCGAGCAGCAGCGACGAGGTGGCGGACATAGACATGCCGATCACGCCACGGCGGTTCGGGTCAGCCTTGATGTACGGCTCGATGGTCTGCGGCAGTTCCTTGGCCAGGAACGTCGACCACATCTGCTTGCCCTTGTAAAACACGTTCTTCTCCGTCGGCGGCTCTGCAGCCCAGTCGACGTAGTACGAGAACGCGCCCTCCATCGGGATGACCACGTTCGCGCCCGAGCGACCGTAGACCTCGTGGACTTCCTCGAGTGCCTGGGAAACCCAGTCGGTGTCCTGCTCGGAGCCACCAGCGCCGTTAAGTAGGTAAACCGTCGGGGCGTTCTCGACCGTTTCACCCTTGTCGTTGGTGGCGTAGAACACCGCGACCGGGATGTAACGGCCCATCGATTCCGAGTACACGCGCAGCGCTTCGTTCTTCCACACGTGCTGGTTGTCGGCCAGACGCTTGACCCAGCGCTGGTCCGCGCCGCTCATCGTCTTCGGCACCTCGCCGAGTTCCTTGATCGCCGGGTGCTGCTGCATATCCTCACCCATCGGGTTCAGCTTCGCCGCATCCTCCGAAAGCACCGTGGCGTCCGCATCCGCGTCAGCGGCTGAGTCGTCCTTGGCGTCCGCGTCGTCCTTCGAGGTGAGGTCCTCGTTGGTCGTGTCCTTGCTGGAGCCCTCCGGTACCAGCTCGGACGTGGTGGGGGTGGGCTCGTTCGAAGTTGGGGTTTCGGACGTTGCCGACGTTGTCGACTTCTCTGTCGGCTCGGTCGGGGTGGTCGTCTCCGAGGTGGTGGTCTCAGGCAGTGTTGTATTCACTGTCGACTGGGCAGCGCTGAGGACGGCGGGGGTGTCGTCGTCAAGCGAAGATGCGTAATGGACAACGGGAACGGCACCTGCTGTAACAAGGGCGACAGCGGCTACGGCGATGGCCGGACGCGTGAGTTTCACGGAACTGTGCTCGCTTTCCTAAAGACTTGGGGAGATCCTCCGCCACATTTTGCCAGAAGGGGACGTACCATATGCATCGTGAGTAAAGAACATTTTGACGTTGTTGTCCTCGGCGCGGGCCCCGGTGGCTACGTCGCCGCCATCCGTGCAGCTCAGCTGGGTAAGAAAGTTGCTGTCATTGAGAAGCAGTACTGGGGCGGAGTCTGCCTCAACGTAGGCTGCATCC
The DNA here is from genome assembly GCF_001806995.1 of Corynebacterium sp. HMSC11D10. NCBI lineage: Bacteria > Bacillati > Actinomycetota > Actinomycetes > Mycobacteriales > Corynebacteriaceae > Corynebacterium > Corynebacterium sp. HMSC11D10. The sequence continues at coordinate 9,226 of NZ_KV787086.1, forward strand.
CATCCAAGGCGCTTATCAAGAACGCTGAAGTCGCCTCCATCTTCAACCACGAAGCAAAAACTTTCGGCATCAAGGGTGACGTGGAGTTCGACTACACCGACGCCCACAAGCGCTCCCGCCAGGTCTCCCAGAAGATCGTCGGCGGTGTGCACTACCTGATGAAGAAGAACAAGATCCAGGAAATCAACGGCCTGGGCTCCTTCAAGGACGCCAAGACCATCGAGATCACCGAAGGTGACGACAAGGGCAAGACCGTCACTTTCGACGACTGCATCATCGCCACCGGCGCCGTCGTGCGCACCCTGCCGGGCATCGAACTGTCCGAGAACGTCGTCTCCTACGAAGAGCAGATCCTCAACCCTGAGGCTCCGGAGAAGATGGTCATCGTCGGCGCAGGCGCCATCGGCATGGAGTTCGCCTACGTGCTGTCCAACTACGGCGTTGACGTCACCGTCATCGAGTACCAGGACCGCGTCCTGCCGAACGAAGACAAGGACGTATCCAAGGAGATCGCCAAGGCCTACAAGAAGCTTGGCGTGAAGCTGCTCACCGGCCACGCCACCACCGAGGTGCGCGACAACGGCGACACCGTCGAGGTCGACGTAAAGAAGAACGGCTCCGACAAGACCGAGACCCTCAAGGCTGACCGCGTGATGATCTCCGTCGGCTTCGCCCCGCGCACCGAGGGCTACGGCCTGGAGAACACCGGCGTCGAGCTCACCGACCGTGGCGCCATTGCTATCGACGAGCGCATGCGCACCAACGTCGATCACATCTACGCCATCGGCGACGTCACCGCGAAGCTCCAGCTCGCCCACGTCGCAGAGGCGCAGGGCATCATCGCTGCCGAGACCATCGCGGGTGCAGAGACCCTCGAAATCGAGGACTACATGATGACCCCGCGCGCCACCTTCTGTAACCCGCAGGTTGCATCCATGGGTTACACCGAGGAGCAGGCCAAGGAGAAGTGGCCGGACCGCGACATCAAGGTCGCTACCTTCCCGTTCACCGCAAACGGCAAGGCAGTCGGCCTGGCTGAGACCGCAGGCTTTGGCAAGCTCGTTGCCGACGCGGAGTTCGGCGAGATCCTCGGCGCCCACCTCGTTGGCGCGAACGTTTCCGAGCTCCTGCCGGAGGTTGTGCTTGCACAGCGCTTCGATCTGACCGCCGGTGAGATCGCTCGCTCCATTCACATCCACCCGACCCTGTCTGAGGTGCTCAAGGAAGTTGCCCACGGCGTCGAAGGCCACATGATCAACCTCTAGTTGATCGCCGCATAAAAAGGGGCGCGACCGCACAGGTCGCGCCCCTTTTTTATGTTGTGGTGCGGATCGTCTAGCTGCCACTAGACGATCCGCACCATATTGAACATGGGTTGCGTTATCACCTGGGAAAACGCGGGCGAGGTGCGTTGATCGTCTGGTTGTGCTGCCAAGGAAGCTAGACGATCAGCAAAAGCAGAACGCGGCGCCCCGGTTGGCGGGGTGCCGCGTGGGGTCGTCGAAAAGCGAGTGCTTATGCGCCTGCGACTGCTGCTGCGAGCTTGTCCAGGGACTTAGCCAGGAAGTCGTCGTTGAACTTCTCGGTCATGCCCAGCAGGTTCTCCTCCAGCTCATCGCGCTGGTAGGTGAGCTTCACGGTGGTGTTGTCGGCGTCGATCGGCTCGAGCTCGTAGAGCCACTTCGCGCCAACCTTCACCTGGGCGGTGGTGTTTTCCACGTTCTTCCAGCCGATGATGCGGTCCGGCTGGATGGCGAAGACCTCGTTGACGGTCTGGTAGTCGCCGTCCTCCTTGGTCATGTTCATAGTGAACGTGTCGCCGACTGCCTTGAGGCGCTCGGCCTGGTCGGCGGAGACAACCATGCCGGAGTCGTCGGTCTCGGCGTGGCGCTCGGGGTTGGACAGGATGTCGAAGATCGCGGCCGCAGGGGCATCAATCTGACGGGTTGCAGAGTTCTCGGTGTTCTTGTCAATAGCCATGGGGGCCAGCGTACCGATTTCGCCCGGAGCTGGCAGTTAGGTGAAACTAACCAACCAAAGATTGACACTTAACGGGGTGAGGATTGTTGGCTATCCACCATCAATGCCTCGCGGTGAGGAAGGTCACAAAGTGCGGTGCGTACTGGGGAGAGGGGTCAAGTGTCGGTTGAAACTTGGGAAAAACATGGATCGGCCTGCAATTCAGGTGTGTGTAACCGGCGCGATTCTCATAGAGTATTAGCGACACTGGAGGTGCCATGACTGTACAAAACGCAGACCGTGAAGCCATTCGTCACGGAAAAATTACTGAAAAGCCGCTGCGCGAGCGGCCGTCCTACCCAACATGGGCCATCAAGCTGACCATGGCCATCACCGGCCTCATCTTCGGTCTTTTCGTGCTTGGCCACATGGTGGGCAACCTGAAGATCTTTATGCCGCTGCACGCCGACGGCTCCGCGCCGATCGACGACTACGGCGAGTTCCTCCGCACGATCGGCGAGCCGCTGTTCCCGCGTGAGGGCTTCCTGTGGATTATTCGCATCGTGCTGCTCGCCTGCCTGGTGCTGCACGTTTGGGGAGCATTCGCCCTGCACGGCCGTTCGAAGAAGTCCCGCGGTCGCTTCAAGCGCACGGGCCTGATGGGTGGCTGGCAGTCCACCGCGACCCGCGCAATGCTGGTCACGGGTGTCATCCTGCTGCTGTTCATCGTGTTCCACATCCTGGACCTCACCATGGGTGTTGCTGTGGCTTCCGACGAGTTCGTCCACGGCGCAGTCCGCAACAACCTGCTGGCTACCTTTGGCCCAGGTCGTTGGTGGGTCACCCTGGTTTACGTTGTCGCGAACCTGGCACTGCTGCTGCACCTGACCCACGGCATCTACCTCGCTGTGTCTGACCTTGGCTGGTTGGGCAAGCGCGGTGAGGGCCTCATGGTCGTGCTCGCGTACATCCTTCCGTTCATCGTCGTCGCCGGAAACGTCATCATGCCGATCGCTCTTGCGGCCGGCTGGGTCCCGGACTTCGTTCGGTAATGGCCAAATAGGAGAAACAATATGACTACCTCTATTTCCTCGAATCAGGGTTCGCACGGCGAGCAGGCCTCCACCGAGACGCCGGCTGCTGGCCAGGCCCAGGCACAGGCGTTCCGTCAGCCGGAGTCGGCTGCTGCTGGTGTCACCCCGGGTGAGATCCTGCAGTCCAACGAGCCAAACCGCGACGAAGTGCGCATGAAGGACATGTGGGAGTTCCAGAAGGACCACATGAACCTGGTGTCGCCGCTGAACCGTCGTAAGTTCACCGTCCTCGTTGTTGGTACCGGCCTGTCCGGTGGCGCAGCTGCTGCGGCACTTGGCGAGCTCGGCTACAACGTCAAGTCCTTCACCTACCACGATGCTCCGCGTCGTGCGCACTCCATTGCTGCACAGGGTGGCGTCAACTCCGCCCGCGGCAAGAAGGTGGATAACGACGGTGCTTACCGCCACGTCAAGGACACCGTGAAGGGCGGCGACTACCGCTGCCGCGAGTCCGACTGCTGGCGCCTGGCTGTCGAGTCGGTCCGCGTGATCGACCACATGAACGCCATTGGCGCTCCGTTCGCTCGTGAGTACGGCGGCACCCTGGCCACCCGTTCGTTCGGTGGTGTGCAGGTCTCCCGTACCTACTACACCCGTGGCCAAACAGGCCAGCAGCTGCAGCTGTCCACCGCTTCGGCTTTGCAGCGCCAGATCCACCTGGGCAACGTTGAGATCTTCACTCACCACGACCTGATGGATCTGATCATCACCGAGAAGGACGGCAAGAAGCACTGCTCCGGCATTGTGACCCGTAACCTGATCAACGGTGAGATCACGCCGTTCACCGGCCACGCAGTCATCCTGGCTACCGGCGGTTACGGCAACGTGTACCACAAGACCACGCTGGCGAAGAACTCCAACTCTTCCGCCATGATGCGTGCGTACGAGCGTGGTGCCTACCTGGCGTCCCCGTGCTTCGTCCAGTTCCACCCGACCGGTCTTCCGGTCAACGCGAAGTGGCAGGCAAAGACCACGCTGATGTCGGAGTCGCTGCGTAACGACGGCCGCATTTGGACCCCGAAGGAAAAGGGCGACGACCGCGACCCGAACACCATTCCGGAAGACGAGCGTGACTACTTCCTGGAGCGTCGCTACCCGGCCTTCGGCAACCTGGTGCCGCGTGACGTTGCGTCCCGTGCGATCTCCCAGCAGCTCAATGCCGGCTACGGTGTTGGCCCGCTGCACAACTCCGCATACCTGGACTTCTCCGACGCGATTGAGCGCCTCGGCGAGGACACCATCCGTGAGCGTTACTCGAACCTGTTCGAGATGTACGAGGACTCCACTGGCGACGACCCGTACAAGGCTCCGATGCGTATTGCACCGACCGTCCACTTCACCATGGGCGGCCTGTGGACCGACTTCAACGAGATGACCTCCATCGACGGCCTGTTCGCCGCCGGTGAGTGCTCCTGGACCTACCACGGTGCAAACCGTCTGGGTGCTAACTCGCTGCTGTCCGCATCCGTCGACGGCTGGTTCACCCTGCCGTTCACCGTCCCGAACTACCTGGCAAACCACCTCGGTGAGGAGAAGCTCTCCGAGGACTCCCAGGAAGCCAAGGACGTTGTTGCTGAGGTGGAGGAGCGCATCGCGCGCATCATGTCCATCCGTGGCCCGGAGCCGCACGGCCCGGAGCACTTCCACGAGCAGCTCGGCGACATCCTCTACGAGCACTGCGGCGTTGCCCGTACCGTGGAGGGCCTGGAAGAGGGCATCCGTAAGATCCGTGCACTGCGCGAGGACTTCTGGACCAACATCTCCATCCCGGGTACCGCGGATGACATGAACCAGACCCTCGAGGCTGCGCTGCGCCTGGTTGACTACATCAACCTCGGCGAGCTCATGTGCATCGACGCTCTTGACCGCGACGAGTCCTGCGGTGCTCACTACCGTATGGATCACCTCACCGATGACGGCGAGGCAGAGCGTGACGACGACAACTGGTGCTTCGTCTCCGCGTGGGAGCCGGCCGGCGAAGGCCAGTTCATCCGCCACGCTGAACCCCTGTACTTCGATTCGATCCCGCTGATGGCAAGGAACTACAAGTAATGAAACTGACACTTGAAATCTGGCGCCAGGCTGGTCCTGACACTGAGGGCAGCTTCGAGACCGTCCAGGTCGACGACGCTGTGGAGCAGATGTCCATCCTGGAGCTGCTCGACCACGTCAACAACAACTACGTCGAAGAGGGCAAAGAACCGTTCGTGTTCGCCTCTGACTGCCGCGAAGGCATTTGCGGCACCTGTGGCGTACTGGTCAACGGTCGCCCGCACGGTGCTGGCCAGAATACGACGGCCTGCCTGCAGCGCCTGTTTAACTACAACGACGGCGACACGCTCAAGATTGAGCCGTTCCGCTCCGGTGCATTCCCGGTGATCAAGGACCTGACTGTGGACCGTTCCGCTCTGGACCGCGTCATGCAGCAAGGTGGCTACGTTTCGGTCAACGCCGGTACCGCTCCGGATGCTGACACGCTGGCTGTGAACCACAAGGACGCAGAGACCGCGCTTGACTACGCAGCCTGCATCGGTTGTGGCGCTTGTGTGGCTGCCTGCCCGAACGGTGCTGCGCACCTGTTCACTGGCGCGAAGCTCAAGCACCTGAAGCTGCTGCCGCTGGGCAAGATGGAGCGCGGCCGCCGTGCCCGCAACATGGTTGATGAGCTGGAGACGAACTTCGGCCACTGCTCGCTGTACGGCGAGTGTGCTGATGTTTGCCCGGCCGGTATCCCGCTTGATGCAGTCGGTGCGATCAACGCTGAGCGTGCCCGTGCTGCCTTCAAGGGTGGCGACGACTAGATCTGCCGTATACTCCGAGGTATTGGAGTCCTGGTAGAACCAGCAGTAGTAGAAGGAAACATCATCATGGGTTCTCATGCAGTTGCAGATATCCACAGCGAGTCTTTCCCTGAGTACCAGAGCAGGATCGAGGACACGTACATCGAGGGCTACGACCCGGTATCCCTGGGTGCGCCGCACTCGTCCCTGAACCGCAACTTCACCTGGGTTGCGATGGGTCTGCTCCTGTCCGCACTGTTCGGTGTTGGCCTGGCAGTGTGGGGCTGGGGTGCGATGGTCTACGGCTTTGGCTCGCAGACTCACGGCCTGGCAGAGCGTCTGCTCATCCTGGGCGTCGCTGAAGCAGTGATCACCACGGTGCTCGCCTTCATCTTCATCGGCCTTGGCCGGAAGGATTACAAGGAGTACCGCAAGCGCACTGGCCGCGTGAACTAACGCGCTGGAAGCTTTTGCCCTCTTCGTTTCGGCGAAGGGGGCATTTTTCGTGCCCATGTCGGCCGGGCTGCTTTAATCGGGGGCATGACTGATCAGTTGATGCCAAGCCCAACCAATGAGACGGAGCGGCGCCGCGTCCTGCGAAACCACAAGATCGCGGTGACAAGTTTGCTTGGGGTTGCTGCGGTGATCTTCCTTGCGTGCTCGTGGGCGCAATCCCAAGGCGCAACGGCGGCGTGGATTGGTTACGTGCGTGCTGCGGCGGAGGCCGGCATGGTGGGTGGTTTGGCCGACTGGTTTGCGGTGACGGCGTTGTTTAAGCACCCGATGGGGATTCCGATTCCGCACACGGCGATCATCCCGAACAAGAAGGATCAGGTTGCGGGGGCGCTGAGCGACTTTGTCAGCGAGAACTTCCTGAATGCGCGCACGATTACGCAGAAGGTGATGGATGCGGGCATCCCGGAGCGGGTAGGCACGTGGATGGCGCAGCCAGCGAACGCGGAGCGTGTCAGCGAAGAGGTTGGCACGTTCGTGGTGCGCATGGTTGAGGGCATCGATCCGAAGGAGGCGGAGCGGTTTATCGATTCGCAGGTGATCGACCGCTTTGCGGAGCCGATTTGGGGCCCGCCGCTGGGCCGTGCGCTGGAGGGGTTGATTGCGGATGGCAAGGTGGAGCCGGTGGTGGATGACATGGTGGCGTGGGGTCGTCGCAAAGTAAATGGCATGGAGGACACGGTCGTTTCACTTATCGACGAACGTATGCCCCGCTGGGCACCCCAATTCGCTAAAGACCTCGTGGGGCAGCGCGTGTACGACGAGTTGGTGTCGTTCATGGCGGACGTGGACGCGGACCCGCAGCACGAGGCGCGGCGGGCGCTGCGCCGACAGATCAACGACTTCGCGCAGGACCTGCAGTTTGATGGGGAGATGATCTCGCGCGTGGAGGCGTTGAAGGGCGACATTATGGCGTCGAACGCGGTGCGTTCGGCGTCGGCGGGGATGTGGGCGCAGTTGTCCACAGCGTTGGTGGAGGCGGCCTCGGATCCGTCGAGCACGCTGCGCAGGAAGATCGCGGATGCGTCGATGGAATGGGGCACCAAGCTTCGCGACGACCCCACAGTCCGCGCCGATGCCGAAGCACGCCTGGAAAAGATCACCCACTACGCGGCTGAGAACGGCGCGGAACAGATCGTGGGCATCATCGCGGAGACGATCGAGCGTTGGGATGGGGAGGAAGCAGCGGAGAAGATCGAGCTGATGGTGGGCCGTGACCTGCAGTTCATTCGTCTGAACGGCACTGTGGTCGGTGCACTGGCCGGTTTGGTTATTTACACTGTGACACAGCTCTTGTTCTTTTAGATGAAAGGTAAAGCTATGGCTGACAACAATGGCGAGATCCGCAACAACCTCCGCGACGCTGGCGAGGCCCTGCTGCTGGCAGGTTCTTCCCTCGGTGCGGCGCTGGGCAAGGTAGCCGGCGAGCTCTCTGAGCGTTTCCAATCCACGTCCGATGAGGCTCGCACGAACTTGAACGCGGCGACGTCGGAGGGTGACGTGCGCAACGTGGCCAACAACTTCGTCGACGAGGCGGAGAAGCTCTTTAACTCCCTGCGTGAGCGTGATCTGCAGATCTCCGACGACCTCAAGGAGACTGTGACTACGAAGGTAAATGAGGTGCGCGCTGCGCTCAACGAGCGTCTGGATAAGGCTCTTGACGGGGTCGACGACAAGGGTGTTATGAGCGATATCCGCTCGCGTTTCGACGGCCTGGTGGAGCGCCTCCAAGACCAGTTCACCAACACCACCGGTGACGGCGATATTATCGACGGCGAGATTCTGGAGACGGACGAAACCGACTCCAACAACACCGCTAACTAGAAGGTTGGGATATGGATACCGCGGCTCTTGAGCAGATCCAGTTCATCACGACGCTCCCGTCACGCGCGAGCTTCCTCATGCTCTTCGCGGTCGGCATCGCAGGCCTTGTGGCTGCCGGGCTCGTGGCGACGACCCGCCCCGACGCGTTCGAAGCAGCAGGCCGCCAGTCCAAGGGCGCCTGGATTGGCATCCTGGCGCTGTCTGCGGTGGCGTGCATGCTCGGCCTGCCGTTCATCGCATGGTTTGGCGCGGTGGCGATCGGTATCTACTACTTCGACATCCGCCCCCAGATCAAAAACATTCTGGAGGGCAACGGCGGCTGGTAACACCGCCCGCGCCGCCGCAGCGCCGCCGCAGCGGCACCGCTTAACCCTGCTGGGTCGTGAACCCGGCGGGGTTTTCTTGCATCATCTGCAGTTCGTTGAAGTTCACGTCGGTGCCCACCATGGAGACTTGGAGGCCGCCGTCGATGACGCGGAAGTCGTCGATACGCATGGTGCTGTTGGCTTCCTGGGCCATGCCGTTGGACAGGGCGCCGCTGATGGCGTCGGCGACACCGTCGGGCAGGTCGAAGCCGAACAGCGAGGTGTTCTCGGCCTCGAGCGCGAGTTGGCCGTCACGCATGGAGGGGCGCAGATCGATGCCTGCGACACCGCCGCTGAACTCGACGGTGAAGGTACCGGCCTCGGGGTTCGCGGTGACGTCGCTGACGTTGATGAAGTTGGCCAGGAATCCGGCGTCCTCGCCCATCTGCTGCTCCAACTGCTGGTTGAGCATGGCGCGGACGTAGTCGGTGGGCAGATCGGAGGTCAGGTGGAGGGTTTCGGCGACCGGGTCGCCACCTGCGATGTGGACGTTGTCCATCTCCACGACGGCGGCGGGCGCGCCGGTGAAGGTGTTGCCGTCCACAACCAGGGTGGAGTCCTGGTCGATTTTCATGTGGGGGAACTTTCCACCCAGCAGGCCGAGTGTGACTGGCTTCGGGCCGAAGGACACCGAGGTGCCTTCCGGGGCTTCGGACGTGACCTGGTGGGACACGAACGCGCGGATGCCTCCTTCCGCAACGGCGAACAGGAGGAGTACTCCGACGATGATGGAGAGGGTGACTTTCCAGGCTTTGGTCATGCGGGCCAGTTTAGGAACTTGGAGCGATGGCGTTCCACTCGACGGTCACGGAATTGTCGGAAAAGCGGCGCCGCTGGGGCGTGATCGGCCATTTTGCGGCCAGGTCGTCGAGGGCGTGGCGCCAGCGCACGCGGGGGCCGTGGGGTTCCCATCCGGCGGCGTGTTCCCAGGCGGTGTCGGCGTCGGTAAGAAATGCGTGGATGGCCTCGCCGGGCACATTGCGGTGGATCAGCGCTTTGGGGAGGCGCTCCGCCACCTCTGAGGGGGTTGCGGTGTGGAAGGGATCCCAGGAGAGGGTTAAGGAGACGGGGCCGGTGTCGTCGAGAAGCAACCATGCGCAACGGCGTCCGATTTCATCGCAGGTGCCTTCGACGAACAGGCCGCCCGGCGCAAGGCGTGAGCAGACGGTGTCCCACACGTCGGGGACTTGGTCGACGTCGTATTGGCGCAGCACGTTGAAGGCGCGCACGAGGTGGGGGCGGTAGCCAGCAAGTTCGAAGCCGCCGAGCTCGAAACGCACGCCGTCGCGGGGCGGCAGGACGCGCTCCGGGTCGATCTCCAGGCCCACGACCTCGATGTCGGGGCGGATCTGGCGCAGCCACCCGGCCCATTCGACGGTGGTGGCGTGGGAGGCGCCGTAGCCCACATCCACGGCCAGCGGGTCGGGTACGGCTCGCAACAGGGACTGGACCCGCGGGTGAAAGCGGGTCCAGCGATCAGATCTGCGCAGACGATTAAACCCGGTCGTGCCGCGGGTGATCACCCCGTAGGGTTTGCCCGCCGCACCCGGGTTATCGGCGCGGAGATTGTGATAGTGGGGGATTAGAGGTTCTCGCTAATCCACTGGTCGGTGAGCTTCGCTTCGTTTTCCACGATCTCCTCGAGTGCCTCGGCGACCTTCGGCTCGAGGGCAGCGCCCATAAACGGGATGTTGACCTTGGCTTCGAGCTCGTAGTCGAGCTTGGTGTTGTCGCCGTCGCGGGTTGCTGTGTATTCGGCGCCGAGGTCCACCGGGGTGCCCTTGACGTCGCCGGTCATGGTGTGCTTGGCGGTGTCGCCGTCGAGCGCGCCTACGGTGACGACGCGCTTGAGCTTCAGGTCCTGGGACACCATCGCCTGTGCTGCCGGCGGGAGGATAGAGGTCGGCAGAATCTCAAAGAGGGTTGCGGTGTTGTCCGCGAACTCGTTGAGCTCGCCCGGTTCCGGGGAGAGTTTCTCTGCGATGAACTCCCAGTATTCGCGCGTGGCGTAGGCTTGCGCGACCTTTTCGATCGGCTGGTTGATGGTCACAGTGATCTCACTACGTGCAGTCATGGGTCACAGACTACCGTTGTTGGCGTGTCAACCCCATCATTTGCCTCTCTGACCACGTTGCGCGTCGGCGGTTCGCCGGCCGAGATCATCGAGTGCACCAGCGCCGAAGCACTCGCCGAGACCGTTGCGCGCCTTGATCGCGCCGGTTCGCCGCTGCTTGTTGTCGGCGGCGGTTCCAACCTGCTTGTTGCGGAAGGTGCGCTCGATCTGACTGCTGTGTTGGTGCGCAACGAGGGCATCTCGCTTATCGACGACACCACGCTGCGCATCCAAGCCGGCACCGTCTGGGACGACGTGGTTGCCTTTGCTGTCGACCATGGCCTCGGTGGTATCGAAGCCTTGTCGGGCATTCCGGGTTCCGCTGGTGCGACCCCGGTGCAAAACGTCGGCGCGTATGGCTCCGAGATCTCGGACGTGCTGACCCGCGTGCGCCTCTACAACCGCGAGACGGGTGCCGACGAGTGGGTGCCCGCCGAGTCACTGGATCTGGCGTACCGCTACTCCAACCTGAAGTTCACCTCGCGAGCTGTGGTGCTGGAGATCGAGCTAGCGCTAGAGAAGACCGACCAGTCGATCCCGCTGCGCCACCTGGGCGGGGAGCGTGTGTCGCTGGCGGAGGCCCGCTCATCCGTGCTGGAGACTCGCCGGGCGAAGGGCATGGTGCTCGACGCCGGCGACCACGACACGTGGTCCGCGGGCTCGTTTTTCACCAACCCGGTCGTGCCCACCGCGCTGGCGGATGAGATCGAGGCCAAGGTCGGCGAAGACCACATGCCACGCTTTGCCGCTGGTGAGGGCCAAGAGAAGTTGTCTGCAGCGTGGCTGATCGAGCGCGCCGGCTGCCCCCGCGGATTCCCCGGCGAGGACGCGCCCGCGCGCCTGTCCACCAAGCACACCCTCGCCCTGACGAACCGGGGTAACGCCACGGCGGACGACATCGTGGTGTTGGCGCGCCGGGTGCAGGGGGTCGTCGACAAGCAATTCGGCGTTGAGCTGCACCCCGAGCCGGTCTGGGTGGGCCTCTAGCGCGAACCCCCCGCCGCACGCACACATGGTGAGAACCAAACGGGGAGAACGCCAAAATTTTGCCGAGCTCACCATTTGGTTCTCACCATCTGTGGGGCGGAGCGGCGGATGGCCGCCGTGAGACCAACAAAGCAGCGCGGGTGTCCGGACCGAGCCTTTAGCGCTGCTCGAGCTTGGACAGCAGGTCCTCGCGGACCTCGCGGCGGCGTAGCTTGCCCATCTGGTCCTTGGCCAGCTCCTCGAAGTGGTAGAAGGTGCGCGGCACCTTGTAACGGGTGAGGTTCTCGCGGGCGAAGTCCTTCAGGCCGTCGGGGTCGAGGGCGGCGCCGTCGCGAAGCACGACGCAGGCGACAACATCCTCCGAACCGTCGGAGCGTGGACGTCCCACGACGGCGACATCCTCGACGTCCTTGTGGGTGCGGATGACCTCCTCAACCTCCGCAGGGTAGACGTTGAACCCGCCGGTGATGATGAGCTCCTTGATGCGGGAGACGAGCTTGATAAAGCCGTCCTCCTCCATCACACCCATGTCGCCGGTGCGGAACCAACCGTTGTGGAAGACCTTCTCGGTGGCCTCAGGGTTGTTGAAGTAGCCGGAGAACACCTGCGGGCCCTTCGCCAGGATTTCGCCGTCCTCGCCGTAGGGCATGTCCTTGTCCAGGTTGTCCGGGTCGACGATGCGGATCTCGGTGTCGGGGAAGGGGATGCCAATGTAGCCGGGGCGACGGTCCGCGGTCTGCGGGTTGCCCACGATGATCGGCGACGTCTCGGTCAGGCCGTAGCCTTCGACCAGGCGACCGCCGGTGGCGCGCTCCCAGCCCTCGATAATCTCCTTCGGCAGCGACGACGCTCCCGAGAAGCCAATCTGGACCGGGGACAGGTCGATGTTCTTCTTCTCCGCAGCCTGCAGGATGCGCTCAAACAAGGTGGGCACACCTGGGATGAACGTCGGCGGGGTCTTCTTGATCGCCTTCATCACAAGAGGCATCTGCGGGGCTGGCAGGAGCACAAGTTCTGAGCCGATCAGCATGGTCAACGTCAACGAGAACGTCAGGCCGTAGGCGTGGAAGAACGGCAGGGCCGCCAGCATGCGCTGGTTGCCCTCTTGGAGTTCCTTTACCCACGCCTGGCCTTGCAGCGGGTTGGCAACCAGGTTCGCGTGTGACAGTGCCGCGCCCTTCGGCGCGCCGGTCGTGCCGGAGGTGTACAGGATCACCGCGGGGCTTTCCGGAGTGATCTCCGCTGGGGGTTCCAGGTCAGTGCCCAGCCCACCGATGGCGGAGCTGGTCAATGACTCCCATGGCACCGTGTTGCTGCACGGGCCGGTGAGCGCTGCGCGGGCCTCCATCACCTTCGGCAGCGGCAGGCGCAGCGCGAGTTGTTGGGCGCGTGGCATGGCCTTGATCATGTTCACGCTGACCACGGTTTCCAGCGGGGTGTCGGCGCGCAGCTGCTCGAGCGTGTCGGCGGCCTTGTCCCACACGATTGCCACACGGGCGCCGTGGTTCTTGAATTGCGGGCGCAGCTCGTGGGCGGTGTAGAGCGGGTTGTGCTCGACGACAACACCGCCGATCTTCTGCACAGCAAAGAAGGCGGCGACGTGCTGCGGGCAGTTCGGCAGCATGATCGCCACGCGGTCACCCGGGCGAACGCCAAAGGCTTTCAGACCTGCGGCGGCGCGGCGCACCTCGCGATCGAGCTCGCTAAACGTCTGGGTGCGGCCGAAGAACCTGGTGGCGGTGTTGTTGCCGTTGGCGGCCAGGTTGTCGTCGTAAAGATCGTTCAGCGTGCGGTTGCCGTACTCCAGCGAGTGGGCGGTCCACTCGGGGTAGTACTGCAGCCAGGGGGCGTCTCCATTGGTTAGGGAGGGTGAAGTCATGGTGACCACCCTACGCCCATCTACCTACGGTTGGGTAAGAAGACTGACGAGAGTGTCGCGAACCTCACGGCGACGAATCTTGCCCGTCTGGTCCCGGTTCAGCTCCTCGAAGTGGTAGAACTCGCGCGGCACCTTGTAGCGCGTCAGGTGCTTGCGGGCGTAGGCCTTGAGGCCTTCGGGGTCGAGCGCGGCGCCGTCGACAAGCGTGATGCACGCGACGACATCCTCGGCGCCATCCTCGCGGGGGCGGCCGACGACTGCGATGTCGTCGATATCCGGATGGCGGCGAAGTACGCCCTCCACCTCGTCCGGGTACACGTTGAAGCCACCGGTGATGATCATCTCCTTGATGCGCGCCACCAACTTGATCCAGCCGTCCGGCTCCATGACGGCCATGTCGCCGGTGCGGAACCAACCATCGTGGAACGCGTTCTCGTTTGCCTCCGGGTTGTTCAGGTAACCAGCGAAGACCTGCGGGCCACGGGCAAGCAGCTCGCCTGGCTCACCGTCGGGCATGGTGCGAGAAGGGTCGTCCGGGTCAGCGATGCGGATCTCCGTATTGGGGAAGGGGAGACCGATGTAGCCCGGACGACGTGTGCCGTCGAGGGGGTTGCCGGCGAGGATCGGCGAGGTTTCCGTCAGGCCGTAGCCTTCGATGAGGCGCCCGCCCGTGGTGTTTTCCCACAGTTCGATCGTCTCTGCAGGCAGGGTGGATGCGCCGGAGATCGACGTGTGAATCGAGGAAAGGTCGACGTTGTCTTTCTTCGCCCATTCGATGATTTTGGCGTACAGCGTGGGCACGCCCGGCAGCATCGTTGGCCGCGTTTTCAGGATCGCCGACTGGTACAACTGCGGCTGCGGTGCGGGCACGAGCACGATCTGCCCGCCAACGGTCAGTGGCAGGCCGTAGTTCAACGCAAGGCCGTAGATGTGGAACATCGGCAGCACGGCGAGCACCTTCTCGCGCACCGCACCCCAGTCCTCCAGCCACTCGATACCCGCCTTGAGGACCGAGACGATATTGCGGTGCGTCAGCGGCGCGCCCTTCGGTTTCCCGGATGTGCCCGAGGTGTAGAGGATAAAGGCGGTAGTTTCCGGCTCGATCGGTGGCAAGTGCACCGTGCGAGAACGTGTCCGCAGCAGGTCGGTGAAGTTCATGGTCCCTGGGGCGGGGGCGCTGAGCTCGGCGCGCTTCTTCTTTACTGGCGGAATTGGCAGTGCGAGCAATGCCTTGAGGTGCGTTGGCATTTCGTCGATCATGTTGACGGCCACAACGGTTTCCAGCGGGGTGCGTCCGCGCAGGGAGAGGAAGGTGTCCGCTTCACGGTCGAAGACAATCGCAATCTTCGCTCCGTGGTCGTTGAACTGTGGCTCGAGCTCGTCTGCGGTGTAGAGCGGGTTGTGTTCGACGACGACCGCGCCCAGTCGCAGGATTGCCGTGACTGCGATGACGTGCTGCGGACAGTTGGGTAGCGCAACCGCAACGCGGTCCCCAGGCTGGACGCCGAGTTTGGCCAAGCCGGCTGCCGCGCTGCCGACGTGATCGTTGAGCTCGGCGTAGGTGAGCTCCTTGCCCATGAACCATGTTGCGGCGCTGCGCGGTTGGGTGGCCACGGCCCGGTTGAACCAGCTTACGAGCGTGTCTGTGCCGATTTCGGGACGCGGGTTCGTCCATTCGGCGTATTGCTCAATCCAGGCCTGTGTGTCTGCGGCGCCCATTGCATCCTCTCGGTTATGGTCATGTGTAACTAAACGTGTTGCGGAGTATAACTTACTCTTGCGTAGGTTGTGAATGGGTGCGCGCAAGAAATTGATCATCTACACTTGCCTGCATCACATATTTGGGGAAATACGGGGGGATTTTTCATGACCACGTTCCATGACGCCACGCTTCGCGACGCTGTTGCCATGCCGGAGCTTGAACTCACACCACCTGAGGTGCTCGATCAAACCAACCTGGTGGATCCGGTGAAATCGCCGCCGAAACAGGGCTGGCGCAAAATGATCCACACCGCCACTCGTGGTCGCATCAACCCGGGCGGTTCGCGCAAAGAGCTCGAGGAGCAGCAGCTTATCGACGCCATCCGTGCGCCCCTGCGCGGCGACTACCGCATTGCGGTGATGAGCCTGAAAGGTGGCGTCGGTAAGACCACAACCACCGTTGGCCTTGGAGGCGTGTTCGCACAGACCCGTGGGGATCGCGTCATCGCCATCGACGCCAACCCGGACCTGGGCACACTTGCCCAACGCGCAGCAACCGCGCCACCGGCCACCATCCGTGACCTGCTCCACGCGCCGGAAACGCACCGCTACCCGCAGGTCCGTGCCTTTACTAACCAGGCAGCATCGCGGCTCGAGGTGATCGGCTCCGAGCGAGACCCGGCGGTCTCCGAGGCGTTTTCGGAAGCCGACTACCGCCACGCCATCGACATCCTGCAGCACCACTACAACGTCATTCTCACCGACTGTGGCACCGGCCTGATGCACTCCGCGATGGCGGGCGTGCTCGACCTGGCCAACGCGCTTGTGCTGGTCACCTCACCTGCTCTCGACGGCGCGCAGTCCGCATCCGCGACCCTCGACTGGCTCAACCTCCACGGCTACGACCAGTTGGCCGCCAACGCTGTCGTGGTCATTTCCTCATCCGCACCGGGCAAGCCGACCATCGACATGGGCAAGGTCACCGAACACTTCGCCTCGCGTACGCGGGCGGTACACACGATCCCGTACGACAGGCACCTGGCGGAAGGTGCGGTCGTCGATTTGGAGCGCATGGCCGCGGCAACCCTGAAGTCCTATCAGCACCTGGCGGCTACGGTGGCGGCGGACTTCGGTGCGTGGCACCGGCACGCGGCGCACTAAAGGCCTTTGTAGACCTCGCCACGCGGCGCGATGCGCAGTACTTCCACTAGAACGACTTTTTGCTGAACTGAGTAGATGATCCGGAACCCGCCAACCCGGATTCGGAAATCGTCGTAGCCGGTTAATCGGACACAACCGGCGGGGAATGGATTAGCGGAGAGCGCTTGTAAGGCTTCGGTAATTCGCTCGAAGGTGTTTCGGTCGCTTCGTCGAATTTTTCTGAGGTCACGACTGGCTTGGTTGGTGAGCTCGACTTGGTATTTCATTGACACCCCCTAGAAAATGTGTACAGTGTGTACCAACTGTACACAGTATGGATGAAGGGGTGGTGCACTGTGAAAGCGCCGGAAGACGCAATTGCGCTTGTTGAATTGCGGAATCGCTTAGGTGAGACGGTTGACCGAGCGAATTATGCAGGTGAGCGGGTGTTGATTACCCGGAACGGGAAGTCTGCTGCAGCTATCGTGCCGGTTGAAGACTTGGTGCTGTTAGAAGAGCTAGAGCAGGTCGCTGACCGCGAACTGCTACGCCGTGCCCGTGAGGAGGACGACGGAACGAGGACACCGCTCGAGGTGGTCCTCAAACAGCTCGCTGAGGAAGACTTGCAAAGCCATACCAACGCGCAGTGACGCAGGGTTTTGCGCCGCGCTAATCTGGCCCGCATGCGCGTCGCCATGATTTCAATGCACACCTCTCCGCTCGAGCAGCCGGGAATCGGTGATGCCGGTGGCATGAACGTCTACGTTCACAACATTGCGACCCAACTGGCCCGCCAGGGCACGCAGGTGGATGTGTTCACCCGTGCGACGCGGCCCAGCCAGGGCGAGATCGTCGAGGTCGAGCCAGGCTACCGGGTGATCAATATCGTCGCCGGGCCGTATGAGGGGCTGGAGAAAGAAGACCTGCCGACCCAACTCGCTGCGTTCGCCGGCGGGGTGGTGCAGTTCTGCCGAGCAGACGAGCGCTCTTACGGCCTGATCCATTCCCACTACTGGCTCTCCGGCCAGGTGGGGTGGTTGCTCGCCGACCTTGCTGGGGTGCCGCTGGTGCACACCGGGCATACGTGGGCGGCGGTGAAAAACGCCTACGGTGTGGGTGGCTCGGAGTCGGAGGCGCGCCGTATTTGTGAGCAGCAACTCGTGGACAACGCCGAAACGCTCGTGGTCAACACCGAGGATGAAACCAGCGAGCTTGCCCGCTTCTACGACGTGGACCCGTCGAAGATCTCCGTGGTCAGCCCTGGTGCGGACACGGAACTGTTCACCCCTGGCACGAACCGCAACACGGAACTTGCACGCCGCCACCTGGGCATTCCGTTGCACGCGAAGGTGGTTGCGTTCGTCGGCAGGCTGCAGGATTTCAAGGGCCCGCAGGTGTTGTTGCGTGCGATGGGGGAGGTCGTGCGCCGCGGCAGCGTCGAAGGTCCGTTGCGCGTGATCATCTGTGGTGGGGCGAGCGGGTCCGGTTCGTCGGTGGAGCACTACCGTGCGATCGCGGACGAGGAGGCGCTGGGTGCCACCGTGCGTTTCCTTGGCCCGCGTCCGCCTGAAGAACTCGTCAGCATCTACCAAGCAGCGGACGTCGTCGCGGTGCCGAGTTACAACGAAAGCTTCGGCCTGGTCGCCGTGGAAGCGCAGGCCACAGGTACGCCGGTGGTGGCGGCGAAGGTCGGCGGGCTCCCGATCGCGGTGTGTGACGGGGAGACCGGCCTGCTGGTGGGCAGTCACGACACCAACGAGTGGGCGGATGCACTGGAGCGGTTGCTTATCGACGACTCCACGCGCATCCACATGGGCGAATCCGCCGTCCGCCACGCGGCCCGGTTTAGCTGGGCGGCGTCGGCAGACCAGCTCGCGGGCGTCTATAAGCAAGCGCTCGACGGTTACGACCCCTGTGAGGCTCCCCGGATCCCCGGCGGCAACTAGCGGATGATCGCGTTCACGGCGGCGCTGATCTCACCTGCACGCTGGTTGGCTGCGGCACCCGCACGTCCGGCAAGCTCCTGCGCTGCGGCAACCGGGTCTGCTGCTTGGGGAAGACGCTGCGCCTCCCCGGCGAGGCGAGCAGCATCAGCCTGGGCACCGTTGACTGCGCCGGTGAGTTTGTGGAACTTCGACGGTGCCGGCGCGGGCTTGTTGGCGGCGGCTGGGTTGTGCTGGGCGATTTCGTCGCGAAGCGTCGCAAACTCCGCGCGCGACGCCGGCTCAGCAGGAGTAAACGCCTGATTTACCTGACCGTCGGGGATGCCGTAGGCGGACTCGAGCGCACGATCGATCTGCTGGGAGTTGCCGAAGGGGCCGTATCCAATGATGGTCAACCCGATGGCCTCGCCCGTGCGCGGGTCGTAGTTGATGCCGCCGGAATCACCCGAGGCGTAGTTCAACCCGACGTGCCAGATGAAGTTCTGTGTACGGAACACCTGGGTGCCGCACGAGCGGCCGGTGCGCATGCCGTCTTTGCAGATGGGCTGGCCAAAGTTGTCAAAGCTGATCAGCTCGTTGCCCAGGCTGCGGTAATCCTTCACGCCGGTGATCGCCACGTTCCGGGAGGGGGTGCTGCCCCACTGGTCGCGGGAGGTGGACCAGCCGGAGGCAGAAACGCCTGGGTCGAGGCGGACCATGGCCCAGTCGGGCTCGTCGATAATGCGGTAGAAGTCCATCAACTCGCCGTTGCCCAGCTCGAACTCCTTGCGTTGCGTATCCACGCTGCCCACCCGCGGGTAGCGCACTCCGCCACCTTCTCGCACCGGTGCGTACACCTCCGGGCGCACCGTTTTATCGTCCACGTCGAAGCAGTGCGCGGCCGTGATCATGATCCGCTTCGTCTGCCCGTCAGGGGTGCGCACCACACCGGAAGGGCCCTGGCTGCAGCGCGAGCTGTTAGCAAACGAATTAGAGCCCTCGAACAGCGTGGCCACAGGCGCGCCGGGGGCGGCAAGCGCAGGCGCTGCGGCAGCAGATGGGGCAGTGGTCAGTGCCGCGGCGACGGCAACCGCGGCGGCGTAGCGAAAAACCTTGAGCATGCCCACGACACTAAACCTCTTTCGTGGCATGCTTAAAGTCATGGGTAACGGAAAGTTGATTCTTGTACGTCACGGTCAAAGTGAGTGGAACAAGTCGAACCAGTTCACCGGCTGGGTGGACGTCGACCTGACAGAGCAGGGCGAGCGCGAAGCCGTCAACGCCGGCAAGCTCATGGTTGAAAAGGGTGTCCTGCCGGACATCGTGTTCACTTCGCTGCTGCGTCGCGCGATCCGCACCGCCAACATTGCGTTGAACGCAGCGGACCGCCACTGGATCCCGGTTGTGCGCAACTGGCGCCTCAACGAGCGCCACTACGGCAAGCTGCAGGGCCTGAACAAGGCGGAGATCCGCGACAAGTACGGCGATGAGCAGTTCATGGAGTGGCGTCGTTCCTACGACACTCCGCCACCGGCGATCGATATCGATAACGAGTACGCGCAGACCAACGACCCGCGCTACGCGTTCCTGCCGGAGGTGCCGCGCACCGAGTGCCTGCAGGACGTTGTGCGTCGCTTCCTGCCGTACTACGAGGAGGCAATCTTGCCGCAGCTGCTGCAGGGCAAGACTGTCATGGTCGCAGCGCACGGTAACTCCCTGCGTGCGCTGGTGAAGTACCTCGACGGCATTTCCGACGAGGACATTGCGGCGCTGAACATCCCGACCGGCATGCCGCTGCTGTACGAAATCGGCGAGCGCGGCAAGGTGCTCAACCCGGGCGGTACCTACCTCGACCCGGAGGCTGCCGCTGCAGGCGCTGCCGCTGTGGCGAACCAGGGCAAGAAGTAGCGCTTAGGCTGTGTCGCCAGTTCTTGCGTTTATTCTCGGCGCGCTCGTCGCCGTCCCCGCTGCCCATCTCGGGCGGCGGGCATTGCGTTGGTATGCCCGAAACAGTGCGGACGACCACGATGAAGACACTGGCGTGAGCACTGTCAGCGATATGTTGCACCTGGTGACACAGGGATCGCCCACCGGCATCGTCGTCGTTGGAAGAAATGGCAAGGTGCAACTGTCCAACGCGCGTGCCCACGATATGTCGCTTGTGCACGACGGCACCGTCAACCCCCGCGTATTCGATGTTGCGGAGCAGGTGATGGACGATGCGGAGCAACGTGTCATCGACATGGAGATGCCACAGCGCACCACCGGTAACCGCATCCGTAACGTGCGCGCGGTAGTTGCTCCGTTGACGCTGACGGATAACTCGTCGGTGATCATTTACGGCTCCGACGAGTCTGAGAATGTGCGGATGGAGCACGCGCGGCGTGATTTCGTCGCAAATGTCTCGCACGAGCTCAAAACCCCCGTCGGTGGCATGTCGCTGCTGGCGGAGGCGCTTCTGCAGGATCCGACTGACCCGGAGATGGTCGAATACTTCGGCGGGAAACTGCACAAGGAAGCGCACCGCATGGGGGAGATGATCACGGACCTGATTGCGCTGTCGAAGTTGCAAGGCGCGGAAGCGCTGCCCGACATGGCGCCAGTGCGTGTCGACGACATCATCGACGAAGCCGTCATCCGCAACCACGTTACCGCCGAAAACCGCAAGATTGAGATCAACCGTGGCGCCCCCACTGGGCTGTACGTGCTCGGCGACAAGTCGATGCTCACAGTGGCGGTGGCCAACCTGATATCCAACGCGATCAACTACTCGCCGGATGGGCAGCCGGTGAGCATCACGCAGAAAACGGTGCGCGACAAAGCGGTGCTGATCCGTGTCACGGACCGCGGCATCGGCATTGCGCCCGAGGACCAAAAACGCGTGTTTGAGCGGTTCTACCGGGTGGATAAGGCCCGTTCTCGCTCGACAGGTGGCACTGGCCTGGGACTGGCGATTGTCAAGCACGTGGTTGCCAACCATGGCGGTAACATAACCGTGTGGTCTAGGCCCGGCACCGGCTCAACGTTCACCATTGAGTTGCCGATCTTTGACCCGGAAACTGTTCACGCCTCTGCTGGCAGAAAGGAACTTGAGCAGCAGTGACGACCATCCTTATCGTCGAGGACGAAGAGAACTTATCGGACCCGCTCGCGTTTTTGCTGGGCAAGGAAGGGTTTGAGACCAAGATCGCGCCGGACGGTCCGACGGCGCTGCAGCTCTTCGACTCTGAAGACATCGATCTGGTTCTGCTGGATCTCATGCTGCCAGGGATGAGCGGCACGGAGGTGTGCCGAAAGCTGCGTGCGGAGTCGTCGGTGCCGATCATTATGGTCACGGCGCGTGACAGTGAGATCGATAAGGTTGTCGGCCTGGAGCTGGGGGCGGACGATTACGTGACCAAGCCGTACTCCACCCGCGAACTCGTCGCCCGCATCCGCGCGGTGCTGCGCCGCGGTCCGGAGGCGGAAAGTGCGGAGGATGCCGACGACCAGCTGCTGAAGGGCGGCCGGGTGGTCATGGACATCGACCGCCACACGGTGCTGGTGGACGGCCAGCCGGTGCCCATGCCGCTCAAGGAGTTCGACCTGCTTGAGTACCTCATGCGCAACGCCGGCCGCGTGCTCACCCGCGGCCAGTTGATCGACCGCATCTGGGGCGCCGATTACGTGGGCGACACCAAGACCCTGGACGTGCACGTCAAGCGGTTGCGTTCCAAGATCGAGGCGGAGCCGAAGCGCCCCACTCAGCTGGTTACCGTGCGCGGCCTGGGTTACAAGTTCGAGGCCTGATCCGTCGCGGGGTGGGTGGCTTTCGCCTCCCGCGGCAGGTTCGCGCGAGCCTCGCAATGCTTTGCGACGATCGCATACGGGACCTCACCAATCAGCGCAATCAACTCGTCCTTCATGGACTGCCAAATCGGCTTGAGGCTGCCGTTGTTCGGGGTGTGGCACTGCGGTGAGGCGGTGCACCACCAGTCGAAGTCCTCGCCGCCGTCGCCCCATTGGCGGCGGTCGTATTCACCGATGGTGGTGCGCAGGATCTCGTGGCCGTCGCTACGCTCTTGCCATTCATCCTCGCGGGAAAACGGCACCTGCCAGCACACTTCCGGCTTAGTGCCAACGATGTTGTGGCCTTCCGCCATCGCCCACTGGTGCAGCGCACAGCCCGCACCGGTCGGGTGGCCGGGGCGGTTGGCGAAGATGCAGGCACCGTCGACCACCTTCGTCTTGATGTGTGGGCCGTCGTCCTCTTCGTCACTGTCGTCCCACACCAGCCACGGCTCGAGCCACGTGGGGTCGTCGGCCTTGAAGAACTCATCCGTGTCGGCCGGACGCAACTGCCAGTACTTCGCCGGCATCAACGCAACGGAGTTATATACGGTGTCGCGGTCTTCTTCGTCGGCAATGTATGCGCCGTGGATGCAGCAGCCGACCGCCTGGTTGGATTCGTCGATACCCAGGCACTGTGACGTGCCAAAGCGGCATGACCACGTGGACTCGAGCCAGGTCAGATCTAGCGAAAACGTGTGGTCAGGGTCCTCCGGGTGGACAAACTCAAACCATTCGCGCGGGAATTCCTGGGCCGTTTCCCTGCCTGCCGCAATGGAGCGACCTGCCGGGGAATCTGCCGGAAAGCCAAGAAAAACAGGATTCGGGGCTGGTTGATTCACACTTGCACACCGTAGACCCGTTACGCTGAGGTGGTGCGATTAGGTGTATTAGACGTCGGAAGCAACACCGTCCATCTTGTGGCGGTCGATGCATACGGTGGCGGACGCCCCACCCCGATGAGTGACTGGAAGCAGCCGCTGCGGCTTGTCGAGTTGTTGGATAAGAAAGGCAACATCGAACAAAAAGGCATCGACAAACTTGTCGACGCCTGCCAGGAAGCAGCCGACCTCTCCAACAATCTCAAGTGCCAAGAGGTCCTTGCCTTCGCCACCTCGGCAGTACGCTCCGCGACGAACTCCGAGGACGTGCTGAAGCAGGTGAAGAAGAAAACCGGCGTGGATCTGGAGATCCTCTCCGGCGAAGAGGAAGCACGCCTGACCTTCCTCGCCGCCCGCCGCTGGCACGGCTGGTCCGCCGGCCGCATCACCAACCTGGACATCGGCGGTGGCTCGCTCGAGATTTCCTCAGGCACCGAAGAAATGCCGGACCTGGCAGTGTCGCTGGACCTCGGCGCTGGCCGTCTGACCCACGAGTGGTTCGACACCGACCCGCCAGAGCGTAAGAAGATCAACATGCTGCGCGACTACATCGACGCGGAACTCGCCGGCCCCGCCGAAGAATTAAAAGCACTCGGCGAGGTAGGCCTGGCGGTGGGTACGTCGAAGACGTTCCGCTCCCTGGCCCGCCTTACCGGTGCAGCACCATCGTCGGCAGGTCCGTTCGTGCAGCGCACCCTCACCGCACCCGGTTTGCGCCAGCTCATCGCGTTCATTTCACGCATGACAGCAGCGGACCGTGCGGAGCTCGAAGGCATCAATGCGGACCGATCCCACCAGATCGTCGCCGGTGCCCTCGTTGCCGAGGCTGCAATGCGCGCACTAAATATTGATAAGTTGGAGATCTGCCCGTGGGCCTTGCGTGAAGGCGTGATTCTGAAACGCATCGACCAGGGCGGTTTGAATGCCGATAAAGGAGACGACGAGTAAATGGCCGACAAGCAGCTCACGGTAGCCGAGCTCCTCGCGCGCGCCGAGAAGGAAAACCCTTCGGCCACACGACGCCCCCGGCGCCGCCGCAGCCTCGAAGACGGTGGCGTTTCGGTCGCCGAGCTCACCGACTCCTTTAAGAAGGTCAACGTCAAGCCTGTCGAGGCGAAGCACTCGAGCGTGCCTATCGACGCCCCCGCCGAACCGGCAAAGACCGTCAAGCAGGAGAAGCCTGCGGAGAAGCCTGCCAAGCAGGAGAAGCCTGAAGAGGCAGTGGCCAAGGCGAAGCCGACTCAGGCTCCGCCTGCCGAGGACGACACCCACGTCATTCCGGTCGTGCGCGAAGGTGCTGCCAAGCCGGCAGGGAAACCGGCGGAGAAGCCGGTAGAGAAGCCTGCAGCACAGGCCACGGCACCTGCGGCAGCTGCGGCTGCTGTGGCGGCTCCTCAGTCGGAGGAGAAGCCGGTAGATGAGGTAGTCGTCGATAAGCAGGATGCGGAGCTCGACCTGTTCGAGAACGACCTGCCTGACGAGGACGTCCGCGACATCGAAGTCGAGGACGCCTCCATCAACCCGATTCTGATGGTGCTGCTCGTTGGCCTGGGCGTGCTGCTGGGTGTGCTTGGGTTCCTGGCATTCAAGTGGCTGTGGGCGCACGTCATCCCAGTTGTCGCGGTGCTGCTTGGCATCGTCGCAGTGGTCGGCGTGGTCTTCGGTGTGCGTGCGATGCGCACCGGACGTGATGGCCTGAACATGGCGCTTGCAGGTATCGCTGCAGCAGTTATGGCATTTGGGCCCGCGTTGATCTAAACATGGCAACCATGGCAAACATCGCAATTATTGGCGCCGGAAATATCGGCGAAGCGCTCCTGTCGGGTCTGATCCAGTCCGGTTACGACCCGGAGAAGATCACGGCGACGAATAGGTCGTCGCAACGCAGCGAAGTATTGCGTGAGCGCTACGGCGTGCGCACCACCAACGACAACCACGAAGCCGTACAGCACGCCGACGTCGTGTTCCTGTGCGTGAAACCCGCGGGCATCCTCGACGTCATCGCCGAAATTGGCGAAGGCTTTGGCGACGCCGACAACACCCCGGTCCTGGTCTCCATGGCAGCAGGTATCACGCTGGCAGCGATGGAAGAGGCAGTGGCGCTCGCAGGCGCCCCGATCGCGCGCGTTATGCCGAATACGCCCATGCTCGTCGGTAAGGGCGTGCTTGCGGTGACCTACGGGCGTTTCGTTGACGACGAGCAGCGGCAGACCGTCGATGAACTGCTCGCCGCCGCCGGCGAGGTTGTCACCGTCACCGAACCGCAGATCGACGCAGTGACCGCAGTGTCCGGCTCCGGCCCTGCGTACTTCTTCCTTGTCACCGAAGCGATGGTGGACGCGGGCGTGTCCCTCGGCCTGCCGCGCGACCTTGCGGAGCGTCTGGCTAAGGCCACCGCGGCCGGTGCAGGCGCGATGCTGGAAGGCGAGGATGGGCCCGTGCAGTTGCGTGCCAACGTTTCGTCCCCGGCAGGCACAACCGCGCGTGCAATCCGCGAGTTGGAGGAGTCCGGTCTGCGTGGTGCGTTCTACCGCGCGATGGAGGCCTGTGCGCGCCGGTCGAAGGAACTTGGCGAGGAATAACCCCGGTAGTCACACCCGTCACAACTGATGCTGTGTGTTCACTACCTGCACTCTGAAAAAATTCTCTCCCTTAAGTCGCACTCAACCCATGTTTCACGTTAGGGTGGTTGGAGCACGTGCGTGTTCGTCCTGCGGGAGGGGAAGCCTGCAGCGCGTTTGCGTGCCGAGAGGTAAGAATTAAGTGGTTAATGAAGATAAAGGAAAGTTCCTGACGGTCGCCGAAGTCGCGGAGATTATGCGCGTCTCCAAGATGACCGTCTACCGCCTCGTTCACTCCGGCGAACTGCCTGCCGTCCGCGTAGGCCGTTCGTTCCGTGTCAACGAAAACGCGGTGAACGAATACCTGGAGTCCTCCGTCTACGACGTGGGGTAAAACCACTCCAGACCCCTACGAAACGCCCGTTCCCACCTGATTTCAGTGGGGGAACGGGCGTTTTCGGTTTTTGGCTGCTGGTCTGCACGCCTGTATGCTTGGCGTGTTCAGGTTGGCCACAACCTGTGGGAGTGTGCACCTCCCACTGTTCCGCGCAAGCGGTCGTGCCGACCACGTACGTACGAAGCAACGTTAGAAAAGAGGAAGCCTTATGGGTTCAGTTATTAAGAAGCGCCGCAAGCGTATGTCGAAGAAGAAGCACCGCAAGATGCTCCGCCGCACTCGTGTGCAGCGTCGTAAGCTCGGCAAGTAAGCCAAGCGCCGCCCGCCTCCGTTTTTGTGGAGGCGGGCTTTTTGTTTGCCTTCCGTGGAGCGGATGGTGGGGTGTGGGTGTGTCCCTATATATGGCGTCGGATTGGGGTTGGGGCGGATGGTGGGGTGGTGTTCTCCTGGTCTGTGGGCTGATCGTCTAGCTGGGCTTGTGATGCTGCTAGACGATCTCGTTTCGGCCTCTGTGTTTGCCCTGGTGGTGTTGGGGTTGTTTGTCGTTATGGGGCTGATCGTCTAGCTGGTGTTTCAGGATGCTAGACGATGAGCGTTGGGGTGGTGGACTGGTGTGTTCGTGGGGTTGAAACACGGTGTTTTCGTGTCTTGAGGCCTGTTATGGCGTGTGCGCTCGGAAAACGGGGGTAATTTCCGGGGGTAAGCAGGTGGTGCGGATTGCTGAACAATCCGCACGTCACACCCATTTCGAGCCGTTTTCACAGTCGTTGAACAATCCTTCCGACCATTTCCGGGTCGTTTTGAAGTGTTGTTCCGGCATTTGCGCAGGTCGCGATCCGATGGGGCGGGTGTTGGCTGAAAACACTCTTAAACCGCATACTATGCATGTATAAAGATTGTTCAACGAAGTGCACTCGGGGCAA
>NZ_KV787086.1:36112-36198 GCF_001806995.1 Corynebacterium sp. HMSC11D10
GTGGTGGACTGGTGTGTTCGTGGGGTTGAAACACAGTGTTTTCGTGTCTTGTGGACTGTTATGGCGTGCCTGGTCCTAAAACGGGG
>NZ_KV787087.1:0-1582 GCF_001806995.1 Corynebacterium sp. HMSC11D10
ATTTTTGTTTGTTGAGTGTCTACAGTTTTTTGTAGCGACCGTAATTGTTGTTTTGTGTTACGGGCGTATGGTGGATGCCTTGGCATGCTGGGCCGATGAAGGACGTGTGAGGCTGCGTTAAGCCTCGGGGAGTTGCCAACAGTGCGTTGATCCGAGGATGTCCGAATGGGGAAACCCAACACCAGTTGTGTGGTGTTACCTGCAGGTGAATGCATAGCCTGTGTGGAGGTGACGTGGGGAAGTGAAACATCTCAGTACCCACAGGAGAAGAAAACAATTTGTGATTCCGTGTGTAGTGGCGAGCGATAGCGGATGAGGCTAAACCGTGTGCGTGTGATACCTGGGTAGGGGTTGCGTGTGCGGTGTTGTGGGGTGTGATCGTTGCGGGCTACCTGACCGCAAGATGGTGTGTGTGCGTTAGCGGAAACGTCTGGGATGGCGTGCCGGAGCGGGTGATTAGCCCCGTACGTGAAGGCGTTGCATATGTTGTCTGATCATGTTTTCCCCGAGTAGCAGCGGGCTCGTGAAATCTGCTGTGAATCTGCCGGGACCACCCGGTAAGCCTAAATACCCAGTGTGACCGATAGTGAATAAGTACCGTGAGGGAATGGTGAAAAGTACCCCGGGAGGGGAGTGAAAGAGTTCCTGAAACCATGCGCTTACAATCCGTCAGAGCACCGTTTGTGTGTGATGGCGTGCCTTTTGAAGAATGAGCCTGCGAGTCAGCGGCATGTCGCGAGGTTAACCCGAGTGTGGGGTAGTCGTAGCGAAAGCGAATCCTAAGAGGGTGTCAAGTGGCATGTCCTGGACCCGAAGCGGGGTGATCTACCCATGGCCAGTGTGAAGCAGCTGTAAGAGGTTGTGGAGGCGCGAACCCACTTAGGTTGAAAACTGAGGGGATGAGCTGTGGGTAGGGGTGAAAGGCCAATCAAACTCCGTGATAGCTGGTTCTCCCCGAAATGCATTTAGGTGCAGCGTGATGTGTGCTTACCGGAGGTAGAGCTACTGGATGGCCGAGCGGGACTATCATCTTAGTGACGTCAGCCAAACTCCGAATGCCGGTTGAAGTTTGAGCATTGCAGTGAGACTGTGGGGGATAAGCTTCATAGTCGAGAGGGAAACAGCCCAGATCGCCGGTTAAGGCCCCTAAGGGTGTGCTAAGTGGAAAAGGATGTGGGATCGCGAAGACAGCCAGGAGGTTGGCTTAGAAGCAGCCATCCTTGAAAGAGTGCGTAATAGCTCACTGGTCGAGTGGTTCTGCGCCGACAATGTAGTGGGGCTCAAGCACACCGCCGAAGCCGCGGCATAGTTTTTACTATGGGTAGGGGAGCGTCGTGTGTGGGGTGAAGCCGTATCGGAAGAAGCGGTGGACTGCACGCGAGTGAGAATGCAGGCATGAGTAACGAATGATACGTGAGAATCGTATCCGCCGAATGACTAAGGGTTCCTGGGTCAAGTTCGTCTTCCCAGGGTGAGTCGGGTCCTAAGGCGAGGCCGACAGGCGTAGTCGATGGTCAACGGGTTGATATTCCCGTACCCGTATATACGCGCCCAGTATCGAAGCGGTGATACTAACCACCCA
>NZ_KV787088.1:0-102762 GCF_001806995.1 Corynebacterium sp. HMSC11D10
GACTCCTTGTCCAAAAACTCTATGGACATAACACGGATCGTCTAGCAGTTCGGACCGTCTAGCTAGACGATGCACCACCAGCCCTACTGAAAGTTCAGATACGCCTTCGACGGGGTCGGGCCGCGCTGGCCCTGGTACTTCGAGCCGAGCGCACCCGAGCCGTACGGAGTGTCAGCCGGGGAGGTCATCTTGAACAGCGCGAGCTGGCCGACCTTCATGCCAGGCCACAGCGTGATCGGCAGGTTGGCCACGTTAGACAGTTCCAGCGTGATGTGTCCGGAGAAGCCCGGGTCGATGAAGCCCGCGGTGGAGTGGGTCAGCAGACCCAGGCGGCCCAGCGAGGACTTGCCCTCGAGACGCCCGGCGAGGTCGGCGGGCAGGGTGAAGCACTCCAGGGTGGAGGCGAGGACGAATTCGCCGGGGTGAAGGACAAAGGCGTCGTCGTCGGAAACCTCGACGAGCGTTGTCAGGTCCGGCATCTCCTGCTTCGGATCAATGTGCGTGTACTTCGAGTTGTTGAAGACTCGGAAGAACTTATCCAGGCGCACGTCAACCGAACTCGGTTGGACCATCGACGGATCGAAGGGGTCGATGCCGAGGTGGCCGGAGTCAATGGATTCGCGAATGTCGTGATCTGAAAGCAGCACGACACAGAGTGTACTTCCCCACCCCTTGCCCGGTTTTTGGAGCCGGTTCCTGCAGTGCTAAAGTCGTAAAAGCTGCCGGCGTAGTTTAGTGGTAGAACATCAGCTTCCCAAGCTGAGAGTGCGGGTTCGATTCCCGTCGCCGGCTCCAAGGCCAAACAGTATTTTCGGGGGATTCTGTCAAGCGGGCGCTGCACAAATGCATGCACTCGGACAAGGGGGACGATAAACCCCGCAGACAACCATGTCGAGCGGGGGTAAACCCCGTTGAGTGGGGAACATGCAGGGTTACACAGCGCACCACTCGGCTGTTTGAACTCCGTCACGGTCGGAGTGGTGTCGGCGCCGCCCGGCGGTAGGGGGTAAGGCTACTAGTCGGTCGGCCTTAAGGTCATGGACAAGAAGGGCGAGCCTTAGCGTTGCATTGTGCATCTTGCCAAATTCAGCTGAGACAGCGTAGCGGTTCTCCTGTTCTCATTAACTGACAGCAGAGTTATCCACAATCAACCTGTGGATAACTGGAAATAGCCGTGTCCTATCCAGCATCAACACGTCTTACTGCCATGTAATTCCACTTTTGTAGGCATCCATCAAAGCGGCTGGTAAGTTTATCGGCGACGGAGATCTTCGGATCGAAGTCACTTCCTCTCCTAGCGGTACGAAGTCCTTACCGCTAGTGCGGTGGGGACATGAACCGTTAGGGGAATGTCCACTCCGAGCTTCGAGAGGAGGATGGGACCATGCCTAGACCGATGCACGGCGACAAGCCAAGCAAGGGAAAGGCCCGGACGTTGATTGAACAAATCGTTGTCCGGGCCTTAGGTGACGTTGTAGGCGATTGGCTCCTCGAAGTGCTGCAACACTTCCGAGAGCACCTACAAGGTTAGTCCTGGAAGCCCTCGCGCTGCTTTTACGGCTCGCGGGGGTTTCCCTTTATTGGCGGACATGAAAGTGGTGGCTCCATGTCGTCCTTCACTTTAGTGTGGTTTGCAGTTTCTGCAAACACTTTGAGCGGCATGTCCCCCCGCAATTCCCCTGAATCGCCCGCATTTCCTCGAAGTTTTAACCGGACTCGCTACCCTCAACCCTGACTAAGGCTGAGGTGAAGAGTTTGGTTATGCGCCTAGCAACGAACGGGTGCAGTTCGAAGTGTGCCCCGCCGTCTTTGCGATTGCGGAAGTCGATTCGCACGATGTCGGCTGCGTCACCACTGAGGGTTGCGCTATCAGTACTGACCTCAATGCCAAAGATATCCCCTTCCGGCGTTCACTGGCGGACATGGGGTTGAGCAGCGCCACGACGGCTTAACGGAAGTACATCTGCGAGTAGTCGATGGCTCGGCCTGGATGACTCAAGCGGAAATTGCCGCGCTCTTCGATGTAACTACGGCTACTGTGAGCACTCACCTGAAGAACATTTACGCCGAAGGCGAGTTGAGCGGGGACCGAACTATTAAAGAAATTCAAACAGTTCGTTCAGAAGGGGGACCGTGACGTTCACCGGACACTACTTCACTACAACCTTGACGCGATTATCGCCGTCGGCTACCGGGTAAAGGGTCCGAGAGGCAACCAGTTCCGGAGATGGGCAAACGAAGTACTCCAGGAATACGTGCTAAAGGGCTTCGCACTCAACGCCGAAAAGCTTAAAGATCCTCGCGGTACGGACTACTTCATATGGCGGAGTGGCTGGAGAAGACCGATGCGTTCATCGAGTTCAACGGCTTCCTGCCGCTTGAAGACCGAGGGAGGATCACCCGCAAGGAGGCTAACCGCTTAGCCAAAGAACGGTACGAACGAGGAGTAACACACCAATCCTCAATTTTTACGCTTTCGTCGTGCACGCCGTGACGGGCTTATCCGACAGCAGGATGGCGCGGTAGCCGCCACCATCAACCGTGTAGCGCAGGATCTTCCAGTCTGGGTTGTATTCCTGCGCGAGTGCGAGGTCTTCGGGGTTGTGGTTGTGGGCGGTGATGGTGTCGTCGCCAAGTGGTGTGCTCATGCGGAATGTGAGCGTGGTGCCGTCGTGGGCGAGGATGTCGATGGGGAACCAGCCGTATTTTTGGTTCATGGCGCGCAGCACTGGGATGTAGTGCTGGTTGTGGCCGCGGGTGCGTTGGTCGCATTCGCGGTAGGTGCAGGTGCGACGGGTGGCGGGACGTTTGGGGAGTGGGACGGTGGCGTCGCCAACGCGTACGGCGGCGGCGCTTGGCGAGTAGTCGAATGTCGCGCCGGTGTTTGCGACGAATTCGTGGCCTTCTACAGCGCTATCAAACGTTGCGACGACCACCTCACCCGTCTCATCCAACGTAAACGCAAAGGTCAGCCCGTCCATGCTGCTGAGGGTGGCTGGGGTCCAGTCGGTGGGCATGCCAAAAGACATGGTGCTCCTTGAAATATCGCTCTTCCGGCGCGGCGGTTGCGCGTGCCGGCGGATCTTCCCTCGGGAGCACCGTGCGCGATGAGCGCGGTTGCTAATCGACGAGCCGAGGGGCCTTATCCGTCAGATTTCTTGATCCAAAACGACACAATATAGACCAAGCGGTCTAGTGTCAAGTGGTGCGGCACCCGCTCCCCTACCCGCAGCGGACGATGGGCTGCGGGTCGTAGACGGTGGTCTGGGTTTCGCGGGAGAGTTCGTTGCCGGCGAGGTCGTAGATAATGCGGGTATCCGAGGTGGTGAACCCGGGTGCGCCGCCGGACGGCGAGCAGTTCGGGCCGGACACGTTGACCGGCTGCGGGCTGGTCTGGGCCCAGCGGCCGCCGTTGATGGACTGCACGTTGACCGTATTCACTCCCATGAGGCTGACGGTGAGTTGGCCGCCGCCGACGCTGGTGGCGATGCGCACCGGGTAGGGGCTGTCGTTGCGGAACTGCAGGTCGATGGCGCCTTCGTACACGGTGGCTTCGCGGCCGGCCGGATAGCGGGAGATGTAGTAGGAGTGCGGGGTGTGGGCGACGTCGGTCATGCCGGCGAAGTAGGCCGCGTTGTACAGGGTGGTGGCGAACTGGGAAATGCCGCCGCCGACGGCGGTGTCGGCACGCCCGTTGAGGATGATGCCGGATTCGACGTAGCCCTGGGCGGTGCCGCGGGGGCCGGTGTAGCCGTTGAGGGAGAACGTCTCCCCCGGGTTCACAATCGCGCCGTTGACCGTGTTGGCCACCAGGGCGATGTTGGTGCCCGAAGCACCCGAGTAGCCGCCGGTGGTAAACGAGCCAACCACTTCGTTGAAGGTGGCGTTGTTTGCCTCTTCGGTGGTGAAGTCCGCGGGTACCGGCTTGTAGTCGGCGTCCCAGGAACGCCCCTTGGATCCGAGGACGCGGTCGTTGAAGCCGGCGAGGGTTTTCTCCCAGTCCACAGCGGTGCCGTCGACGGAGGGTTCGACGCCGCCGCCGGTGAGCACGCGGGCGTTTTGCATCTCCACTTCGGTCTCGGCGAGCTGCTCGGCCAGGATGGCTTGCGCGGCTTCGACGTTCACTTTCGGGGCGATCTTGCCGTCGACGTTGGGGAAGCTGACCACCTCGCCAAGCCGCTCCTGCGTGATAGCGGCCTTGTGGTTGTCGGTGCCGGTGACGGTCAGCGGGCCGCCCAAAGCGGCTTTGACAGGTCCGTCCATGGCGGCGCTCATCACAGCGTCGTCGATGGCGGGCGGCACGGAGGTCGGATCCACATCGATGCCGTCCGGGTTGAGCCAGCCGGTGGTGGTCTCCTCGCGCAGCAGGTCGCGCTCCACCTTCTGGCCGTTGATCGGCTTGGTGGTCTCGGCCTTGCCGGCTTCGACGCGGATGGTGCCGTCGGTGGGGTCGAAGTGCAGTTCGTCGCTGATGCGGTCGAGGGTGCGGTTCAGGGCGGTGTCGTCGATAAGCGGAACCGCGTCGACCTCGTGGGTGGTGAACAGGCCGCGCAGGCGCGTAATCGGGTTGGCGGTTTCGATGCCGGCGGCGTCCACGGTGGCCTGGTAGTCGATGTCCAGGCCGGACTTCGCGGGCACGAAGGTGGAGGTCTTGTCGCCGGCGCGGACCTCGACGGTCTTGTCAGCAGCGCTGCCGAGTTCACCCTCGAGCTTGGCGCGCGCCTCGTCGGGTTTCATCGCACCGATGTTCACGCCGCCGACGGTGGTGCCGCGCGGGACGTTGCCGCGGTGCATCGCCAGATCCGCCAGGTACACAGCAAGCGCGATGGCGAGGATGCCGAGCAGCACACCGAGCGCGATCTTGCCGCCGCGTCCCTTGCCATTCGCCTTGTGCGAGGTTGCCTTCACCGTAGTCACCCAAACAAGGGTAATGCAGATGTTTGAAAAAGCGGGTTAGAGGTTGTCGTCGATAAGCAATTGCTGCACGCGGGTGGCTGCCTCATCGATGCGGTCTTCGGCGATGTAGCCGTTGTTCACGCACCACACGACGTGGTCGATGATGGCGGGCAGATCCTTACCCGTGGACCACAGCGCCTGGTCGGCGCCGGAGGCGATGGCGCGGGCGACGGCGTCGCGGGTGGGCGCGTAATCGAGGATGCCGCGCATGCCGGACAGGTCATCGGTGACCACGACCCCGTTGAAGGGCACTCCGCCGGGGTAGTCGCCCTCGCGCAGCACGCGGTAGGCCTCGGGGTTCATGGAGCTGGGCACGCCGTCGGGGCCAAGGCCCGGCACGATCATGTGGCCCATCATGACGCTGGCGCGCGGGAACTGCGTCAGCAGCGGGCCGTAGGGGCGCATGTCTAGGTCGCGGACCTGGTTCAGCGGCGGGGGGACGGCGAGTTGGTGGTGCGTGTCGCCGGAGGCGCGCCCGTGGCCGGGGAAGTGTTTGAACGTGGGCGTGACCTGGGCGTCGGTGAGCCCCTGGGAGAACAGCGTGGCAACCCGCACGACTTCGGCCGGGTCGCCGTGGAAGGCGCGGTCGCCGACGATGTCCAGGTCGGTCACGTCGAGGTCCAGCAGCGGCGCGTAGTCCACGTTGATGCCGTGCGCGCGCAGAGACCGGCCGATGTCCCACCCGGTGCCGCGGATGACTTCCGGCGGGGTGCCGGCCAGCGCGCGCGGCGGCATGAACTCGCCGAGCACGTTGGTGTGGCGCTGCACCCGGCCGCCCTCAAAATCGATGGCGACGGAAAACGACCGCTCGTACTGTTCCCGCAGCGCATTGATGTTGCGGCCCGACTCGGTGAGCAGCCGCGGATCCGCCCAACTCGGGATGATCAGCCCACCGGCGCCCTGGTCGAGCGCCACCCGCGCCTGCTCGTAGTTCGCCGCGCCAACCACCATCAGCGACGCCACTCGCGCCCGCAGGTCCTTGGGCACGCGTTGTTGCGCGGGGCTTAACAGCGCAGGAGCTTCTTGCTTATCGACGACCCCACCCTCCCGCACCGTCGACGTCACCGTCACCACCTCTGGGGCGGGTTCCGGTGCGGTGTCGTTCGCCTCCTCAGGGGTGCTGCATGCGGCAAGCACAACGCACGCGGCAAGCGCGACGGTGTGCGCTGCGCGTGCGGCGACGGCTCGATTCCGCATGTGACTGACCCCTGTATTGCGTGTGAAAACGCCCTTACTCTACTCGCTGCTGGTAGCCTTTCCCGACATGTCCCACGTCGTTGCCCTGCCAGAGCCACTGAAGCGCCACGCCGCGTCCCCTGTCGTGGCGAGCGCCGTCGTTGGCATTGTGCTCGGCGTGGTCGGTGTGCTTGGTATCGCGGCGGCGTCGGGCCAGTCGACGGTGCCGGATAATACGGCTGTTTCCGCTGATGATGCGGTGCTTGGCGGGCCGGAGTACGGCTCGCGGAAGTAGGGCTGGGTGGGGTCGTCGAGAAGCGCCCATGCTCTTGGGTGGCTGGTCCTGACCCTGCTTGCGCTGGCGCAGCCGCCGGGGCAGGTGGCGGCCGACACCAAGTTTGATCTGGTTGCCAACCCGGCGCGGTTTTTGGCGCGGGCCACGCACGCATACACGGATGAGTTTCCGCTGGGCCAGGTGCAGAACCAGGCGTACGGGTATCTGTTTCCGCAGGGTGCGTTTTTCTGGTTGTTTGGGTGGTTGCCGGATTGGTTGACGCAGCGTGCGTGGTGGGCGTTGTTGCTGGGTGTGGCGTATTCGGGCACGTTGGTGCTGGCGCGTCGCATCGGGATCACGGGTACGTGGCCGCCGGTGCTCGCGGCGTTGCTGTACGCGTTGAGCCCAAGGATTTTGACCACGCTGACGGCGATTTCTTCGGAGGCCTGGCCGGTGGCGCTTGTGCCGTGGACGTTGGTGCCGCTGGTGCAGCGTCGCCCGCAGGTGGCGCCGGCGGTGGTGGCGGTGGCGTGCATGGGTGCGGTCAACGCGACGGCGACCATCGCGGCGTGCCTGCCGGCGTTTGTGCTGCTGGTGGCGCTGCGCCGCTTCCGCGAGGCTGCACGCTTCACACTGGGTGCGATGTTGGTGTCGGCGTGGTGGATCGGCCCGCTTCTGGTGCTGGGCATGTATTCGCCGCCGTTTACAGACTTCATCGAGTCCGCGCGTGTGACCACCGCGTGGCTCAACCCGGTGGAGATCCTGCGCGGCACCACCAGTTGGACTCCGTTTGTGGACACCGAGCGCGCCGCCGGCCACCTGTTGGTTGCGGAGCCGGTGTTCATCATCGCCACCTGCCTGATCGCCGCGTTCGGCCTTGCGGGCTTGGCGCGGCGCGACATGCCGTGGCGCTTCCCGCTGCTTGCGGTGTTTGTGGTGGGGTTTGTGGTGTTGGGGTCCTCGCCAATGCTTGCACCGCTTTACGACGACACCCTCGCCCCCTTGCGCAACCTCCACAAGTTCGACCCGCTTATCCGGCTGCCGTTGGTGCTCGGGGCGGGGTTTGTGGCCTCACAAGTGCGTCGCCCGCAGGTGGTTGGGGTGGCGTTGGCGGCTGCGGTGGCGCTCGCGCCCGCGTGGTCGTTGCGCCTGCTGCCGGAGGGCACCTGGTCGGAGGTCTCCGAGGACTGGGTGGCGGCAGGTTCGTGGTTGGAGGAGCACGCTGCGGGCACGCGCACATTGGTGGTGCCTGCCTCGTCCTTTGCGCGCCAGCATTGGGGGTGGACGCGCGACGAGCCGATCCAAGCCCTGACCAGCACGCGTTTTGCCTTTAGGGATGCGGTGCCGCTGGTGGATCCGGAGGCGATTCGTGGGCTAGACGGGCAGGTGGCGGTCGCAGATAAGCAGGCGCTTCGCTCCATCGGCGTGGGCGCGGTGGTGGTGCGCCGCGACCTGGAGCGCCAGCCCGTCACGCCGAACCTGGGCGAGCCGGACGCGAGCTTCGGCGAGGTGGACATCTTCCTACTGGACCCACACGCGGACATCATGGACACCGACCGCGCGCCGATTGCCGTCGACG
The DNA here is from genome assembly GCF_001806995.1 of Corynebacterium sp. HMSC11D10. Classification (NCBI taxonomy): domain Bacteria; kingdom Bacillati; phylum Actinomycetota; class Actinomycetes; order Mycobacteriales; family Corynebacteriaceae; genus Corynebacterium; species Corynebacterium sp. HMSC11D10. The sequence goes on from NZ_KV787088.1 coordinate 7,986, forward strand.
GCGGCGGCGAGGTCCTCGCGCTGTTATGGCGCGAACTCGGCTACTTCCCGGCGCGCCTGACCAGCGGGGACGCAAGCGCCCCCGCCGATATTGTTACGGATACCCCGGCGCTGGCGGTGCGCAACTACGGCACGATCCACGGCCAATCGGGCCACCTTGCCGCCGAGTGGGAAGACACCACCGTGCGCAACCGGGTCAAGGACTACCCCTCCGCCGGCACCCGCACCGGGGTGGACATGGACGGGTTCGCGCGGGCGTCGTCCTCACGCGCGGACGCCGGCGCTTTCGGTGGTCCGGTGCCCGCGAACTCGCTGACCGCAGCCTTCGACGGCCTGCACGAGACCGCCTGGTGGCCCGCGCCGGGCGACCGCAACGCGTGGATCGAGTTCGGCGCGCGGCAAGACACCGTCACGCTCACCGCCACCGCGGACACCACCGTGCAACTCTGCGACGGGCACGACAATTGCCGCGACGTCACCCTGGTCAAGGACCAGCCGCGCACCATCACGCGCGGCGGCGCCACAATCCTGCAGCTGACGGAGCCGGTGGGTATTCGCGAACTCGACGTCGGTATCAGCCGCATCGTGGAGGTCCCCGGCACCGCGGACCGCTACTTCTTCCAACGCCGCTTCCCCGACACCGACGTGATCCAGCGCCGCTTCACCACCGCAGTGGACAGCGAGTGGGTGCTCTCTCAACCTGCGACGATCGACGGTGAGCGCCACGCCGGCCGCGTGTTCCTCGAGGCCGGCACGCACGAGATTGTCACCCGCGCCGAAACCGTCATGCTCTCGCGCGCCCCGCTGCCCAACCACACCGGCGAGCGCATGATCCTGACCACCCGCGCGTTCAACGAAGGCCTGCGCGCCACCCTCGGCGGCGTCCCGCTCGAGCCCATGCGTATCGACGCGGGCGCCCAAGCCTTCCGCGTCCCCTCCGATGCCGCCAGCACGCCCACCGCCGAGTTCGAGATGTTCTTCACCGGCGACGGCGCCTACCGGTACTCGCTCGTCGCCGGCACCCTGCTCAGCCTGCTGGTCACCGCCCGGTGCCTGTGGGTGCCGTGGCGCCACTTCGAACGCTTCACGCCCCCGCCCGGCGCGAACTGGCTGCCGGGTGTGGCCGTCATCGCCGTGGCACCCCTGCCCGGCGCGGCCGCGGTCGCGCTTGCGTGGCTGGTGCGCCGCTTCACCGTAATCTCGATGCCGCACCTGGCCGCCGCCACCATGACCGTGTGCGGCCTCGTGCTCGCGCGCGCACCATGGCCGGCGGCGAACTACGCCGGCTCGTCGACCTTCCTCGTTCTCGCCGCCTGCTTCGCCGTGGCCTGCCTGACCAGCCGCGCGCCGGGAACCTCCACCAATTCGTAAGAGATGTAGGCAACGGCGGTGCTCAGGAGGGTGGTCGTCGCAAAGATCAGCAAGAAGTGCCCCGAAAACATGGGCACGCCGAGTACGGGGAACACGAAGTACAGCACCGCCATGTGCCACAAAAATACCGAGTAGGACCAGTGGCCGAGTGTGCGCATACTTTTCGACGACAACACCGTCCCCTCAAACCTCTGCCCCAGCGCAAAGGGTGCGACCAGCAGGGCGGCGAACACCGCGCCGAGGACTATCCGCACGTTGAACTCCAGCGGGCTCGGGTGCTCCAAGCCGCGCGGGCCGATCACGCCCGCCACCCACGCCACCGGCAGTGCCAACACCACGAACGGCCAGCGGGGTCCTGCGTAGCGCACCCCGGCGCGCTCCAATTCGGCGAGCACCAACCCGACCGCAAACCACAGCGCATACGACGGCGGCCAGATCTGCAGGTTCAGCACCGCCGGGTCCGCAATGCCCGAGACCGCCCACGGCCACACGAACCCGAGTGCCACCGCGACCGACAGCGCCACGTACCGGCCCCGCGCGCCCAGCCGCAGGTACAGCGGCAGCACGATGTAGAAGGCGACTTCGATGCACAGTGACCACATTTGGGTGAGGCCGTCGATAAGCGCGTGCGGCACATAAACCTGCACCAACAGCACATTCGCCACCACCTGCGTTGCGCTGACCCCCGCGAGCGGCGGCAGCGCAAGCAGCACCACCGCCACGCACACCACGTACGCCGGCACCAGGCGGGCAACGCGCCGCGAGTAGTAGCCCGGCCGCATCCCGCCACGCGCCAGCAAAAACGCCGAGAGGGCGAAAAACACCGCCACGAAGTAGTCAAAGCGCTCCAACACCGCCGAGCCGGTCCCCGTCTGAAACGCGACGTGCGTGGCCACAATGCCGTACGCGGCCACGGCGCGCAGGCCGTCGAGCTCGGGCAACACAGCGGGTCTTGGATTCACGATGGGGCAAAGTCTAGTCGCCCGGTAGGGTTAGGCGGGTGAACCTGCGTCGTCGATTAGCCATCTGCCTGGGCATCATTGTCGTCTGCGCCGCGCTCAACATCGCCTCCCCCATCGTGATTGCAAAGCAGCGCACCCTGCAGCCCGGCGAGTACACCATGCTTTTCGACGACGCCCACTCCCGCACCGTCACCCTCACCAAACAGCCCAAATCCATGCTGGCCGAGGTAACCATCGACGGCGAGATCGTGGACAGTTTTCTCATCGACCCCTCCACCGCCTTCCCCGCCAAAGGCCGCGCCGGGCTCGGCCCGCTGCTGCCCTACCAGCCGGAACGGCGCACCTACCCACTGTTCGACACCACCTCCGGCCAAGACGTCCCCATGGATTACTTAGGTCCCGGCAACGTGCGCGGCATGCAGACCTACAAGTACACCGCTGCGTTGTCCAACGATTGCGTGCGCACCGTCGACGCGGAACGCCGCACCGGCCGCATCCTCGACGAGATCTGGGACTGCCCGCCCGAGCAGTGGGTGCTTGCGGAGGAGACCAAGGCAGCAGCTGTCGACGCCGCGCGCCGCGACGTGGCCTGGCTGCGTGGCCTGCAAGTCATGGCGGTGCTCACCCGCTTCATCGCGGCCGCGGCGTTCATTGCTGGCCTGGTGGCCTATGCGCGCCGCCGCTAAAAGGTGGTGGGCGCCGGTCTATGGCGCCCTGCTGGTTCTGGCGCTGACCTGGCCGTTTCTTGTCCCCGGTGAAGCGTTCGCGCTGCGGGACATGCTGGTCTTCGACGCGATGGAACTCACCCGCGCCTCGTTGGGGTGGGGTGACCTGCCCGCCCGCAACGTCCCCCAAGACGCCCTGCTTGGCGTCCTGCCGTATCCGGTGTTGTTCCTGCGTGTGTTCATGGTGTCCGCCGCCGCGGCCGCCGCGTGGGCGGGGTGGAAACTCGGCCGCACTCCACTTGGCCAAGCGGCGGCGATGACGGTGGCGGTGTGGAACCCGTTCGTCGTGGAACGGCTGCTGCAGGGCCAGTGGTCGCTCGCCGCCGCGGCCTGGCTGCTGCCTGTGGTGGCGCTGGGCGTGCACCCGCTGTCGGGGCTTGCGCACTGGTTGGCGTCGCTGACACCCACCGGTGCAATCGCCGCCGCGTGCGTGGCCCGCAGCCCCCTGACCACCGTGCTGACCTGCGCCCCCTGGGTGGTCGCGGGCATCTTCGCCGGGGCAGGTGGCACCTCATCAGCCATCTCCGCGGAGGTGTTCGCCCCGCGCGCCGAAGGGCACACTGGCACCCTCGGCGCGATGCTGGGCCTTGGCGGGATCTGGAACGCCCACGCCGTGCCCACCTCCCGCGAGGCCGGCTTCGCCCTGTTCGGTATCGCACTGTTCGTGCTGCTTGTGCTGGCGTGGCGCAAGGTCCCCCGCCGCCTACTCGTGCTCGCCGGGGTCGGCTTCTGCATCGCGCTCGCATCCTGGGCGGGCCTGCTGGGGCCGGTGGTCGCACATGTCCCCGGGGCCGGCCTGCTTCGCGACGGCCAAAAGTGGCTCATCCTCACCATCCCCGCACTGGTCACCGCCGCCGGCGCCTTGAGTCCCCGCCGCGCGCTCGCCGCTGCCACCTTCGCACTCCTGCAGGTCCCCGACGCGCCCGTCGCCGTCGCCGCACTCACCCCCACCACCGTCGAGATCCCCGCCATCAACCACCACGGCCGCGACGTCCTCTTTGAATCCCGCCCGACGCTCACGCTTATCGACGACCACCCCACCGTCGACCCCGCCCCCAAAGCCATGAACGTGGTCGAATCCGGCGCGCTTACCGTCGACGGCGTCGTCGTAGACCCTCCGTCACCGCGCTGGATCGCGGCCCAAGCGGCCATCGACGACACCGATGCGCTGCACGAGATGGGTATCGGGGTGGTTGTGCGTTCGGATGGGCGGGTCGTCGATACGCAAGCGCCCGCGAACCCGCTGCCACCTGCGGGGATCGCACTGTTCGCGCTGTGGCTCGCGGTGCCAGCAACGCTGCGCCGCAACCGATAGTTGGAACCTCCCATGATTGAAAGCTTGCATGAATTGTGTTGTGCGGTTAAAGTGAACTCCAGATGAACAAAAGGTTACGCACCGCAGAATCAAGGAGGTATAGCCGTGGCCAACAACAACATCGATTTCAGCATCATCCGCGAGCGCGCCCTGCGTAACATCCGCGAGGACCTGCTCGTCGAGTTCGCCGGACAGTACGACGCACTCGAGATCAACGACGCCTTCGACGCCGTCGTCCGCGCACACAAGCGCACCGCAACCGTCGAAGACTTCATCCCCGTCCTCGTCGAAGCAGAAATGCGCGACCGACTCCGCGACGGCGAACTCTTCCCACAGGCCGCCGCATAACTCACAGCAAACCCCAACGCCCAACCCCTTTGCAGCGGTTGGGCATTTTGCTATGTTCGACACCTAACACTGTCGGTAGCGAAAGCACACCGGCACCCAGCGAACGTCAACCCCACGCGCCCGGGGAAAAGGGAGCACACACCGGCGCCTTGTGGCCGTATCAAGGCTGAAGCGGTTCGATTCCGCTCACACGCACAACGCATGCGGCCTGCACGACGCACACGGGCACAACCCCCACCACAGGGTTGCACCGAGCACGATTTACTACCGCGACGTTGGGGGTGACCCGGACACTTTCGTGAGGGTTGGGAACGGGGACAGAACTTTCAAGGAGGCACACATGCTGCTCGCAGAAGCACTCGCACGCCGCGCCGAGGCGCAAGACCGCCTGAACAAACTGCAGGAACGCCTGGTCCAGGGCGCGCTGATGCAGGAGGGCGACACCCCGCCGGAGGACCCGGCGGACATGCTCGAGGAAGTCGCCGCGCTGCTGCAGGAGATCGAAACGCTGGTGCGCCGCATCAACCACACCAACGCGAAGACCGCCTTCGAGGGCGCGACGCTTACCGACGCCATCGCGCGCCGCGACGCCCTACTGCGCTCCCGCCGCCTCTACGCCGCGGTCGCCGACGCTGCAACGATTTCAAACGCCCGCTACTCGCGCTCCGAAGTACGCTTCGTGCCCACCGTGGACGTCAAGGCGCTTCGCGACATGGCCGACAACGCCTCCAAGGCCTACCGCGAACTGGACACCAAGATCCAGCAGCTGAACTGGACCACGCAGCTCATCGAGGTGTAACGAGCTCCGCGAGCACCGCCGCGAACCTGCGGCCGGTCTCCTCCCACGAAAAGCGCTGCGCCCACCGCCTGGCATTGCCCGCCAGCTCGGCGCGGCGCTCAAGTGTTTCGCGGGTAACCTCGGCGAAATCCTCCCCGTCCTGGACGAGTCGGCCGGTTTCGCCGTCGCGGATCGAATCCGCCACCCCGCCCGCCGACGCGTACGCCACCGTGGGCACCCCGTGCTGGGCCGCCTCAATCACCGCGATACCCCAGCCTTCCTTGCGCGACGGCAGCAGGTGCACATCGGCGCGCTCCAGCAGCGCGTGCTTGTACGGCTCGGAGACGTGCCCGTGGAACACCACATCGCCACGGCCCTGCGCGTAGGCCCGCAGCTCGTCCTCCCACCAGCCCGAACCGACCACATCCAGCACCGCGCCCGGGATGCGCGCCGCGGCGTCGATCGCCTCCTCGATCCGCTTGTGCGGCACCAGCCGAGAGAGGGTGAGCAGGTGGGTGCGGTGGTCGTCGTAAAGCGTGGGCACATGCGCAGGCACCGGATCGACGCCATTTTCCACGATCTCAATGTCACCCCCGCGCACGCCAAGCGCCACCAAATCGCTTCTCGACGCCTCCGACACCGTCACATACCGCGCCCCCCGATACACCCGCGGCGCCACCTTCGACTCCAAAAACCACCCCAACCGGCCAATGATCGGACCCGCCACCGGCCACTGCTCCTTATGACAATGATGCGTCAGCAACACCACCGGCCTACGCGTAAACAGCCGGGCGAAAAACGGAATACCGTTCTGCGTATCCACCACCACATCCGGCCGGTTGCGCCAGATAGACAACGGCGCCGCCAGGTACACACTGAACTTCCCGCCGGCACGCTCGTAGCGCACCCCGTTTCGGCGTGACCGCCGCGGCGCATCCGTATGCTTCGCCGTCCGATACACCACCTCGTGGCCCTGGGCCGCCAAGTACTCCCCGACACGCTCGAGATAGCGCTCCGAACCGCCGCCCTGCGGGTGGGTGGAGTCGCGCCAACACAACAACAACACCTTCACGGCGCAATGACCTCGAGCCCAACTTCACGGGCGGCCTCGGCGAGCCTGTCGTCGTACGTCAACACCGCATCCGCCTCCACATCCAACGCAGCCTGTAAGTGAATCGCATCCAACGTACGCAAATACGGCATCGGCAACATACTCGCAGCCCGCAGCGTCCCTCGGCCAAGTTCCGCGATCGAAATTCCCCGCAAGATCATCGTGGCCTCCCCCTGCGGCCGGCCGAGGCGCACCGCCAAGCGCCGCAGCTCAATCTCCAACAAGTCCGACGACACCACCTCGTATTCGCCTGCCTCGAGCCACAGCCGCATCGCGTGCGTGTGCGGCTCCAACTTGAGCAGACAGCCCATCGCCGACGTGTCGGCGTACACCCTGCGCATGTCAGTACCTGTCCGCGCGCATATCGTCGAGCGCATCCGCCAGCGACTCGCCCTCCACCTGCGGTACCGGAAGGTCGAGCCAACCACCCACCCGGGTCGCCGGACGGGTAATGGCCAGGCGTGGCTGCGGGTCGTCGAGAGGCATCAGGCGCCCGACCGGCTCGCCGTTGTTCGTCACCACGAAACTGCGCCCTGCACGCACCTCACGCAGGATCTTCGCCGAATCATTGCGCAGCTCGCGCTGGGAGATCCTGCGCTCCACCAGCGATTCGTCCCATTCCGGATGTGCCATACGCCGGAGCGTAGCACGGTTGCTACAGTGCTAACATTGCGCGAATGCACCACACCCGCCGGATGGCCACGCTCCGCCGCTCACTGCGGCTGCTGCGCTCGTTCCCCTACGAGCAGTTCCGCCCGCGCGTGTTCTACTCCTCCCTGGCGCGCGACACGCGCATGCTTATCGACGCCCTCGCCAACGACCTTTCCCTACCCCCCGGCACGCCGAGCCTGCGCGCCGCATCCGTCCTCGACGTCGGCGGGGGCCCCGGGTACTTCGCCGAAGAATTCGCCGACTGCTTCTACGTCGGCCTCGAACCCAGCGTCTCCGAAATGTCCGCCGCCGGCCTGTCCGGGTTTGGCTCCGTACGCGGCGACGGCGCAGCCCTGCCATTTGCCGACGACTCCTTCGACGTCGTGTACTCCTCCAACGTCGCCGAGCACATCCCGAACTGGCAGACCATGGGCGAAGAAATGCTACGCGTAGCCAAACCCGGCGGGCTTGTGGTGCTCAGCTACACGGTGTGGCTCGGGCCATTCGGCGGGCACGAGACAGGCCTGTGGCAGCACTACGTAGGCGGGGAGTACGCGCGTCGTCGATACGCAAAAGCGCACGGGCACGAACCGAAGAACCGCTTCGGCGAAACACTCTTCGCCGTCTCCGCACGCGAAGGCCTCGAATGGGCCGAAGCCACCGGACGCCTCGCCGCCGCCTTCCCCCGCTACCACCCAGCGTGGGCGTGGTGGGTCACCCGCGTGCCGGTGCTGCGCGAGTTCGCCGTCTCAAACCTCGTCCTCGTCCTGCGCGGCTAATACTGGGGCCTCAACAGCAGAGTGCGCTGTATTCGATCCATCTTCTTCATCACACCGAGTGTTTGGGGAGACATTGCATGGACCAAGGCATACATGTCTGCCAACCGTTCCTGGTGGTCAACGTTAAGAATCTGTTCCTGATGACTTACACGGTTCCGGAGCCGACGCAACTGTTCTAAAGCAACCGCCACCGCATACCCATTCTCAACTTGAGCGGGAACTAGAGGTGAAATGCTCGAACGGTGCCGTTCAACAAGCTTCGATGTCAACCCGGGGAAACCACCCACCAGTGCATGAATCCAAAGGTTCTCTTTTGCTGAAAATCCTGTCGCGAAATCCGCACGATTAGCCGGTGGATGCAACGGGAAAAGAGCACTTAGATTCCCAAACGAGAGCTGCGAAACCCTGTCATCCAATGTCACCGGAGCCTTAAATCGGGGATGATTCCGAGGTCTGCGCCGAGCGCTACGTTCCGCTGCATTCCGTGCGTCCGTTGCCATGCGCTCCACTACTTTTCTAAGTGGACGAGCCGGGTTCTCAAGCCAATCTTCAGTACTGCTTTGCGCTTGGTTCCACGACCTTAAAGATGCGTCAATACGATTTCTCAGCACAGGCTCGAAGACCGAAAGCGCCTCATACCAAGCCGAAGCAATTGCACTTTGCCACAGATACAAGGATTGAACTGAGCGATCAGAGATGCTGTCCGCGCTTCTCCCAGTCTCTCCCACAATAACCATGCGGTATGACCGAACACGAGCGTCACTCAATCCCCCAAGCATTTCACCCACCATGCCGTGAGCATAACAAAATGCCCGCCTCGCGGCGGGCATCCTGCAAAATTAACAACAGATCTTGTCTGAAGTTTTCCACGGGCGATGTTACAGCATCACCCCGTGGGCGGGCAAGGGGTTACTTCGCGGCGTGGATGCGCTCGTCGAGCTTCTTCAACTGGTCGAAGATCTCCTGCGGGATGCGGGAGCCGAGGCTCTCGAGGTAACGGCGGGAATCCGCGACGTCTTCCTTCCACAGCTCCGGATCGGCGGTGAGTGCCTCGCGGACGTCCTCGATCGGGGTGTCCAGGCCGTCGAGGTCCAGGTCCTCGGCGCGGGCGGTGTAGCCAACGACGGACTCTTCGGCCTCGACGTTGCCCTCAATGCGGTCGATGACCCACTTGAGCACACGGGAGTTCTCGCCGAAGCCCGGCCACAGGAAGCGGCCGTCTTCGCCGCGGCGGAACCAGTTGACCAGGAAGATCGACGGCATGCGGTCGCCGCCCTTCTTACCCATGTCGAGCCAGTGCTGGAAGTAGTCGCCCACGTTGTAGCCCATGAACGGCAGCATCGCCATCGGGTCGTGGCGCAGGGAGCCGACGTTCGCCTCGGCAGAGGCTGCGGTCTGGCCGGAGGAGAGCATCGCGCCGATCATGGTGCCATGCTCCCAGTCGTGCGCCTGGGTGACCAGCGGGACGGTGTCGGGGCGGCGGCCACCGAAGAGGATGGCATCGATCTTCACACCCTGCCAGTCCTCGAACTCCGGCGCTGCGGTCGGGCACTGCTCGATGGCCACGCAGTAGCGGGAGTTCGGGTGGGCGGCCTTGCTGGTGGAGTCCGGGTTCCAGTCTTCGCCGCGCCAGTCGATCAGGTGCGCCGGCTTTTCGCCGTCCATGCCTTCCCACCAGACGTCGCCGTCGTCGGTAAGAGCGACGTTGGTGAACAGCACATTGCCCGGCTCCATGCTCTTCATGGCGATCGGGTTGGAGGCGAAGTTCGTGCCAGGGGCGACGCCGAAGAAACCGTTCTCCGGGTTGACGGCGTAGAGGCCGTCTTCGCGCAGCTTCATCCACGCAATGTCGTCGCCAACAACCTCGGCCTCCCAGCCCGGCAGGGTCGGGGTGAGCATGGCCAGGTTGGTCTTGCCGCAAGCGGACGGGAATGCAGCGGCAACGTGGTACTTCTTGCCCTCCGGGTTGGTGAGCTTCAGGATGAGCATGTGCTCAGCCATCCAGCCCTCTTCCTTCCCCATCACAGATGCGATGCGCAGGGCGTAGCACTTCTTGGCCAAGATGGCGTTGCCGCCGTAGCCGGAGCCGTAGGACCAGATTTCCTTGGTCTCTGGGAACTGGGAAATGTACTTAGTGTCGTTGCACGGCCAGGCCACGTCTTCCTGACCCGGCTCGAGCGGGGCGCCAACGGAGTGGAGGCAGTGGACGAAGTTGTCACCCTGGATCTTGTCCAGCGCCTGGGTGCCCATGCGGGTCATGATGCGCATGGACATAACCACGTAAGCGGAGTCGGTGAGCTGCACGCCGAGCTTCGGGTCCGGGTCGGAGATCGGGCCCATGCAGAACGGGACAACGTACATGGTGCGGCCACGCATGGATCCGGCGAAGTGCTCGAGCATTTCTTCCTTGAGCGCTTCGGGCTTCATCCAGTTGTTGGTCGGGCCGGCATCTTCTTCGTTTTCGGTGGCGATGAAGGTGCGGGACTCGACGCGGGCGACGTCGGAGGGGTTGGAGCGCGCCAGGTAGGAGTTGGGGCGCTTTTCCTCATTGAGTTTGATGAGCGTGCCGGCGGTGACGAGTTCGTCGGCCAGGCGGTTCCATTCCTCGTCGGAGCCGTCTGCGAAGACCACCTTCTCCGGCTCGAACAGGTCGACGGCTTCGTTAATCCAGTCGATGAGGTGTTCGTTGTCGGTGGGGGCTTGGCCCTCCAGGCGCTTAACTTCGGCGGTCATGTGCACTCCTTGTGTAACTGGTTATTGCCAGTGCGTGGCGCACGGCAACCCCAATAATCGTTGCGTTTTGCCCCAAGAGTATCGAAATGTGTGTTCTTCAAGCCAAACCTTGGGCACTTCCACAGCATAGTGGATATAACCAGTACGCCCGAGCACTCATAACACTTTGGGCGGGGGTAACGCGCTACCCCCGACAGGGGTGCATGCGTATCGACGACACGGGGGTGACAACCCGGCCCCTCACCCCTCGCCGGGACACTTGCGTTTGACCTGTTCATATGGACAATAAACACGATGAATAATTCTGAAAACACGCGGTCGGGCACGGGCGAGTTGCCCGCTGGCCGCCCATTGCAAACTGATTTTGAAACCGGTCTGGACTACCCGCGCCTGGGCTCCGTGACCTTTCGCCGCGGCACGCTGACCGACAATCAGGAGGCTCTGTTCAACGAGCACTGGCCGCGCCTGGGCAAGGTGCTGGCGGAGGGCTCGGACGAGCGCATTGATATCGACGACTGGTTTGGCCGCACCGGCCACCCCACCATCGTGGAGATCGGCTCCGGCACCGGCACGTCCACCGCGGCGATGGCTCCGCTGGAGGCGGACACCAACGTGGTTGCCGTGGAGCTGTACAAGCCGGGTCTGGCGAAGTTGCTGGGCGCGGTGGTGCGCGGCGACATCGATAACATTCGCATGGTGCGCGGCGACGGCGTGGAGGTCCTGGCCCGCATGTTTGGCGAGGAATCCCTGGACGGCGTGCGCATCTTCTTCCCGGACCCGTGGCCGAAGGCGCGCCACCACAAGCGCCGCATCATCCAGTCCGGCACCCTCAACCTCATCGCTACGCGCCTGAAGCCGGGCGGCGTGCTGCACGTGGCCACGGACCACGCCGGTTACGCCGAGTGGATCGACGAGCTGGTCAATGTGGAGCCGATGCTGGAGTACAAGGGCTGGCCGTGGGACGAGGCGCCGATGCTGACGGACCGCCAGGTGATCACCAAGTTCGAAGGCAAGGGTCTGGACAAGGATCACGTGATCCGCGAGTACCTGTGGGAGAAGAAGTAATGGACCTGCAGGCAATGACCCACCCCTACACCCCGGGCGCGCCGGCCGGTCCGGAGAGCTACCTGCTGGTGTGGGACGCCCCGAACCTGGACATGGGCCTCGGCGCGATCCTGGGTGGCCGCCCGACCGCGGCGCACCGCCCGCGTTTCGACGCCATCGGTCGCTGGCTCATCGACCTTGCCGCCGACCGCTCCGACGAACTCGGCTACGAGGTCGAGCCGGAAGCCACCGTGTTCACCAACGTCTCCCCCGCCGGCGCAGACTCGATCCGTCCGTGGGTGGAAGCGCTGCGCAACGTCGGTTTCGCCGTCTTTGCTAAGCCGAAGAGCGAGGAAGACTCGGATGTGGACGGTGACATGATCGACCACATAGAGCGTCGTCGAGAAGAAGGCGTGCTCCAAGGCGTTGTCGTCGCATCCGCAGACGGGCAGAACTTCCAAGAGCTCCTGCACGAACTTATCGACGACAACGTCCCCGTCACCGTCCTCGGCTTCCACGAACACGCCTCCTGGGCCGTGAACTCCCCGGACGTCACCTTCGTGGACCTCGAAGACATCCCGGGCGTGTTCCAAAACCCGCTGCCGCGCGTCCACCTGGACAAACTGCCGGACGAGGGCGCCTGGCTGCAGCCGTTCCGCCCGCTCAAGGCGCTTTTGCACAACCCGAAAGACTAGGAGCCCGCCGTGTTTTACAAGTGGGGCCACTTCGCCTACCGCCACCGCCGCATCATCCCGGTCATCGTCATCGCGCTGATCCTGCTGATGCAAGTGCTGTTCGGATCCAAACTTGCCGACCGCCTCTCCCAGGAAGGCTGGGAGGACCCGGGCGCAGATTCGACGACGGCGGCGCAGATCGAATACGACACGTTCGGCCGCGACAACTCCGGCGATGTGATCCTGCTGGTGACGGCGCCGGATGGGGTGGACAGGCCGGAGGTCGTCGATAAGGTGAATGCGCAGTTGGGGGAGCTGAAGGCGCAGCACCCTGACCAGATCGCGCACATCACCAGTTACTTCGAGCGGCCCAACCCGCAACTGGTCAACGCCGATCACACCAAGGCGTTCGCCGCGATCGGGCTGAAGGGCGACGGCGAGCAGACGCTGAAGGACTTCCGCACCATCCAGCCCGCGCTCGAGGCGCTGGAGGTCCCTGGCGGCACCGCCCAGATCGCCGGCGCCACTGCCGTGGCCGACGCGTTGGACACCGGCATGGCCGACGACATCGCGCGCGCCGAAAAGATCGGCCTGGTGTTCGTTGCCATCATCCTGCTGTTTGTGTTCGGCGGCGTGGTGGCCGCTGCGATGCCGTTGATCGTGGGCATCCTGTCCATCATCGGCTCACTGTCGCTGCTGGCGGTGCTGGCGCAGTTCCAGCAGGTCAACATCTTCTCCCAGTCGATCATTACGCTGCTCGGCCTGGGCCTGGCCATCGACTACGGGCTGTTCATGGTGTCGCGCTTCCGCGAGGAACTCGACCGCGGCCTGGACACCGAAGAGGCCGTCGCCGTGACCACCAACACGGCCGGCAAGACGGTGTTCTTCTCCGCCCTCATGGTCGGCGTCGCGCTGTCGGGCCTGCTCATGTTCCCGCAGGCGTTCCTCAAGTCGGTTGCCTACGGTGCGATCAGCGCGGTGGTGCTCGCCGCGGTGATTTCGGTGGCGGTGCTGCCGGCGCTGTTCAGCATGCTGGGCACCAAGATCGATTTCCTGTCCGTGCGTCGTCGCAAAGAGCGCAGCATGGAAGATACGGTCTGGTACAAAATCCCCGCATGGGCCATGCGCCACGCCCGCCCGGTCGTCGTCGGGGTGACGGCGCTGCTCATCGCCCTGACGGTGCCAATCGTCGGCATCGCCTTCGGTGGCATCAACGAAACCTACCTGCCGCCCAACCAGGTCACCCGCCAAGCGCAGGACGAGTTCAACGAAGAGTTCCCCGCCTTCCGCACCGACCCGGTGAAACTCGTGGTCCAGGGCGCCGACAACGCGCAGCTCGGCCAGATCGTCATGCAGACCCGCGCCATCGACGGCTTCACCCGCCCGCTCAAGCCCGACTACCCCACCGAAGGCGACATCACGGTGCTGTCGGCGCCGCTTGCGGATCGTGACGGCGGCGCGGACGTGGTCAAACAACTGCGCAACATTGAAGCGCCGGAGGGCGTGACCACCTACGTCGGCGGCACCCCCGCCATGGAAGTCGAATCCATCGAAGCGCTGCTGGAGCGCCTGCCGTGGATGGGCGTTTACATGGTGCTCGCGACGTTCCTGCTCATGGCGCTCGTGTTCGGGTCGTTGATCCTGCCGGCGAAGGCCGTGATCATGAACATCCTCGGCATCGGCGCGACGCTCGGCTTCCTCACCGCCGTGTTCGTCGACGGGCTCGGCGCAGGGGTGCTCAACTTCACGCCGGGCCCGCTGATGAGCCCGATCCTGGTGCTCATCGTCGCCATCCTCTACGGCCTATCCACCGACTACGAGGTGTTCCTGGTCTCCCGCATGGTGGAGGCCCGCCAGGACGGCGCACGTACCGACGACGCCATCAAGGACGGCACCGCCCATACCGGTGGGATTATCACCGCTGCGGCCGCCATCATGATCGTGGTCGCCGCCGCGTTCGCCCTGTCGGACATTGTGATGATGAAGTACATCGCCTACGGCATGATCTTCTCGCTCGCCCTCGACGCGACAATCATCCGCCTGCTGCTCGTGCCCGGCGTGATGCACCTGCTGCGCGAGGACAACTGGTGGGCGCCACGCTGGGTCAAACGTGCCGCGGGTGCACTCGGCGAGGGCTCTGGCGTATCGACGACACCACCCACCGAAACCCCCATCGAGCACATGGTCGTTGACACCCTGCCCGGCCGCGCCGGCGTCTCCGTCGAAGAGGACGCGACGCTGGTGCCGTTTAGCGAACTCATGCGCGACATCGAGCAGCGCCGCGCCCTCGAGCAGCTGAAGAAGAAAGAACTTGAACGCTAGGACCTGGCTGCGCTGGCTCGCCCCGGTCGTTCTGGTCGTGGTGGTGCTGGTCGTGCTTCGCGACCAGATGCCGTTCTTCGGCGACGCCTGGCGCGCCGTCCGGTCTGCTTCGCCGCTGCCGCTGTTGGGCACGGTGGTCACCGCCTTGCTGGCGTTGGTGGCGATGGCCGGGGTGATGCAGATCCTGCTCAACGTCGAAGGGCGCATCACGGGGGTGGCGGGCACCAACGCGATCGTGTTCGCCTCCAACGCGTGGTCCACCACCGTGCCGGGCGGACCGGCACTATCGGCGTGGCTGACGTACCGGGTGCACCGCTCGTGGGGCGCGTCGACGGGCCTGTGCGGGTGGTTCTTCGTCGTCTCCGGTGCGCTGTCTACGGTGTGGCTGGTGCTCATCGGCATCGTTGCCGTGGTGCTGCTGGGTGCCGACCTGTCTGTGACGTCGCTCGTGCTGTCGCTGGTGGCGGCCGCGCTGACCATCGCCGCAGTGTTCTGGGCGACGCTCAACCCCGCGGTGCTCAAGCGCTGGGTGCGGTTTCTGCCCTCGCGCGTGCACGAGCGCGCTGTGTCCGTGATCGACCAGGTCTCCGCCATCCGCATCTCCGCCCCAGCCTTCGCAGGTGCGGCCGGGCTGTCGCTGTGTAACCGGCTGCTGGACCTTGCGACGATGGTGTGTGCGGTGTGGGCGGTGGGGTCGTCGTCAAGTATTTCGCTGTCGGGGATTTGCTTGGCGTTCATCATGACCAAACTCGCGGGATCCGCCCAGGTCACGCCTGGCGGCTTGGGCACGGTGGAGCCCGTTGCGGTGGGCATGCTCGTCGCCGGGGGGCTCTCGCTTGCCGACGCCACCGCCGCTACCGTCATCTACCGCGCCATCTCCTTCGCACTCGTGACCGCCATCGGCTGGATCGTCTATTCCGCCGTCTACCTGGGACGTGTGGATAAACCAACGGCATAATCGCGAGTTATCCACAGGGGTGTTGCGCAAGTTTGGCCGGCACTTTAGGTTGAAGTGCATGACCTCATTTACTGCTCTCGTGGACACGCTAGCCAGCGCCGTTGATGCGCTCGCCGGTTTCGACGAGCAGTACGCCCTCCAGGCAGGCCTCGACCCGGCGCAGGTGTCCGCGTGGGCGGGGCTGCGCGAGGTGTACTTCGGCCGCACCGCCTACACCCGCAAACAGGCCGTGGCGCTGGAGCGGGCGCGGGGGTTCTCGCTGCACCAGTTGGTGGCCATCGAGCGCCGCCTGAAGCGCCTGCCAGTCAACGAGCGTTGGGCGCCGCGGCTGGCGCTGCTCGAGGTGCGCGGCGACTACCGGGCGGTACAGAAGGCCGCGCGCGAACTGCTTCCCGACGACGACCACACGCCCGAAGACGCCTTCCGCTTCTCTGCCTCACGCGGTGGGAAGCGGAAGTTCTCCGGCTGCGGCGACGAGCACGTACTGGCTGCGCTGGAACAGCAGTTGCGCTCCGGGCTGGACGCGTCGAAACCTGCGGGCCCGCAGATGTTCGCCCGGTTCGCCGACATGCTCGCCGGGGGTGGCGGGGTGCAGGTGCAGGCGCCGCGCCCGATCGTGGCGGTGCCGGCGGACCAGCACGTGACAATCCTCGCCGACCACGGCGACGACGTCCTGCTCGCACTTTCCGACGGCACCACCATCACCGGCGCCGAATACGTCGCGGCGTTGTTGGGCGAGATGTTCCCGACCGAGGTCGCGCTCGTGCACCCCGAGGCCGGGCCGGTGAACCTGTACCGGACCCAGCGCGTGGCCAACGCGAAGCAACGCGACTTAGCCCGCATGGCCACCCCGATGTGCCCCGTACCCGGATGTCGGGTGGCGGCGGATATGTGCGAGTTCCACCACATCACGGCGTGGTCGCAAGGCGGGCAGACCAACCTGGCCAACCTGGTGCCGCTGTGCAGGTACCACAACCGGGTCAACCACGACGACCCCCGCCACACCAACCGGCGCGGAAGGATCGAACGGATCCGGGGCCGGCCGGTGTGGGTTTCACCGCGCGGGTACCCGGTGTTTAGGCCCGGCGGAATCATGGACGCGCTGTTCGGGCGCTACCATCTGCGAGTATGACGAAACGAATCACACGCCCCACCGCGATCGCGGCCGACTACGTCGCCATCGCGGTATTCGCGCTGCTCGCACGCGCCGCCCACCAATCCGAAACCATGCCGTTCAACTTCACCGGCTGGCTATCCACCCTGTGGCCGTTCGCCCTGGGCGTGACGCTGGGATGGCTGATCGCCCGTGACAACAAGGGCGGCATCATCTGGCCGGTCACCGTGATCACCGGCCTGGTCATCTGGGGCATCCGCAACGGCTCGATCCCCCACTGGTCGTTCATCATCGTGGCGACGACCATGTCCGCGCTGCTCATGCTCGGCTGGCGCGGAATCGCAAAACTCGTGCGCAAATAACAAAACGCACCCGCCAACCAAACGGGTGCGTTTTCGGCGTCCAGGCCTAGAAGCTCGAACCGAAGTTCCAGAGCGGATCACCCGTCTGGATGCCATTGATGAACCAGATGATCATGCTGACAAGGTCGCCGAACAGGTCGAGGGTGGAGGAAAGCATAGAAGAAGGGCCTTTCTTACAGGGGGCTGATGGTGTGCTTCTTAGGAAGGTCGAATTCTTGTTTGGTGGCCAGTTGGCGAAGGGCTCGTCGTAAAGCAATGCGTGTTTGATTGGGCTCGATCATCTGGTCGATGTACCCACGCTCCGCAGCCACGTACGGGGAAGTCATCTCCTGGTCGTAGAAGTCCATGAACATCTTCTTCATGGCCTCGCGCTGATCAGGGTCCTCGATGGCGGCGAGCTGCTTGCCCTGCAGCATCACCACCGCCGCCGCCGAACCCATCACGGCGATCTGGGCGGTGGGCCAGGCGAGGTTGATGTCGCCGTTGAGGTTCTTCGACCCCATCACCGCATACGCGCCGCCGTAGGCCTTGCGTACGACCAGCGTCACCTTGGGCACGGTGGCTTCCACGCCGGCGAAGGCGAACTTCGCGCCACGGTGGATCAGGCCTTCGCGTTCCTGCTCCACGCCGGGCAGGTAGCCGGGAGTGTCCACCACGTAGACGATGGGGATGTTGTAGGCGTCGCAGGTGCGGATGAAGCGCGCACCCTTGTCGGCGGCGTCCGCGTCGATGCAGCCGGCGGCGTACATCGGGTTGTTGGCGACGAAGCCGACTGCCTTGCCGTCGATGCGGCCGAAGGCACAGATGAGGTTTTCGGCGTAGCCGGCTTGGATTTCGACGAGGTCTTCGTCGTCGCCAAGTTGCACGAGCAGATCCATCATGTCGTAGCCGGCGTTGGTGTCGTCGGGCATGAAGGAGTCGAGTGCGGAGTCGTCCAACTCGTCGTCCGCGGGGGCCGCCACGACGGGCGCCGCGTCGAAGGTGGAGGTGGGCAGGTGGGCCAGCAGGTCCTTGACGTAGTCGAAGGCGTCCTCCTCCGTAGCCACGACGGCCTGGATGTTGCCGGCCTGCTCCTGCACGCGCGCACCGCCGAGTTCGGCAGAGGTGATGGCTTCGCCGGTGACCTCGCGGATCACGTTCGGGCCAGTGACATACATCTCGGATTCACCGTCGACGGCGACGACAAAGTCGGTGGTCACCGGGGCGTACACTGCGCCGCCGGCGGACTTGCCCAACATGATGGAGATCTGTGGGACGCGGCCGGACAGCGGCAGTTGGCGCTTGGCAATCTCGGAGTACATGGCCAGCGACGTCACCGCGTCCTGGATGCGGGCGCCGCCGGAGTCCTGAATGCCGATCACGGGACACGAGATCTTGATGGCGAACTCCATGACCTCGGTGACCTTGCGGCCGAACGTCACGCCGACGGAGCCGCCGTAGACGGTTTTGTCGTGGGCGTAGACGGCGACGGGGCGGCCGTCGATGCGCCCGTAGCCGGTGACCACACCGTCGGAGTAGACGGCATCGGGGTCGCCGGGGGTGCGGGCGAGCGCGCCGATTTCGACGAAGGATCCCTCGTCGAGCAGGGCGTCGATGCGTTGGCGCGGGGTAGTGCGGCCGGCGTCGTCGCGACGCTTGCGCGAGCGTTCCGAGCCCGGGTCCTGCGCTTTTTCTAGTCGTTCGCGCAGGTCGGCGAGTTTGTCGGCGGTACTCATCGCTTCCCTTCGATCCATGCGTTCATATGCTTACCGACGATGCCCACCGCCGGCTCGTCCACAACCGCCAAGTGGTCACCGGGCAGGTGGACGATGGTCAAGTCGCTCACGATAGCGCCCCAGCCGCCGTCCTCGTCAATGTGGGCGTAGTTCGGCTCGAGCTGGATGGCGCCGTCGTGCATGCGTTCGGCGCGGAACAGCAACACCGGCACGTCGACGTCGGCCCAGCGGGTGAAGTCGAGGTGGTTGAGGATCTGGTTGTCCACAAACGACGCGCGCTGGTGCTCCAGGACGCCGGCGGCCAGGCCGTGCTCGGAGGCGTCGGTGCTGGCCAGGAACTCGGTGAGCATGGTCAGCAGCGCTTCTTCGCCGGCGGTTTCGAGCAGCTCGTAGGGCACCTCGAAGTCCAGGCCATAGGTCTCCTTGGCAAAGGCGGCGTAGCGGCCCCAACGTGCCTTGGTCTCCTCAAGGGTGTCGGGAATCGGCTCGGACGGCTGGGGGGTGTCCAACAGCGCGATGTAGTCGATCTTGTCGTTGCCCAACTGGGATGCGACCTCGTAGGCCAGGGCGCCACCGAAGGACCAGCCGGCGAGGATGACCTTGCGCTCGCCTGCGATGCGCTCGATGTCCTTGACGTACTCGGCAGCACGCTCCTGCAGGGAGCCCTCCAGGCGTTCGACGCCGTAGACCGGGACGTCCTTATTCAGGCGGCGGGCCAGCGGCGCGTACACCGACGACGACCCGCCCGCCGGGTGGAAAATAAAGACAGGGTTCTTGGCGGCGTCGCCATCTCGGAAGACGCGGATGTTGCCGTCGACCGGGGTCTCCAGACCCTCGCGGACCTTGTTCGCAAGCGGTTCGAGCGTCTCGGCGCCCAGCACATCCTCGGCGGTGACCTCGATGCCGGAGCGCTCGGTCAGGTGCGCGGCGATCTCTCCCGCCTGCTCGTTGCTAATCTGCGGCAACTCCGACGTCACACCAGCAGCCGCCGCACCGGCGTACTTCGCCCAGGCGCCGAACACCATGCGCTCGGAGGCGTCGCGCGGGGCAACGCCGACGCCCTGGGTCTTTTCGGCAGCTGCGGCCGGGTCGCGCGCCTCGTCGTTGACAGCCATCGGCTGAGGCGCATCGGTGCGGCCCGCGACGGCGTCTTCGACGATGCGGATGACATCGGCGACGGAGGCGTCGCGAAGCGTTTGCACCTGCAGCGGCGGGATCTGGAAGTCGTTTTCCACGCGGTTCTTAATGCGCATGCCCATCAGGGAGTCGAGGCCGAGGTCGATCAGCGGCAGCTCGTCGGGCAGGTCCTCGGGGTCGTAGCCCATGGATTCGGACACGATGCCACGCAGGCGCTCGGCGACAGTCTCGCCGGAGGTCGGGTCCCAGCGCACGGCGTCGACATCGTCGTCGGTGTCGGCGACGTCGGCGGACGGGGTGGTGTCGTCGATACGCGTGGGCTCCATGACGCCCTGAACCGGGGCGCGGTCGATGGTGGAGGCAAAACCCTCCGCAACCAGCACGGACCCGTCGTACACCTTGACGGACACGCCGCCGAGCGAGGACGCCACCACGGTGGTCACTTCGCCGTCAGCGGGCAGGTAGCCGTGCTCTTCCGTAGCGACGACACGCGCGCCCTCGGCCACCTCAGCCGCGGCGGCCTCGATGAGTTGGTGCGGGCTGAAGACCTGGTCGGCGGCGGTCGCGAACGCAACCTCGCCGCTCGGCAGCGTCACACGGGAGCCCAAAAGCGATGTGCTTGCCGACGACGGCCTTGCCGGCGTCCAATGATCCACCTGCTTGAACGCCATCTTCGGCGCGTCGATGACCTTGCCTGTGCCGTAGAAGGCGCCGAAGTTCACTGGCATGCCGCCGACGTAGAGCTTCGCGGCGAGGTCCACAAGCGACTCGAGCTCGTCGACCTTGCGCTTGGTGGTGAACAGCAGCTGCGCATCCGGCTGGCCGGCGGCGAACGCGGTGTTCATCATGCCCATCAGTGCAACCGGGTTCGGGGTGATCTCCACAAGCGTGGTGTGGCCGGCGGCAAACGCGGCTTCGGTGGCGTCCTGGAAGTAGACCGGCTGGCGGGTCATGCGCAGGAAGTAGGCGTCGTCGTGGATGGTCTGGCCGGGCTGGTAAACCTCGCCGCGGTCGACGGAGGTAAACAGTGGCACCGTGAGCGGGCGCGGGGTGATGCCTGCGATTTCGCCGGCGAGCTCGCCCATGATCGGGTCAAGCGCGCTGGTGTGGCCGGCGCCGCGCACGTTGAGTTTGCGGGCGAACTTCTCCTCAGCGGTGAGTGCCTCGACGATGTAGTCGACGGCCTTCGACGGCCCGCCGACGGTGGTCATGCCGGGGCCCGCGTAGACGGCTGGCTCAACGCCTGCAGCCTGCTCATGCTTATCGACGAACTCCGCCAGCTCCTCGCGCGACAACTCCACAACCGCCATCGCGCCTTCTTGGTCGGTGCCGGCGATCATTTCTTCACCCTCGCCCATGAGGCGGGCGCGGGCGGTGGCGATGAGGATGCAGTCCTCGTCGGTAAGCCCGCCGGCGCCGTAGGCTGCGGCAATCTCGCCCATGGACATGCCCATGGTGGCGGCCGGGGTGATGCCGGCGGAGGCCAGCAGGTCGGTCTGCGCGATTTGGATGGCGGTGATGGTGACCTGGCCGGTTTCGGTGTCGTAGGTCAGTTCGTCGTTATCAATGATCTCGAGCATCGACCAGCCGGCCTGGAACTTGACCATCTCGTCGAGTTCGCGCATGCGGCGGGCGAACAGCGGCGAGCGGGCGATGAGTTCCTTGGCCATCTTGCGGTGCTGGGAGCCGAAGCCAGAGTAGACGAAGACGGGGCCCATGGGGGTCGGTGCGTCGGCGGATGCGATGCCGGGGCCGATCTTGCCGGCAGCGACCTGGCGCAGGCGCTTGACGGCGTCTTCGGTGGTAGTGGCCTGGACGACGGCGGCGGAGCGGCCGTGGTTGCGCTTGTCCAGGGAGCGCGCCACCGGGATGAGGTCGGTGTCGGGGCGGCCTTCGAGGAAGTCGGCGAGCGCGCCGGCAGCTTCCTTGCGACGAGATGGCAGCAGGCCCGACACCGGCAACGCCGCCGCAGCCACGCCCTCGAAGGAGGGCTCGGTTTCGGGTGCCTGGGTGTCGTAGTCGGCCGGGTCGAAGTCTGCGACGACCACGTGCGCGTTGGTGCCGCCGAAGCCGAAGCCGGACACGCCGGCGATGCGGCGGCCGGAGTAGCGCGGCCACTCGCGCGGGTCCTGGACGACCTCGATGCGCTCGGTGTCGAAGTCGACGTAGCGGTTTGGGGCGGTGAAGTTAATGGACTCCGGAATCGTGTCGTGCTTGAGCGCCTCGATCACCTTGATCAGCGCGACGACGCCGGCGGCGGATTCGGAGTGACCGATGTTGGACTTCGCGGAGCCCAGCAGTAGCGGCGAGCCAGCGTCGCGGCCACGGCCGAGGACCTCGCCGAGTGCGGTGGCCTCGATCGGGTCGCCGAGGATGGTGCCGGTGCCGTGGGCTTCGACCACGTCGACCTGCAGCGGATCCACGCCGGCGTCGTCGTAGGCGCGGCGCAGCACGTCTACCTGGGCGTCCGGGTTGGGGGCGGTCAGGCCGTTGGAGTGGCCGTCGGAGTTGGTGGCCGAGCCCTTGATCACGGCGATGATGTTGTCGCCGTCGGCGATGGCGTCGTCGACACGCTTGAGCACGATGAAGCCTGCGGCGTCGGCGCGGACGATGCCGTCGGCGTCGTCGGAAAACGCGTGGATGCGCCCGGTCGGCGAGATCACGCCCAACTCCGAAAACGCAAGCGAGGCAAACGGGTTGGCCAGGATGTTCACGCCGCCGGCTAGGGCGACGTCGGCTTCGCCGTCGCGAAGCGCGCGCACCGCGTGGTGCACCGACACCAGCGACGAGGAGCAGGCGGTGTCCACGTTCATGGACGGGCCGCGGAAGTCGTAGGCATAAGAGATGCGGTTCGGGATGACCGCGGAGGATGCGCCGGTCAGCGCGTACGGGTGCGCCTCGGCTGGGTCGGCGACGATGAGCATGCCGTAGTCGTTGTTGGACGAGCCAACGAACACGCCGACGGGTTCGCCGCGCAGCTTGCTGGGTGCGAGGCCTGCGTCTTCGAGGGCTTCCCACGCAACTTCGAGCATGATGCGTTGCTGCGGGTCCATGTTTTGGGCCTCGAGTGGGGAGACGCCGAAGAATTCGTGGTCGAAGGAGGCGATGCCGTCCATGTAGCCGCCGTCGGTGTTTTCTTCCGACATTTTGGTGCGGACGACGGGGTCGCCGAGGTATTCATTCCAGCGTGGTGCGGGAAGTGGGCCGGTGGCGGAGCGGCCTTCGATGAGCATTTGCCAGAATTCGGCGTTGTTTTTGGCGCCTGGGAAGCGGCCGGCGGAGCCGATGATGGCAATGTCGTGGGTGCCAGGGGTCGCAGTTGCTTGACGACGACGCCTCACCGGCCCCTCCCCCTTCACCGCCGTCAGCGCCGCGGCGATCGCAGCGACGGTCGGGTACTGGTAGGCGATGGTCGGGTCGACGCGGCGGCCGAGGAGCGTTTCCAGTTCGCCGGAGAGGATCACGGCGTCGCGGGATGCGAGGCCGTAGGTCTCCAGCGGCGTGGTCGGGTCGACGTTATCTACGCCGGTGGCGCGCTCAACCCAGCTGGTGAGCCACTGAATCAGATCATGCTCGTTCATAACAGCTCAGACTATCGCCCACCGGCGGGGTTTTGTTACTGCGTTGCAGCGTGTTCGCGATCGGTGAATCGTTTCGCGTTGACGCGGCGGGCGATCTTGCCTGCCGAGGAGCGTGCGATCTCGCCCGGACCGTAGAACTCGACGACCTCCGGGGCGATGCCGTGCTTGGCGGTGACGGCGGAGCGGATGGCGTCGATGGCGGCTGCGTCGCCGTCGGCGGAGGCGTTGTCGGCGCGTTCGACCATGATGATGAGGCGCTCGACGTCGTCGCCAGGCACTGCGAATGCGGCGACGGAGTCCTTGCGCACGTGGTCGGTGGCCTCCATGACGGTGGCTTCGATGTCCTGCGGGTAGTGGTTGCGTCCCGCCACGACCACGAGGTCCTTGACGCGGCCGGTGATGTACAGGTGGCCGTCGAGCATGGTGCCCAGGTCGCCGGTGGCGCACCAGTTGTCCTTCGGCATGCCGTCCTGGATGGTTTCGCCGATGGTGTTGTGGAACGTCGCGGCGGTCTCTTCCGGGCGGTCGAGGTAGCCGGCGGCGACGTTTTTGCCGTGGACCCAGATTTCGCCGATGGTGCCGTCTTCGACCTCGTTGCGGGTCTCCGGGTCGACGATGGCGAAGTGCATCCAGTTCACCGGCTGGCCGTTCGACGCGGTAGCCACGCCGCCTTCCGCCGGGACGGCCTTGCCCTCTGCGAGTGCGTCGCGGTCGAACTCGATGAACTTCGGGCGCTCATCGGTGCGGTCGGCGGACACCAGCAGGGTGGTCTCGGCCAGGCCGTAGGACGGGCGCAGCACGGAGCGGTCGAGCCCGGAGGCGCTGAACGCGTCGATAAACGCGGTCACGCCCGCGCGGGTAACCGGCTCGGAGCCAATGATGATGCACTCCACGGCGGAGAAGTCGTACTGGTCCGCAGATTCCGGCGCGGCGTAGCGGGCGGCGAGGTCCAGCGCGAAGTTGGGGATCACGGTGTAGACGTGGATGTCGGCGAGGTCGTCGTCGCGACGCGACAGGCGCTCCACCCAACGCTTCGGCTGCTGGATGAAGTCGCGCGGGGCGAAGATCTCAATCTCCTGGCCCAGCACGACGCCGAGCATGGCCACGATCATGCCCATGTCGTGGTGCAGCGGCAGCCAGGTCGGGATGCGCATCGGCGTTTCGAACTTCACCGCGTCGTTGATCTGCAGAACGTCGGTGACCAGCGCCTCGTTGGTGATCATCACGCCTGCCGGGTTGCGGGTGGAGCCGGAGGTGTACTGCAGGAAGCAGATCTGGTTCGCGGTGTCCTCGCCCGGCACCGGCGGGATTGGCTGGTAGGACTCGGCGAGCGTGTCCGGCAGGGAGTCCACGGCGATGACGCGGGGACGCTCGGTGCCGGGCAGGTCGGCGAAGTAGCGGCGCACGGCGGGGGCGGCGGCGGAGTTGGTGAGCACGATCTGGACGCCGGCGTCGCCAAGCACTGCGCGCAGGTGGCCCTCGTGGCCCGGCTCGGTCGGGTCGTACAGCGGCACCGGCACCTGGCCGGCGTAGAGCGCGCCCATGAAGCCGAAGACGTACTCGGCGGAGTTCGGCGCCATCAGCGCGACGCGTGCGCCCGGCTCGCCGACCTGGGCGAGGCGTGCTGCGACGGCCTTGATGCGGGTGTTGACCTCGGAGCGGGTGAACGTTGTTTCCACACCAGCTGGGTCGGTGGAAAAGTCCCACGCGCGGACGTTGATCGCGTCGCCGCCGCCGGCCTGCAGGTGGGCCTGGTGGAGCATTTCGGTGAGGCGGGGCAGGGTGAAGTGTTCTGGCAGGGCGATGTTGCCGTCGGGGCCGATGAATTGGGCGGTCAGTTGCTGAAGGTCCATCGAAAAACTCCTTGTTTTACACCTGTATTCGAGTTACAAACTCTCTACCACGTCACGGACCCAATTGACAGCCCACTCGGGCACTGTCGAGCCCGGAATCACGTCCGGATTTGTGGCATATAGTGCATGATTGCCGTTAGCCGAAATGAGTGCGTTTGCGCGTTCGATCGCGTTGCCTACACCCAGTGGGGCGTCGCAAACGGTGTCGTTCGGCGCGCAGATTTCGTAGGCACGGTCCTCCACGAGACCGAAGCCGCCGGGGCGTGGTCCGGTCATGGTGGCGCCGGGGGTGACGGCGTCGGCGACGCGCTGCAGCGGCTGCAGGACGATCTCCGCGCCGGTGCCGTGCACTTCGGCGCCGGGGTTGATGCCCACGCCGTTTTCTCGGCGTCCGTCGGCGATCATCATCGCGCCGAGCAGACGGTCCGGGTTGATCGGACCCTCGCTATTGCCTATCGACGACGCCACGTCCCCCACAATCACCGCACCCTGCGAAAAGCCCGCAATGATGAACTTTGTCGACGAGCAGGTGCGCGCCACGAAGTCCAGTTCGCCTCGCAGTTTCGCGGTGCCCTCGGCGCGGGAGTCGTCGTAGGTCATCTCGGCGCGGCCGCGGGCGGTTTGGATGTTGCGGAACTGGGCGGTGTACGGGACGGTGAACACGCGCACGTGGTTGATGTCGTACATCTCCTGCAGCGGGCGCGTGATGGACAGCATGAAGCTGGCCGGGTTGGCCTGGGGGTTGAACGGGTCGTCGTCCGCTGCGGATTCCCAGGTGCCCGGTACGGAGATGACTTCGACGGCGGGGCACCAGTCGGGCTCGTCGACACGCTCGGGCGCGCTCGACTCTGGCGGCTTGCTCGCCGACGGCAGGTCGCTGTCGGTGGTGGTGCGCCACTGGTAGATACCTAGGCCGATAAGCGCAAGCACCACAATCACGGCAGCGACGACGACAACGTTGCGCGATCGGCGCATGAAAACTCCTTACACGTGCGGGGTTAGCCGCACAGGTTGGCGCGAGCGGTGTCGCTGAGCAGGGTCGCTACGGTGCCTGCGTCCATGTCGGTGCGGCGCTGTTCGACCAGTTGCCCAGCGACAGCGTCGCGGGTGATCGTATCGTCGTCGCACACGGTAAACCCGGTTGCTGTGAGTTGGTCTTCAAGACCGTCGACGTTCACCCCGTTTTGCCTGAGGTGATCCAGAAACGCCTGCTCCTCCGGCGCGTATGAAGGCACCTGGGTGGGCACGGTTTCCACTTCCCGTGCGGGTTGGTCGCCGGCGCCATTGCGTGACGACGACCCCGGCGCCGCAGCCGACGACGCCGTCGCGGATTCCGTCGCGGACGCGGTACCCGACTCAGTGGCCGAGGTGGCCGTTTCCGTGGCTGAGGTGGCCGCAGTTTCGGTGACGTCCTCGGAGTCCACGGTGGCTCCACCGCAGGCGGTGAGGGCGGCGGTGCAGGTGATCGTCGTCAAGCAAAGGGCGAATTTGCGCATTACTTCTTCCTTACGTTGACCACGCCGTTGACCTGCTCAACCGTGCCGTGCTGGAAGTCGATGGTCAGACCGCCAGCCGGGATCTTCGCCATGTCCTTCACAGGCCAGCCGAGCTCGCCCTGCTCGTAGCCACGCTTGCCCCACTCGTTGAAGATGTCGCCCTTGAGAATCGTGTGGGCGCCGGTGGCAGCGGACCAGTAGATGTTGCCGTGCTCGAACTCCTGGAAGAAGCCGCCCTTGATGGCGATCTCATTGGACTTCGGGTAGCCGAGCTCGGAGGTGGCGGTGCCGATCTCGCCGTACTTCTCGCCGATCGCACCGTGGACGATGTAGTGCTTGCCGTCCGGGTTGCGGGTGAGGTAGCCGCCCTGGAACTTCTGCACGTAGCCGTCGCCGACCTTGTTGGCCTCGGCGACCGGGTACTTCAGGTCGCCGGTCTCGTAGCCGTTGGCACCCCATGCCTTGAACATGTCGCCCGGGATGGCGTAGGCGCCGGTGTTCGCGGTCCAGTAGACGGAGCCGTTTTCGAAGTGGACGAAGCGGCCCTGTCCGTCTGGTGCCTGGAGCTCGCCGGTGGTGGGGAAGCCGAGCCAGCCAGCGGCGCCGCCGAGCGCGTTGTACTTGGCCAGGATTGCGCCGTACAGGGCGTGCGCGCCGGTGTTCGGGGACCAGAACGCAGTACCGCCGCGGAAGTCCTGGGCCTTGCCCTTGCCGTCCTTGCCCGCGTTGTACTCGTCGTTGACACAGGTGCCGATGACGCCGGACTTGGTCTCTTCTGCGATCGCACCGATCGGGTTGCACTTGGAGCCACGGTCAGCCTCCGGCACGTCGAGGGCGTTAGCGATGTACGGCCATGCCTGTGCCATCTCGAACTGCCAGTACTCCCACGAGTGCACGCCGGAGGGGCGGAAGCGCACGATCGGCTTGACGGAGGTACGCGAGGCGTAGTCCACGAACGTCTGGGTGGACAGGCGGGAGATGACCTCCAGGCCCATGCCGGCGGCGTTCGCGCGGCCCTTGGCCACGGATTCGGCGTTGCCGTAGTCGTCGCGGCCCGAACCGGAGGAGACGTACACCGTCATGTCCTTCAGGTTTTCAATGCCCAGCTTCGGGTCGTGGTCGATCCAGTCCTGGGAGCCCAGCGGGCCCCACATGGCCTCGGCGCTGTAGCCGCCGGCATCCAGCTGCGCGGCCTTGATCGCGGACGGCATGCCGGTGGTCGTGGTGTCCAGGTAGCCGGAGAACGAGCCGACGAAGTTAAACAGGTGCGGGTTGCGCTCAGCCAGGTTGACTGCGGCGGTACCACCCATGGACAGGCCGACGACGGCGCGCTTGCCGTTGGAGCGGAACTCGTTGTTCAGCACCGGGACGAGCTCCTTGGTCAGGAACGTCTCCCACTTGTAGTGCTTGCCGTTGTTCTCCCGCTGCCAGTCGGAGTAGAAGGAGGACTCGCCGCCGACCGGGAGGATGACGTTGACGTTCTTGTCGGCGTAGAACTGCTCGATGTTGGTTTCGATGGTCCAGCCGTTTTCGTCGTCACGCGCGCGCAGGCCGTCGAGCGCCCACACTTCCGGGAACTTCGTGGTCGGGTTGGAGTGCCAGTCGCGTGCCAGCAGGATCTGCACCTGGATGAGTTCCTTCGGCATGGCCGCGGACTTGATAAACACGGCTACGCGACGGCTGGTGATCCACTCGATGCGGTCCACCTTCACGCCCTCCGGCAGGCCGGGGATCTCGGGGTTCTTCTCCACCTCGATCGGAGTGCGCTTTGGCGGGTCGGACGGGCGCAGGCCGTCGGAGATGCCGCGGTTCGACGACAGCGACGACAGGTCCGAGGACTGTGCTTGGGCGGTGACTGCGGCCGACGGCGCCAGCGTGAGAGCCAGCGCGGCAGGCAGCAGGGCTGCGGTGAGCCTGGTGGGGGTGATCCGGTTGTCTCGCATGAGTCTCCTACCTCGTCGGGCTACTTGTGTCACAAGAGTATCGCCCTAAATCTTAAGTTTCACTTGAGGGTTTAATCGAGCGCGACACGCGGGGCGTTACTGCAAACACTTCCGCAAACACTTCCATAAACAACAAAAGGCGCGTGCGGATCACATCCGCACGCGCCCTCACCTGGCTGGAAATCCGGGAACTACCAGGCGTTCATCACATTCAGGATGCGCGGCTTGGTGGCCTCGAGCTGGCTGCCAAACTGATCCCAGTTGTGCAGGCCGGTCGGGGTGAACACGGCAGTGTGCTTCACGCCGGTCACGGTGGCCTTGGCGGACCAGGCGCGCGTCGTCGCGTTGGCAACGCCCTCGAGCGCGATGCCGGAGGCGCGGTGCTGCGGCAGGTACTTCTCGTCGGCCGGGCCCGGCACGGCGGAGCCTGCGGAGACATACACGTCCTTGCCGCGCAGGTTGCCCATGTTCAGGAACGGGTCGTTTTCAAAGCGGCGCGGGTTCAGCGAGGAGCCCCACATGGCGTTGACGTTGTACATGCCGCCGTCGAGAAGCGCGGCGCGCAGCGCGGTCTGACCACCCGGGATGGTGGTGGCCAGGTAGCCCGAGTAGGACAGCACCTGACGGAACTGGTTCGGGTGCAGCGCAGCCAGGTTGACCGCGGCGGTGCCACCCATGGACAGGCCGAGGATGGAGTTGTTCGTCGGCGACACGCCGAAGTGCTGCTGCAGGTACGGCGGCAGCTCCTTGGTCAGGAACGTGTCCCACTTGTAGGTCACCGGGTTGTTGAAGTCGTAGGTCGCCGGGGCGTTCCAGTCGGTGTAGAACGACGACTGTCCACCCACTGGCAGCACGAGGGTGATGTTGTGGTTAACAAAGGTGCGTGCCGCGTTGACGTCGTTGAGCCACGCGTTGGTGCGCTCCGTCGCACGCAGGCCGTCGAGCATGTAGAGGCCCGCGTTGCCGCCGCGCTGGGCGGGCTGGATCTGTACCGGGATGTGGCGGTTCATTGCGGCCGACCACACGTTGCAGCGCTGGACCCAGTAGCCGACCCGGTCCCAGGTGCAGCCGGGGCGCAGCCAGTCACGGTTGGCCGCGGCGGCCTGTGGCGCGCTCACGATGGAGATCGCGCTGAGGATCGCGACCAGCACCGCGGTGAGTTTGCGGCGCACGGAGGTTCGAGTGTTCATGCATTCCCCTCGAGACGTGTTTTCAGGCAAAAGACACGTTCACGTTACCAACCCGAAACATAGTCCGCTATTCACTCGGTCGGCCAGGCGATTTGTCGGGTGGGGCTGGTGTGACTGAGGTAGTGCGTGGGGTCGTCGTCAAGCGTGAGCGTGCGGCCCGGGCCCAACGAGTAGCGGACGTTGGCCCAGAAGCGGTCCCAGCTCATGGGTTCGCGGGAGGTGGCCAGCAGGTCGGCGATGTCGTCGCTACGCAATGCTTCGCGCGCGTCCTGCGCTTTTTGCTTATCGACGAACTGCGGCAACTTGTCCAGATCCGCATCCGTGTCCGCCACCTGCCACTCCAGGCCCAGTTCCTTGTCGTGGCCGATGCGCCCGTCCGGCACCCGCGGCATGCGCGCGGCAATCGGGGTGGCCAGGCCGACCGTGTCCAGGATGCGCGTGTTCAGCGGCGAGTTCATGCTGGTCATGCCAAGGTTGACCATGTAGGCGGTCAGCTCCAGATCGCGCTGGTCGGTTGCGTCGGGCTGGCGCTCGCGCACAAACCACTTGTAGCGCGTTGGATCAGAGCTCACGACGGCCAGGCTGATCTGGGCGGCGTCCTCGTCGAGGCCTTGCTCGATGGCCTCGTTCCAGTCCCCCATGAGTTTCGAGCCGAGGAAGTCTTCGGCGTACAGGGGTGGGTCGCCGGCGTCGCGGCCGACGGCCATGGTCCAGAAGTCGCGCTCGTCGACAATGCCGAGTTCCTTTTCGCCGTTGTTGTACGGCTCCCAGTCGATGGGATGCGCGCGCAGGACGATCACGCTGGCCCACACGACAAGCGCGGTGCCCACTGATGCGGTCACCTTGGTGTACGGCACCGCCATCACTGGCAGCAGCAGCGCGAACAGGGGCAGCAGCCACATGCGGCCGTGCATGAAGTCGCCGCCGACGCGCAGTACGTACAGCATGTGCGCGAGTGCAACGCCGGTGGTCAAACACACAATTGCTAATCGACGCCCCCTCGCACCCCACAACAACCACACCCCCACCGCGGCAGCGCCGACGATGGGCATGGCCAGCCAGTAGTAGCCGAAGAAGTCTGCGAAGTACTCCCAGCCGCGGGCCCATTCGGAGCCGCTGGCGGACTTGGCCACCGCGGTGTGCGGGGTGATCAGGCCGTAGTAGCCCATGCGGAACAGTTGGTAGCCGGCGGGAACCGGCAGCGCTACGGCGAGGATGCCTAGCGTTTTGCGGGGGCTAAACGCGATGAGCATGATGCCTGCCACCCCGCCGTAGAGCGCGAGTTCGGGGCGGACCAGCCAGGACAGGCCGGACCAGAACGCGAGGAAGTAGCCGGCGTAGGGCGCGCGGCGCTTGACCGGGTCCTCGGCCCAGGCGACGAGTGCCGCCCACCAGATGGCGATCCACAGCAGCGACATGCCCCACTCGAGCCCGGAGGTGGCAAAGTCGCGCGCGGGCGGCAGCGCAATATAGATGATGATGCCGAACGGGATGACGGGGCCGACCCTGCCCCAGAACTTGCCGGAGGCGTACGCGGCGGTAGCGGCGGCTGCGGCGGTGCACAGCAGCGCCAGCCACATGGCGATGCTTTCCAGGCGCGCATCCGTGAGCCACCCGAACAGCGTGATCAGGTACTGCCACAGGGTGGAGGTGTTGGCCTCGACGCGCTCGCCGGCGTTGAACACGGGACCGTTGCCGGCCAGCAGGTTGCGCACGGTGCGCAGGACGATCAGGCCGTCGTCGGACATCCAGCGGCGGGTCCAACCGCCCCAGAATGCGGCAACGCCCGCCACCACGGCTGCGGCGAGCGCGGAGATACGGGCGTTTTTGGTCATTGCGCAGATGTTACTGCGTTTCTGCCTACCAACCTAAGTTTGGTACGACATAGACGGCCATGACGATGCAGAAGATCCAAGCTGCGGCGAGAAGCTGCAGCACTCGGTCCTCGAGGGCGATCTCGTCGGGTGCACCACCCTGACCACCGTCGACCACGGAGGCGTAGCGCAGGATCGCGATCACGAACGGCACCATGGACACCTGGTACCAGATGGCGGCGGTGCCCTCGACGGAGTTGGAAAGCTGGAAGCCCCACAGTGCGTAGGACATGACCACGGCGGTGGCGGACAGGGTCCAGACGAAGCGCAGGTAGGTTTCGGTGTAGCCCTGCAGCGAGCGGCGGATCTCCGCGCCGGTTTCCTTGACCAGCAGCAGTTCTGCATAGCGCTTGCCGGAAGCCATGAACAAGGAACCGAACGCGGCGACCAGCAGGAACCACTGCGACAGCTCGATGTCGGCAGCGACACCGCCGGCCATGGTGCGCAGCATGAAGCCGGAGGACACCAGGGCGATGTCAATCACCGGGATGTGCTTCCAGCCGAAGCAGTAGCCCAGCTGCAGCGCAATATAAATACCGATGACCCAGGCCAGTGCAGCGCCGTCGGTGGCCAGCAGCGACAGGCCAAGCGCTGCGGCGATGAGCACCGCCGCCATGATGTATGCCAGGTTGATCGGCAGCATGCCGGAGGCGATCGGGCGGAAACGCTTCGTCGGGTGGCGGCGGTCCGATTCGACGTCGCGGGCGTCGTTGATCAGGTAGATCGAGGACGCACCGAAGCAAAACACGATGAACGCCAGCAGGATGTCCACCACGGTGTGGCGGGTGAACGCTTCCGCGCCGGCAGCCAACGGTGCCGCCAGCACGAGGACGTTTTTCACCCACTGCTTGGGGCGCAGCCCCTTGATCATCGCGTCGACGAGGTTCTTCGGTGGGGTTTTCTTCATCACCTGGTCCACACCTGAGGTGTGGGGTTCAGACTTCAGCAGCGGCTCGTCGATAGGTTCTTGCGTGTGTGCCACTTAAATCCTCTTCTCCGCTTCAATCACGGCCTTCGCCGTCCCTGCGCCGAGCAGTGCGCCGGCGAGGGTGTCGGTCGGGTAATGGACGCCGAGCACGTTACGCGACAGCATCATTACGGGCACCAGCAGCCACGGCCACTTCTTTCCGGTGATGTTGGCCAGGTGCGCGGCGGCGGCACCCGTGTTCGCAGCGTGCGAGGACGGGAACGACAGTTGGGAGGGCGTTCCCACTCCGATCTTCACCCGCGGGTCGTTCGGGCGTGGGCGTCGCACGATGCGTTTGAGCACCACGGTTGCGGCGTGCGCGGCGAAGGTGCCAACGCCCAGTGCGAGCCACTTTGAGCGCCGTTGCTTATCGACGTCCCCGATGCTCGTTGCGATGGCGCCAGCCATCGCAACGCCTAGCCAGCCCAGGTCGTGCTCACCGAAGTATGAGAGCACACGGGCGCCTTTGGCGGTGGCGGGAGAATACAGCGCGTCCTGGATGGCGACGAGCAGGTCTGTTTCCTTACTGGGCATCGAACACCTTCCCCCAGTTGTCGTGGCTGGTGAGGTCTTCGCGCGCGTCACGGTAGATGCGCTTGAGTTCCGGCCAGCGCTGCTTGATGTCGGCGCGCAGCTGCTTTTGCTCTTCAACAAGTTTGTCGGCGAGGGCCTTGTCGCGCTTGCGGAAGGCCACGCCGGTGCCGCCGGCGGTGGACACGGTTGCCGAGTCCACGCGTGCCAGGGTGTACCAGCGGGCTTCCTCCGCGGTGAGGTTCAGCTGCGGGGCATCCCAGTGGGCGCGGTCTTCGTCCTTACGCAGGTGCAGCAGCGCCTTGACGGCCCACGGGATCTTCTTCACCTTGGCCAGGCGGCCGCCCATTTTGTTGGTCGGCACACCCGGCGCGCCGGTGGGTGCGGGCAGTTCGGTCGCGGACGGCAGGACCTGCGCGTCGGAGTACTCGCTGCGGATCTTCTGGATGCGCGGCAACGAGGATTCGAGGATGTCGAAGAGTTGGTCCGGGCCCTTCAGGAAGTCACGCATTGCCTCGTTTTGGATGGCGATGGTGGAGTACTCCATGCAGAAGTAGTGCTTCGCCGTGGACTTCTGCATGTTCTTCAGCATCGCCTCGGGGTTGTCCGGTCCGTAGATGGAGGCGACGATGAGGCGGTTGCGCATGTGGAAGTAGGCCTGCCAGTCGATGGCGTCGTCCTTGTCGGCCCAGGCCATGTGCCAGATGGCAACGCCCGGCCAGGTGACGGTTGGGAAGCCCGCTTCCTTGGCGCGCAGGGCGTACTCGTTGTCGTCCCACTTAATAAACAGGGGCAGCGGCAGGCCCATCTTCTCTGCGACGACGCGCGGGAACAGGTTCATCCACCAGCCGTTGTAGTCCACGTCGATGCGGCGGTGCAGCGGGCGCGAGGTGGTCTTACGCGGATCCAGATCCTCTTCCTCAGTGCCCACGTAGCCGAGTGGGTACTTGGCAAAGTCGTGGTCGTACACGGCGTGCTTGGCGGCGGAGAACATGAAGATGTTCGGGTCGACGGTCTCGCCGGTTGTGCGCAGCTGGCTCCGGTCCTGCAGGTTGAGCATCTGGCCGCCGACCAGGATCGGCTGCTTGGCGTAGCGTGCGGCCTGCACGGAGCGCACGATGGAGTCCGGCTCGATGGCGATGTCGTCGTCCATGTACAGGATGAACGGAGCGTCGGTGCTGTTGAGCGCCTCGTACATGATGCGCGAGTAGCCGCCGGAGCCGCCCAGGTTGCCCTGGTGGAAAATTTGCAGTTTGCCACCGAGATTCTTCTCCGCTTCGGCGAAGTCCGGCTCGTCCGCCGGGTGCTGGTTGCCCTGGTCGGGCATGAGCACATTGCTAATCGACGCCTCCACGTACGGGTCCTCAGCCAACGCATGCAACGCGTTGACCGCATCCCGGGGACGGTTAAACGTGGGGATGCCAACGGCGACCTGTTTGGGTTGGGGTGGGACCACGGTGCCGTCGTCAAGCACTTGCTCTTGCGGCTCCTGCGGGGAGCACCACGCCGCATCGCTGATGCGCGTGTCCTCCTCGGCGGTGATGTCGAACCACAGCCAGCCGCCGTCCTCGAAATTGCCCAGCTTCAACGGGATCTCCGTGTAGCCGGTCGCGTCCACGTTGGTCACGCTGATGCGGGTGCCGTCGTACTTCGAGCGGTACACCGAAATCGTCGCGCGGCCTTGAACCGTCATCGCCAGGACGACGGTGTCCAGCTGCGACCAGCGGCGCCAGTAGCTCGCCGGGAACGCATTGAAATAGGTCTCGAAGGAAACCTCGTTGCCCGCCGGAACCTCAAAACTCGTCCGGTCCGACCAGCGCAGGCGCTGCTTGTTCTGCTCCTGCTCGATCAGGTACAGCATACGCACGTCGTGCGGCTCGCCCTTCTTCGGCATCAGCACACGCGCAAGCGTGTCCACCGCGAGGTTGTTGCTCGTTTCCACAGCTCTCACTTTCTATTGTGGGCAGTCGGAGTTAAGCGTAATCGCTGGGCGCCGAATCTCCCGCTGTGGCTCGCGGGGTGTCGGCCGATGTCGGCGCCGTGGGCTACGGTTGCCACGGTTGTCACAACGTTTTTGAACGGAAAGCGAACGGAAAGCGAACGGAAAGCACAGGCATGTCTGTATCTCTCGAGCACGCCCCGACCGGGGTGGTTGCGTCGTTTCGTTATGCGTTTTCTTCGGGGACGCGGCTTCGTCGTGAAGTACTTGCCGGGCTCACCGTCGCACTCGCCCTGATCCCCGAGGCCATCGCGTTTTCGATCCTCGCCGGCGTCGACCCCGCCGTCGGCCTGTTCGCCTCCGTCACCATGGCTGTGACCATCGCGTTTACCGGCGGGCGGCCGGCGATGATCTCCGCCGCAACCGGCGCAGTCGCCCTCGTCATCGCACCCGTCTCGCGCGAGTACGGCATGGACTACTTCATCGCCACCGTGCTGCTCGCCGGCGTGTTCCAAATCATCCTGGCGGCACTCGGCGTGGCGAAACTGCAGCGCTTCATCCCGCGTTCGGTCATGGTTGGTTTTGTCAACGCCCTCGGCATCCTCATCTTCGCTGCGCAGATGCAGCACCTTATCGACGTCGCCTGGCCCGTCTACGCGCTCACCGCCGCCGGCCTGCTCATCATGGTGTTCTGGCCGAAAATCACCAACGCGGTCCCCGCCCCGCTGGTTACCATCGCGGTGCTGACCACCGTGGTCGTCATCGCTGACATCACCGTGCCCACCGTCTCCGACATGGGCGAACTACCCCGCTCCTTCCCCGCCATGATGATCCCGCACGTGCCGCTGACGTGGGAGACGTTCCAGATCATCGCGCCGTACGCGCTGGCTATGGCAATCGTGGGCCTGTTGGAATCGCTCATGACCGCAAAACTTGTCGACGACATCACCGACACCCACTCCGACAAAACCCGCGAATCCTGGGGCCAGGGCGTGGCCAACATCGTCACCGGCCTCTTCGGCGGCATGGGTGGCTGCGCCATGATCGGCCAAACCCTGATCAACTCCCGCGAAGCCGGCGCCCGCACCCGCCTGTCCACCCTGCTCGCAGGCGTGTTCCTGCTGGTTCTCTTGCTGGCGTTCGGCGATGTTGTGGGCATCATCCCGATGGCCGCGCTCGTCGCCATCATGATCGTCGTCTCCCTTGGCACGATCGACTGGCACTCCATCCACCCGCGCACCCTCAAACTCATGCCGGTGTCCGAAACCATCGTCATGGTGGTCACCGTTGCCGCCACCTTGATCACCAGCAACCTCGCCGTCGGCGTGGTGCTCGGCGTGGTCACCGCCATGATCATGTTTGCCCGCCGCGTCGCCCACCTCGCGTCGGTAGAGAAGGTGGCGGAGCTCGACACTGATGGCGACGGCCGCATCGACACCCGCACCTACCGCATCCACGGCCAACTCTTCTGGGCATCCAGCAACGACCTGGTCTACGCCTTCGACTACGCCGACGACGCCGACCACATCATCATCGATCTCAGCCACGCCGAAATCTGGGACGCCTCCACCGTGGCCACCCTCGGCTCCATCACCCAGAAGTTCCACAACCGCGGCAAAACCGTCACCATCACTGGCCTCGACGGCCCCAGCAAAGCCCGACTCGACCGCCTCACCGGCCAACTCCCGTAGGCTCTTCGCCATGAAGCCTTACAACTACAACGGCGACTACGACGCCGACGGCCTCCCCATCGGGGGATCTGGAGACCGGAGTGGAACTGGCGGCGGACAGGGTGGCGGATTTCTCGGGGGAAACTCGGTTGATCGCTCGCCACTCGGCGCCCCCAATGAACACCGCACCCCCGGCACGCCCGCCCGCAACTACACCATCGGCGCAATCCTCATCGCCATCTGTGTGCTGTCCTTTTCGTTCCTTTCCGGCGCAACCGCCGTGTTCGTTGGCATCTTCGGCGCCATCGCCGGTGCCGTGTTCCTGATCATGGGTGTTCAAGGCAGCAACGACGCACCCAACCTGGAGCAGCACTACTTCGACTCCCAACCCGAGGTGGACTGGGACGACAACTTCAAGCGCGAGTTCGGCGACGGCCGGTAGGTGGTTCGGCTACGGGCCTAGCGCCCCGATCGGCACAACCACCACACCGTCCGCTCGACGGTGTGCAGGCCCACCAGAGGTGACAACGAGCAACACGGTGTGCTGTTCAAGCTGTTCGTCAAACCTCTTAAGGGTGTCTGCCGCGTGATCGAGAATTTCCGGCGTGTACCCAAGTTTGACCTCAACCAGGATGTCGACGCCTTCGTAGTTCACCACCGCATCAACCTCAAGCTTCGTGTTTAGCCGAGCGTGGTACACCGTCTTGCCAGTCAGCGCTCGAAGCTCGTGGAAAACGAGCGACTCGAAAAGCTGCCCAAAGTAACGCGGATCCTGCAACAGTTGCTGAGGACCGCGCTCAAGCGCAGCCATCGCAAAGGACGGGTCCGCAAGGTGACGCTTGGGTGACTTGCGCAAGGTTGCTTTCGACCGAAGGTGCGTAGACCACGCTGGCTGATCCACCGAAATAAAGATCCGGGATAACGCGTCGAGATAATCACGTGCGGTTTCACGAGTGACATCCGCGTCCGTGGCGATAGTTTGAACTTCAATTTCGGTAGCAACCGCGCGAGAGATGGAATGCATCATTCTGCGCACACGCTCCGAGTCTCGCGAGACTTCACCCACAGTGTGGATATCCACATCGGCGACCGTCTGCACGTAATCACGGACGTTTTGCATCGCGTCATCCAAGGAAAGATCCGCGTTGTAAGGAAGGCCTCCGCGACACATTCGCTCAGCAAGTTCCGCCAGCGTCAAGGCGGGGGTTACAAAATCAGGCGCATTGCCCGCAGCAATCTCACTGAGGGAAGCGGAACCGTCCGACTCTCCCGACTCGAACAGGGTCATCGTCGACATCATTAGGCGCGCAAATCTTCCAGCACCAGAATGGCGGGTTGCGTCCACTCCCGGAGCGGTGGAACCCGTGAAGATGAACTGTCCCTTCGCCTTACGAGAATCAATCTCGTGCCGCGCAAAATCCCAAAGACGCGGTTGCAATTGCCACTCGTCGACGAGGCGAGGGGTGCCACCTTCGAGCAGTACGCGCGGGTCGGTCGCCATCGCCAGCGGGACGCTCGGATCAGTTTCAACATTCAAGACACTCCCCGCTTGCCGGCTCGCGGTTTCCGTTTTCCCGCAGCCCTTCGGCCCTTGAATGAGCACTCCACCTTGGCGACGAAGAGCGCTTTCGAGTTGGCCATCTGCAAGCCTTGGAATGTATGAGTTCGACATGCAAAAACCATAGCCGACTACCTGCGCGTTTTGCACTTTGAAACGGTTTCACTTTGCGTTTTGAAACGGTTCTGCTTTGCATTTTGAAACGGTTTCACTTTGCACTTTGAAATTCTGCGAGATAGTCGGCGGAAACATGTCTCGCCGAAACGAAATAACCACTCCGTAGACTCAGGGGCATGCCGAAGATTACTGAGGACACCGTCGCCGAGCACCGCGCCGTACAACACCGCGCGGTGCTTGACGCCGCCGAGCGCCTCATCGTCGAAAACCACGGCAAGGTGCCCACCCTGGCGGAGGTGGCTGCCGCGGTCGGTCTCGCGCGACCCAGCGTGTACCGGTATGCAAAATCCCAACACGACCTGCTGGTCCAGCTCCTCATCGCGGCCACCGACGAGTGGAACGCCGAACTCGAGGCCAAGATTAAAAACGCGCCGCCGGAGCCTCATCAGCGCATCCGCGCCTACGTGGACGCCACCCTGGACCTCTTCGCGCATGGTGGCCACGGCCCACTCATGGCGGCGGCGAAGAACTTCCCGGAGGCGTTTGCCGACGACAACGTGCAACGCTCCCACGCCGGATTCCGCACCATCGTGGCGGACTTTTGCCCTGGCGTATCAGCCGTGGATATCGCGCTGCTCAACTCCGCCATTGCGCGTGCAGCCGAGTTCGCCGCCACACCGGAGGCGTTCAAGGCGGCGCGGGAGACGTTGTACGAGATGGCGGATGTGGTCGTCGATTAGCAACTAGGACTCCCACTTCACCATCTGGCTTGGGCGTGCGAGCACGTTGCGCTTGCTGGCCACGATAAGACGGTCCAGGTCAGCCTGCACCGCGTCCACATCCGCCGGGTTGTACTGGCGCTCCCTGCGCGCCCGGTGCAACTCGGAGCTCGCCGCCTTAAGCGCAACCTTCTGCATTTCAATCGCGCTTTCGCGAGCGCGCTCGAAAGCTGCCATGCGCTCGTCAGTGCTTTCCGGATCCTGCAGGCGCTGCTCCGTAATCGAGTTCAACCACTCCTGCACCATCGTGTACGCCTCCGGCGCATGCTCCTCGCCGTGTTCGCGCACCGCCTTGTGCGCCGCCGCGTACGCCCGCTGGTTCAATTCTTCAATTGCCCGGTCTGCTTCTGGGCCTTTTTGCAGGTCCATCTTCCGCACCAGCCATGGCAGCATGAGGCCGGGGATCACCATCGTGCAGGTCAGCACCGTCAACGCAATGACGGACAGTTCGTGGTGGTACTCGGTTGCCGACGGCGGGATAGCCAACACCAGCGCCAACGTGACCAAACCGCGCATGCCAGACCACGCCATCAGGAGCACCTCCTGCAGGCGCAGTGGCGACACGTGCGTGCGACCCTTGCGCACGTTCAACTTGTACAGCACCCACATCCAGGCCAGACGCACCACAAATGCGACGACGGAGAGCACCACGCCGACTTGTACGGCGGGCCAAATGTAGGTGCCGGCGGTGTCGATAGCATCACGCACGCTCATGCCGATCAACCCGAACGCCACGCCCGTGAACAGCAGCTCCACTGTTTCCCAGAACGAGTGACCGGTCAGGCGGTCCTCCGCTGTCATCGTGGAGCGCGACGACAACTCCACCGCGGCGATCACGATCGCGATCACGCCCGAAGCGTGGATCGCCTCACAACCCGCATAGATGGCGAACGGCAGCACCCACGTAAACGCGGTACGGATCACGGAATCTGGCACCGAGTTTGCAAACAGCGCAGCTAGCCTGCCGACGATCAACCCCACCACCACAGCAACCGCCGCGGCATAAAGGAACTCAACGAATCCCTTGGTGAAGTCCACTTCACCCTCTGCAATCACCGCAGCCATGGCGATGTTGAAGGTGACAATCGAGGCGGCGTCGTTAAACAGCCCCTCCGTCTGCAACGTTCCGGTGATGCGCTTCGGAATGCCAGCCGGTCCCGCCACCGCGTCGACCGCGACTGGGTCCGGCGGGGCGATCGCCGCCGCCAACACCATCGCGGTAGCCAGACTCACACCCGGCAGGATCCACATCGCCGTCGCCGTCAGCGCCGCGATAGTAAGGAACACCAGGATGACCGACATGGTCAGCACCACGTTGAGCTGCGAGCCGATCTGACCCCAACTCGTGCGCCTGGCCAGCGACCACAGCAGTGGCGGCAGGAAGATCGGCAAGATCAGGTGTGTGTCAATGGACACCGTGTCAATGCCTGGAATGAAAATCACCGGCGCCACCACGATGGTCAGCAGCGCCGGCCACGGAATGCCCGTGCGCTCACCAACCGCAGCGACAATGACGGTGGCCAGCAACAATCCGATTAGCGCAATAAACGTTCCCACGCTGGCTCAGCTTACGACGCTGACGCTGGTTCCTCGCCCATCTGCTGAATTCACAGAAATCCGATATCGGCTTCCGCCGGCGACGTGTTGGACGTCATCGGCGACTCCGTCCCGGCCTTCACCACCCCATATGCACTGCTTGCCCACAACGACTCGGCCGAGTTCGGCACCGATGACGACACGGTGGTTGGCATCATCAACCGCTCCGACATCAACCGGTACCTCGTCTCGACGTTCGTCGCCCCGGTCCCGAGCGCCCAGACAAGGATTGTCACTTAGGCAAGGCATGCCTTAGAGTAATCACGTTAGGTCAGGGAGACCTAACGTGAAACTTTTTGACCACCTACGAAAGGTGCAACCTTGGCACTCTTTACCTCTCGCGCCCTGAAGGGGATCGCAGCCACGTTCACTGCGGCGCTCATGCTTGCCAGCTGCTCCAGCGGATCAAGCGATTCAACAACCGCTCCCGAAACTTCCGATGCCAACGGGTCAGAGGAGCGCATTGTGACAATGGGCCTCGGCGACGTCGATACGGTCCTTGCCCTGGGCGAACAACCGGTTGGTTACGCCACCTGGCAACAGGAAGGTACGGGGGACCCTTCCGGACTTGGACCGTGGGCCAAGGACAAGCTCACAGTCGAACCAAACCCGCTCCGGGACACGACCACCGAGTTCAGTACTGACACTGCCGAACAAGTTGCCTCGCTCAACCCGACAAAGATCATTGCAGTGAATAGCGGCCTCGAAGCCGATAAGAGGGCATTACTCGAGCAGATTGCACCAACCACCTTCCCCTCGGATGAGTACCAAGATTGGCAGGTGCCATGGGACGAACAGATTAAGGAAATCTCCAAGGCGTTGAATAAGGAGGCCGAAGGCGAAAAGCTCATCGCCGACTCCGAGAAGGCCTTCCAGGATTTCCGTGAAGCGCACCCCGAGTTGCAAGGCAAAACAGCGGTAATCGGCATGCCTTACGACGGAAAGTTTGGCGTCTACACCTCGGGCGACGGCCGCGGCTCCTTCATCGAAAAACTAGGGTTCAAGATCCCGGAGAAGTTCAACGGCGATGGCTCCAGCTTCTTCCTTGACTGGTCCCCCGAGAACTACGCCGACTTCAACGACGTGGATTACCTCTTCGTGCTGGACTACTACGGCGCAATCGATGCTCTGAAGAACGACGCCACCTTCATGGACCTCGATGTGAATAAGCGTGGCGGGGTCTACTGGTTAGACACAGATACCGCCAACGCAATGAGCATGCCGAACCCCCTCACGATCCCGTACGCAATCGATCAAATCAAAAAGTCGCTCTAGAACACCAGGCGGAAGTGGTGCTTACCGGGGGACAACCAGTGGGCCCCCATTTACTGGGTCTGTTGTCACGACAGCAGGCAGATGAAAAACGCGGTCCAGTAAAGACTCGGTAAGCACCTCAGCGGGCGCACCGACCGCGTCTACCTCGCCACGCTGCATCACGATGAGTTGATCCGAATAGCGTGCTGCGAGGTTCAAATCATGCAGCACCATAAGCACGGTTCTACCCTCCTGATCGGCGAGTTGACGTACGAGCGACAAGACTTCGACAGAGTGAGACAAGTCTAGGTAAGTCGTCGGCTCGTCCAAGAACACGAGCGGAGTCTCCTGAGCTAAGACCATCGCAATCCAAGCGCGCTGACGCTGACCACCAGAAAGTCGCTCGAGCGGACGGTTTGCAAACTCCGTGATATTGGTCAGTTCCATCACCTCATCGACCACACGTGAATCCTCAGCCGAGCTCTGTCGCAACCAAGATCGATGTGGGTGGCGTCCACGGCCAACCAAATCATGCACTGTCAGCCCCTCGGGAGCCACCGGAGTCTGTGGCAACACTGCAAGCTGACGCGCAATCTCGCGGCGCTTCAGATTCGCCATGTCCACGCCGTTCAGCGTTACCGTGCCGCAGTCACGTGTAAGAAGCCCTGCCACAGCACGCAACAGCGTTGACTTGCCACAACCGTTTGGGCCGATGATTGTGGTGATTCCGCCTTTGGACACGTCGAAATCAATGCCCTTGAGGATGACGGAAGCGCCATAACTTACCTTAAGATTTCGGACCTGAAGCATCATATGGACACCTTTCGTGTTGCACGCAACAGCGTGTAAAGCAGCACTGCGCCACCAATTGCAGTTGTGGCTATTCCCACCGGCAGATTCCCCGGCACCAGGGTTCGCACCGCCAAGTCAGCGACGGATACGATCGCCGCGCCAGTAAGCATCGCGGTTCCTAATGGCGGCGTTGCTGCATGTGTGATCTTGCGTCCGATCTGTGGTGCGACAAACGCCACGAAGGCTATCGGCCCAGATGCCGCAATGCCCATCGATGCCAGCATTACAGCCATTAGCATGAGGATCAGCTGGGTACGCCGGGGCTCTACCCCGAGACCAGCAGCAGTGTCCTCCCCCAAAGAGAGTGCCTCAAGCTTGAAGGCTACCCACCGCAATAGTGGAATGACGACCGCCAGTGCAATGAGTACAGCGATGGCGTCGTGCCAACTAGAAGAACCCACCGAACCGGTCACCCACGCCTGCGCCTTGCCTACATCTCGATAGTCAGCACGAACAAGCAGGAACGAGTTGTAGGCCATCGCCAGCGCATTGATGATGATGCCGGCGAAGACAAGCTGGAAAGACCCTAGTCCAGCACCACGACTCAGCCACCAGATTGCCGCAGATACGGTCAGTCCCCCGAGGAATGCACTGAGCGG
Source organism: Corynebacterium sp. HMSC11D10 (assembly GCF_001806995.1). Classification (NCBI taxonomy): domain Bacteria; kingdom Bacillati; phylum Actinomycetota; class Actinomycetes; order Mycobacteriales; family Corynebacteriaceae; genus Corynebacterium; species Corynebacterium sp. HMSC11D10. The sequence goes on from NZ_KV787088.1 coordinate 51,883, forward strand.
CACGCCCAATACACGCAGCATCATCCCGGCACTTCCACCAGCGAGTAGCGCGGTCAACGCGAAAGCGGAGGCACCCGAGGTGACCCCCAAGATGTCCGGACTCGCCAGTGGGTTCCTTGTAATGGTCTGGAAAATTGCCCCGGCAAAGCCCAGCGCAGCACCTACCCCCAGCGCCGTGACCACTCGTGGCAGGCGCCACTCGAGAACTACAGTCCGGGTCAACTCTGCCGTTTGGCCCATGAGAGCGGAAACTACGTCTCGAACCGATAGCTCGAAATCTCCAACCATCACGCCCCCGAGGGCAGCGGCTAGGGCCAGCACCGCAAGAGCAGTGTTTATCGCAAAAACCCGCATCAGAGTTTCGTCCCCTTCCGCAAGATATGCAGTGCAAATGGGGCCCCAACGAAGGCGAGTGTGATGCCCACCTGTAATTCTCCAGGGCGCGCGATGACGCGACCAATAACGTCAGCAAGCAAGAGCAACGTCGCCCCAGCCAGCGCGGAACACGGCAGCACCCAGCGGTAGTCCGGGCCGGTGAGGCTACGCACGAGGTGCGGAACAACCAGGCCAACGAACCCGATCGGTCCGGCTCCAGCCACCGCTGCGCCAGTAAGCAATGCAACCAGGACGATACCCAAGGTCCGCGCGATAGAAACTCGGACGCCAAGTGCATTTGCAACGTCATCCCCCAAGTTCAGGAGGTTTAGCTGATTCGCTGAAGCAAAGGCGCCCACGAGCCCAAGAACAATCACGGGAGCAAGGACCGTGACCACCTGCATATCGCGTCCGGCGATAGCACCCGCTGTCCAAAACCGCATCTCATTAAGGCTTCGCGTATGCGTCAGTACGATGCCGCTCGTCAGCGCAGAACAAACCGCACCCAACGCGGAACCACCAAGCACCACCGTGATCGGCGTAGATCCCAGGCTTCTCATGCTGAGCACGAACACAAGCGCTACCGCAAGTATCGCCCCGAGAAATCCCACCCCGACAGTGCCCAATACCGTCATTGACCCATAAAAGGAAATGGCTGCTGCCACAGCAAGCGCCGCGCCAGGCCCGACGCCCAGCAGGTTTGTGTCTGCTAACGGGTTTCGGGTGTGTCCCTGCAGCAGTGCGCCCGCAGTGCCCAGCGCTGCTCCCACCAGCAGACCAAGCAGAGTGCGCGGAACACGGAGCTGCGCGATGATCTTCGCCTCATCGCTGGACGCCTCAGACTGTTCGTCTGCATCCGAGAACGCCAGCATGAGTCCATCACGAACCGCGCTCACCGTCGCCTCGAAACCCATTTCGCGCGCCCCGATCAACAGCGACACCAGCGCTGCACACACAGTGGAAATCACAAGGAGGGCGACAAGCCCAACACGTTTAGTCACGCTGTAACTCCGTTACCGCCAGTATCCCATGAACGACACGTGGTGACGAGGCACTCCCGCCTCACCCACCAGAAGCCGCCGCATCGCCGTCACAGCCGTATTCTTCCCAGCGATCCAGTAGTAGGTGTGCCCTGCAGTACCCGACGTGGGACCTATCAATTCTCCACTGCTGGAATACGTGGGTGTCTCCCAGACTTCATCGAGCTGGGCTTCATCCACAAGGCCAGTTTTTCCAGTTTCCAACGAAGCGGAGGCACAACGGGATCCAACTTCCTGTTTCAGCTGCGCAAGAAGCAAGCCTCCGTAGTCGAAGTCACCCTCTTCACGAAAGTGCCAACGGATATCAACCTGTGAAGGGGAGTCGATGGGCAGGTGATTGCCGGCGGGCACCTCGATATCAACCGAACCGGCGAGCCCCTCGGGCCAATCCCCCAAGATACGAGCCATTGCAGGCAACGCGGTTTCATCGCCGTAAAGACGCACAATCGCAGCAGATCCGGGGTCAAACTCAATACCAACACCGGAATCATCGTCGCGGGTTGGTCCAATAATCAGCAGCTGCTGCCCAGGGTGTGCGTCCTGCGCCCACGCCGAGGCGGGACCGGGACTATCGCTGTGCAAAACAAAATCCACATCCAATTCGTCAGGGCCTTCAGCACTTCGCCGGAACTCCCGAATGGAATAGGTACGCAGGTGTCCGCGCATATGCTCCGGCATCGCACGCCACGTCTCCCACCACCCCTCTTCCGGAAGCTCGAACAGACCACTGACAGGCGGGATCAGTAGCTTGATACGCAAATCCCTGATAGGAACGGCGGGTCCCATGTCGTCGACCCCGGTGAACGTCACCCGCTGGAAACTCGGCGCAATGCGTTCACTGCGGACGACGGTTGCAAGGAAAGGTCTAAAACTCACCCCGCAAACTATATAGGCTTGCCTATCCTAAGGAAAGCATTGAGGTGAGCAGTCCCGGCGCCCGTGTAGCCGGCCAAACGGCTAGTCGCCTTTAAGACCGGTGACGGCACGGGCGCGGGCATCATCAACCGCCCTGACATCAACCGGTACCTCGTGTCCGCCTTCGTCGCCCCGGTCCCGAGCGCCTAGCCACCCGGCTGCGGAGTTGTTTGAAACAACTATGAAACAACTCGCTATAAAACTGACCCGAAATTAAACCATCGCCGCAGGTCACAATAGTTGTTTCGAGTTGTTTGGAGTTGTTTATACCGAAACCCACCGGACACTCGGGCCTCGCGTTGGGCTCCCGTCGGCGATTTTCGCTTTCCCTAGGTCCCGAAGGTGGCGAAGGATTCGGCTCACCGATTCACGCTCGACGCCGAGTTCATTCGCAACCTCACGAGCGTTCAGGGACTTCCCCTCGCGCAACTGAGCAACGATCCAGTCCTCGGTAGTCACGGATGCAATCACAGTGGAACCGTTTTCCTCAAACGCCGTCCGTGCTCGAGCAGACAATATCCACTCGGGGGCATCCCGCAAAGGTTCTAGGAAGCCCTGACTTGCGTACCACCCCAAGTATTCTTGGGCCTGCGCTTCCGGGACTTGCATGAGTCGGGCCGCCGTGGACGTCATCAAAATCTGGTTGTTCGCCAGATGACGCGCCACTAAGAGCCCATTTACGCTATTGAATATCGCCTCTCCGAACTCAGCACGCAGCAGGTACAGCGACTTAATAAAAGCCGAATCGACGTTTCCGGCGGGCAACGTGACCTCCACAAACGGTCCATCGGCATTCAGACTAGGCGCTTGTCTACCACTGGCGAGCATGGAGACCCACATGCGATCGAAGCCTCGCGAAGACTCTTCAGCGAGGCCCAACCGCCGCAATGCACCCATCAGAATCGGGTTACGCGGGATCGATTGGGTGGTCAGAATCCTTTCCTCAGGCACGCCGACAGGGAGACCACCAGGAGACCAAACGGTCAGACTGGTCGGAGACTGATCAACAACGATTGCAGTGGTCGCTCCCCAGTCGCGGTGCGCGAATGCGTTGGAAACAATTTCGTCTACAGCAGCCGCAGGAAACGCCGGAATGGGAAACTCTTGCCCGTTCGGGAGTTGCACTCGCGCAATTTCCTGCGACGTGTGAGCCTTAATCAACGCACGAAGCTGTTCTGATGCAGTAATCAACGGTGCGGAGATCTCGGTGACTTTCGGATCGCCACTGGGCACGTCGCGAAGCAAGTGTCGCACGACCGTCCGGTTGCGCAGCGGCTGCATGAAGAGAATTTCTGCCGCAAAGGTCAGCGCGCCATCGGGCGTAAACAATCCCAACTCACTGCAGAGTTCAAGACTCGTCTGGGGTACAGGAGAGTCATCACCCAAGGCATGCTTCCGGTTGGCAAGGAGTGCTTTAGCCTGCTCGATTGCCTTAGGATCGAGATCTTCAGGGCTTCGTCGAGACGCAGTAGCGCTCAGGTCAGGGTTCGAACGGGACAGGTGAATACTGCGACGCTCATCCTCGCCCAGAGGGACGCAGTTTTTCCCGACACGTTTACTGGCTTGGCCTTTGGAACGCTGATACAGCGCCATCCCCCGTGGGATGCGCAATGCAATCAAACGCTTGCCGCAGCGCTCGATTTCAGAAGCTTCGACCTGAATATGAGGCTGCGTCTTGCTGTAAATCTTTTCCACCAACCAGTCGCATGAGCGATCGGTGCCAGTGAACGCAGCAGGGCCTGCCTTCTTGTCATTGACGCCAAGGACGATGTAGGCGACACCGCCGTCGGCGTTGGAGAAACAAATGACCTCGTCGACAAGAAACTCCACAAGCCCCGCATCGGGGTTCTTGTTCATCGGGTGGACAGCAGGATCTTCCTTGAAATCCAGCACCTGGGATTCCCAGCTCCCAGCGCTATCTCCGGCCTCAATTGCCGACAGCGCTTCCTCCACACCCTCAAAACCCGAATCGAGCATGGGCTCAGAATAACAAAAGTTGTTTCAAAGTTGTTTGAAACAACTCCGAAACAACTTACCGCAAAACTCGCCCGAAATCAGCCCATCCGAGCAGGTCAGCATAGTTGTTTGGAGTTGTTTTGGGTTGTTTATAACTCGACCGTCGTGCCGTCGATCACCTTGGACGGCACACCGATCTTGCCGGCGGCGCGCACGTCAGCGAACCCGTCAAGCGAGTCGCGCAGGGTGAGGAAGCGTTTGAGGTTGCGCAGGTTGGTGACGTCGAGAAGTTCGGCGTCGCCGAAGGCCTGCGGGTCTGCCTTAAACTGCGCGATCACGTCGGTGCAGTCGGGGCAGTCGGGGTGAACGAAAATCTCAGCGCTCACAAGTACCTCCTAGTGGCCGCGCGGCTGGGACAGTGGCTCGCCGGACTCGAAGAACGGACGGAGCTGGTTGTCGAACAGGGTCAGCGCAGACGCGATGGCCATGTGCATGTCCAGGTACTGGTAGGTACCCAGGCGGCCGCCGAAGAGGACGTTGTGTTGTTCGGATTCTTCCGCCGCGAGTCGTCGATAAGCCTCGAGCTTCGCGCGGTCCTCGGGGGTGTTAATCGGGTAGTACACCTCGTCGTCACCCTCGGCGAAGCGGGAGTATTCCTTGACAATGACGGTCTTGTCGGTGGGGTACTCGGTGCGCTCCGGGTGGAAGTGGCGGAACTCGTGGATGCGGGTGTAGGGGACGTCGGCGTCGTTGTAGTTCATCACCGAGGTGCCCTGGAAGTCGCCGGTGTTCAGCACTTCCTGCTCAAAGTCGAGGGTGCGCCAGCCGAGGTGGCCTTCGGCGTAATCGAAGTACTGGTCGAGCGGACCGGTGTAGACCACTGGTGCGTCGGGGTTTTCGGCGCGGATGTCGTCGCGGACGGTGAACCAGTCGGTGTCGGTGCGGACGTCGATAAGTTCGTGCTCCGCCATCTTCTCCAGCCAGGCGGCGTAGCCGTCGACGGGCAGGCCTTCGTACTTGTCGTTGAAGTAGCGGTTGTTAAAGGTGTAGCGCACTGGCAGGCGGGAGATGATCTCCGGCGGCAGGTCAGTCGGGTCGGTCTGCCACTGCTTGGCGGTATAGTGCTTCACAAACGCCTCGTAGAGCGGCTTGCCGATCAGGGCGATGCCGCGCTCTTCCAGGTTGGTCGCGGCGGCTGGGTCGAGGCCTTCGCGCTGCTGTTCGATGAGCTTCTTCGCTTCGTCCGGCGAGTAGTAGCGGCCGAAGAACTGATTGATCAGGCCGAGGCCCATGGGGAATTGGTAGGCGGTGCCGTCGTGCATCGCAAACACGCGGTGCTGGTAGTCGGTGAACGAGGTAAAGCGGTTGACGTATTCCCACACGCGCTCGTTCGACGTGTGGAAGAGGTGCGCGCCGTATTTGTGCACCTCGATGCCGGTTTCCGGCTCCTGCTCCGAGTAGGCGTTGCCGCCGATGTGGTTGCGCTTTTCCACCACCAGCACGCGTTTGCCCAGCTCGCTCGCCGCTTGCTCGGCCACGGTAAGGCCGAAGAACCCTGATCCAACAACAATGAGGTCGTATGCCATGCGGTCTATTTTCGCACAGTTGCTTATCGACGACACCACGCCGCGACACGCCACAAAAGCCTCAAGTCTTTCTTGAGACTTTAAATTGCACTACACTGCGTTCCAGTCACAATTGCCACTATTTTCACAAGAAGTGTCAGGAGTTTTACCGTGCAACAACGCCGTAGTCTTCAGGGCGGTGCGGTCCGACCACGCCGGGCCGTAGTCCTGCCTGCCGTGGTGTCCGTTCTCCTCGTGGTGGCTCTCGTCGCTACGCAAGTGTTCAGCGGCAACCGCATCCTCCACGTCCAATCCCTCGGCGCCGGCGCACCCGAGGTGTACACGGCGTCCGAGTCCTTCGCGTCGGGTGCGAACATCACTGTCGACGACGCCGCCATCCGCACCCAAGGCGGCGAAGAAGGCGAAGTACGCCGCGTGGTCAAGGAGTTCACCAACGACCGCGAGTTCTCTCTCGTCGGCTTGACCTGGACCGGCGACCGCGACATCGCCGCCTTCGTCCGCTCCCAGCAGGCCGACGGCACCTGGTCAGAATGGTTCGAAATGGACCCGATCGACCCGCCGAAGGGCAGCGACAAGTTCGGCACCGAACCGATCTTCGTGGGCAAAACCAAGCGCGTCCAGGTCTCCACCGGCGGCGTTGATCTTCTCGACGGCGGCCGCACCGACTCCGGCGCACCCACCACCGCCAAGGACCTCAACGCTGTCTTCCTCGACGGCGGCGAAGGCCAAACCCAAGGCGGCATCAACCCGGTCGCGGACTCCTACACCTGGGGCATGCCCAAGGTGATCACCCGCGCACAGTGGGGTGCAGGCTCCAGCCAGGCCCCGTACTACTCCGAACCAACCACCGCAGCGACCGTGCACCACACCGCAGGCTCCAACAACTACACCGAGGCCCAGGCACCCGGCATCGTCCGCGGCATCTGGAACTACCACGCCCGCACCCTGGGCTGGGGTGACATTGGCTACCACGCGCTCGTGGATAAGTACGGCAACATCTACGAAGGCCGCGCAGGCGGCATGGACCGCGGACCGCAAGGCGCACACGTCGGCGGATTCAACCAAAACACCTGGGGCGTATCCATGCTTGGCGATTACCAAAGCGCCCAGCCCACCACCGCAGCACTGCGCGCCATGGGCGAAATCATCGGCTGGAAGGCAGCCGTCGCCGACTTCAACCCAATGGGCTACAGCTACCACCAGGCAGAATTCAGCTTCAAGGGCTCCAAGTACTCGGCTGGCCAGGGTGCATCGTTTAGCAACATCAACGCTCACCGTGACTTCCACTACAGCACCTGCCCAGGCGACAACCTGTACTCCAAACTGCCCATGATCCGCGCCACCGCCGCAGCGAAGTACCGCACGCTCAAGGCCGGCAACCGCGCAGGCCTGGGCAACCGCGGCACCGAGTCGACCGCTGTCACCACCACGGCGCAGTCCCCGGCATTGCCAGGCGACACGGTGAACCCCACGGATCCGACCGGCAACACCGGCAATCAGGGCAGCACCGGCAACAACGCCACAGGCGTTCTCACCGGCCTGACCTCCGGCGACCCGATCGCCATCGCCACCGCGGCCGGCACCGTCATCGGCGCAATCCTGCTGTTCCTGGCTGCACGCGACATGCTCCCCGGCGTCAGCGAACGCCAGGGGGTGGAGGTCTTCCAGGGCCTCAACCTCGCACAGGTCTCGGAGTTGGCCCAAAAGATTGGCCCGGCCGTCGGCCCAGCGCTCAACGCCTTCGGTGCCACCGAGGCCGCCGCCGTCTGGACCGCGCTCGAGCCCACCCTGGGCAAACTCATCGCAGGCGTTGGCGGACCGACCGGCCCGGCGATCACCTTCTACTCCAACGGCATCGCCGCGCGTAATGACCAGGGCGAGATCATCGCGCTCGTCGGCAAGATTGCGGAGGCCTGGCTGCAGCAAGGCCTCGACGCAGGCCCACTCGGCATGCCGATCACCCGCGAGTACTACCCGACCAGCGACGTCGTCCGCGTCGACTTCGAAGGCGGCTCCATCACCTACAACCCGGTCACCAACGCGGTGGACATCTCCACCCGCTAGGCCCTCGCAGGCTCAGGCCTAGACAAGATCCAAACTGCGCTCCACCGCGTCTTCCCACGCGGTAACCAGCCGGTCCCGTTCGGGGCCGGCCATTTCGCTTTCCCAGGTGGTGGAGGTGCCGAGGGATAAGGGTTCGTCGATAAGCGAAATGCCCATCGCCGCCGCCGACGCCGCCCCCATCACCGTCGTCTCCGTATTCGCGGGTCGCTCCACCGTCACGCCCAGGATGTCGGCCTGCATCTGCATCAACAGGTTGTTCTCCGTCATGCCGCCATCGACCTTCAGCGTCGTCGGGTCGCCGCCCATCGCACACACCACCTCGCGCGCCTGCAGGCACGTCGCCTCCAGCGCAGCCCGAGCAATGTGCCGCTTATCGACGAACCGCGTCAACCCCACAATCACACCCCGCGCATCCGGACGCCACCGGGGTGCGAACAGACCGGAGAACGCGGGCACGATCACCACTCCCCCACTGTCTTCGACCTGCTCCGCGAGGGTTTCCGATTCTGCGGCGGTGCTCAGGATGCCGAGCTGGTCGCGCAGCCACTGAATCAACGACCCGCCCACGGCCACCGAGCCCTCCTGCGCGTACACCGGCGGCTGGCCCTGCACCTGGTAGGCGACGGTGGTCAGCAGGCCACGGTCGCTGAACTTCGGCTCGGCACCCGTGTTGAGCAGCATGAACAGGCCGGTGCCGTACGTCATCTTCGCGTCGTTCTCATGCAGGCCGCCTTGGCCGAACAGCGCGGCCTGCTGGTCGCCGAGCACGCCCGTGATCGGCACACCCGCCAGCGGACCCCGCGGACGGATCTTGCCAAAGTTTCCGACGGACGGCCGGATCTCGGGAAGGATTCGGGGTGGGATGCGGAGGTCGTCGCAAAGTTGCTTGTCCCAGTCGAGGGTCTCCAAATCCATGAGCAGCGTGCGCGACGCGTTGGTCACATCCGTCAGATGCAACGCCTTGTCCTTGTCCTTCGCCCCGCCCGTGAGGTTCCAGATCAGCCACGTATCCATCGTGCCCGCCAGGAGTTCGCCCTTTTCGGCGCGCTCGCGAGCGCCTTCGACATTGTCCAGAATCCACGCCCACTTCGGCGCCGCAGGATACGAATTGTGCAAAAGCCCGGTCTTACTCAGGTACTTCGTGGCGTCCCCGTTGTGGTTCGTGCGGGTGTCCTGCCACACGATCGCGTTGTAGATCGGCTTGCCGGTTGCTTTGTCCCAAATCACGGCAGTCTCGCGCTGGTTGGTCAGCCCGAGAGCGTAAATGTCCTGCTCAGCGATGTCCTTGTCAGCAAGTGCTTCGCTGAGCGCCCGGCGTGTGTTACGCCAGATCTCCATCGGGTCGTGCTCCACCCACCCCTTGCGCGGCATGATCTGCTCGTGCTCAAACTGCGCCTGGGTGATGACCTTCCCGTCCGTGCGCGTGATGCACACACGTGTCGACGTCGTACCCTGGTCAATCGCCGCAATCAAAGCCATGCGCGTGATTCTACGGTGGGCGGTGGTGCCCGTTGGGTTGTTGTGGCGCTTTCTGGCTCGTTTCCGGTGCTTTCCTGGCGCTTTCTGGCTCGTTTCCGGTGCTTATCGTCTAGTTTCCGCTGATCGTCTAGCTGCATTTTTGTCGAACCAGACGATCAGCTAATTACTGAAAACCGTGTTCATCATCACCTGGGGAAATACCTGGTCCTCCCCGAGGCCGTCTAGCTGGATTCGAGGTGGAGCTAGACGATGAGCCGAACTAGACGATCAGCGCGCCCCGGTTCCCTCAAAATGCACAATATATTGCGCAAAGACCCCCTTTACAGCGCAGCAGTCGGGTGCAATATTGCCTACATGGGGGATTTACAGAAGAAACGCGAAGCAGAACTCGAACTCATTCAAGACGTCGCAGCAAAGTCCAGATCTGCAGTAATCACAGGTCCAGCCGCGGCCAGGTGGCTAGGACTCTCGACATACAACTGGGTCACCACAGTCGACCTCGCACTACCAGGAGAAACGAGGCCGTGGAAGCGCGGCGATGCCCATCGCATTTACAGAAGTGGAATCCTCGCTGAACAGGAGTACCTCGTACACAAGGGGGTTCGCACGGCGACGGCGATCAGGGCGATGTTCGACTCGTTCAGGTACCACGGGCGCACTGAAGCGCTGGTGCAGATCGAGTCGGCGAGGTGGAAGCACCGCCACCTGACCACGGAATACCTGCTGGATAAAACGGAAACGCTGCCGAAAGCACGCGGAATCGCGGGGTTCCGGAAACTCATCGAACACGCGACAGATACGTCAGCGAGTGTGTTGGAGACGATTGTGCGCGACGCAATCCTGCGTGCGATCGCAGACGGAACGCTTACCGGGGTGGTCACGCTCGAGTTCCAGGTTGGCCTGCGGATCCGGGAACGTGACGGCCGCCCGATGATGGCCTGGGCGGACATACTGATCAACGGGTTTCTCGTTGTGGAGGCAGACGGTCTCGAGAAGACGAGCGGGGTGATGGGAGATGCAGCGAGCATGCTTCGCGACGAACGCGAGCGCGAAACCCAGCTTCAAAACCAGGGCGCAGTTGTCAGGCGGGTGAGGTGGGACCGTGCAACGTCCACTGAGTTCATCGCGTCGCTGCAGACTGTGATCGACAGCAGCCCCGGCGTGAGGGAGTTACCGAATCGGGTGGACGTGAACTATCGCGACTGGTTGGAGGAGTTAGAACAACGCGCGGCATAATCTGCTCGTGCTCAAACCGCGCACGCCACCGCCTATGTATGCTCTACGTCACACTCATAACCTAGGAGGACACTATGTGGTTTGACGGATATCTACGGCAATTCGGAAACCGGCTGGAGGACTTCCTTTCAGTAGCAGTCCCCGAAGCGCTCGCAGAATTGACGCCTTCCCAACGGGAGCAAGTTACCAATGGCGTAGACGAGTTTCCCTTTGAAATCGTGCTCGAAATTCTCAACGCTAAACACAGCCATGAAGACACCGTCTCCCGCATCCTGGCCATAACCGGAACATGGATGAATGCCGCATCAGGGAGCCAGTGGACTGTTGGTCCTCTCAGCAGCACTGCTTACTCTGAGCGAGTAGGTGTAGGTGTTAGGTGGGGCGAGCTCGCATTTTCACCGTTGTTAGGTATCTCGGAGAACCTTGTCGATACATTTCCCACCTGGCCGGGCGTACTCATGGAATTTGCTCGCATGCAAGAGGACGATCGCGACTATTTCCGCCAGAGAATGCAGGAAATCCTCGAAGAGACCTAGTACCAGCGCTCGAGGACGGCGGCCACGCCGTGTTCGTCGTTGGTGGCGGTGACGTGGTCGGCGGCGTCTTTGAGTTCGGGTTTGGCGTTAGCCATGGCCACGCCGGTGCCTGCCCACTGGAGCATCTCCAGGTCGTTGGGCATGTCGCCGAACGCGATTGTCTCGGCGGCGGTGAGGCCGTAGCGGTCGGCGAGGTATTGGGCGCCGGTGGCTTTGTTGGCGCCGGGTCGCGAGATTTCGATGAGGCCTTCGTCCATGGAGTAGGTGACGTGGGCGACGGTGTCGTCGATAAGCGGTGCGATGATGTCGTACATCTGCGCGGAGGTCATGTCGGGGCAGCGGACCAGCAGTTTCGCGGCGGGCACTTCGATGAGCGTTTGCTTATCGACGACACCAAACCGACTATCCCACGCATCCGGGTTGTACTCCGGCGTGATCAGGAAGCATTCGTCCTCCGGGTCGAGGGCCGACGAACCGACGCGTTCGACGCCGTAGCCGAGGTAAACGCCGGCAAGTGCGCGTTCGACGTCGTGGAGGATTTCGCCCATGGTGTCGGGAGCGAGTTCGTGGGTGTGGAGGACGCGGTCCTCGGTGGGGTCGTAAACCACGGCACCGTTGGCGCACACGCATACGGGTGCGACCGGGAGCTGCTCGAGCACCGGGATGAGCCAGCGGTGGGGACGGCCGGTGGCCAGGCCGAAGTGAGCGCCGCTGGAAATCGCACGGGACACCACGTTGCGCAGGCGCGGGGTGACGCGACCGGCGGAGGTGATGAAGGTGCCGTCAATGTCAGAGATGATCAGGCGGGGTGCGGTGTCCGGCAGCGAGGTGGTCATGGTTTCCGGCCCTTCTTCGCGGCTTTCTCGGCGCGTTCCTCGGCGTGGATCCGGTCGGCCTCCTCAATAGTGGGTGCGGTGCCGCCGAGGGCGGCGGGCAGCCAGGGCTCACCTGTGCCGGGGCCGGCGAGTGCGGTGTATTCGGTGCGGGATTCGTCGAGAAGCAATTGCATCTGGCGTTTGAGTTCCGCGGTGTCGGCCTCGGCGTCCCCGGTGAGTTCGACGGGTGCGCCGTAGCGGACGATGACCGGCACATTGCGGAAGTGTTTCGGCAGGTCCTTGGTCCAAATGCGTTGGGATCCCCAGATCACGCACGGGATGAGCGGCACACCGGCCTGATGGGCGATGCGTGCGGCGCCGGTTTTGAAACTGGCAAGTTCGAACGAGCGGGAGATGGTCGCTTCCGGGAAGATGCCCACCAGGTTGCCGCTGCGAAGTCGCTCCACGGCGGGCGCGATGGCAGTGCTGCCGTGGGCGCGGTTGACCGGCACGTGTTTCATTTTGCGCAGCAGGCTGCCAAGGACGGGGACGTCGAAGACTTCCTTTTTGGCCATGAAGCGCACGAGGCGCTCGCCGCGCAGGTAGGGGCCGGTGCCCATGAGGATGAAGTCGGCATAACCGGTGTGGTTACCGGCGATGAGCGCGCCGCCCTCGGTGGGTATGTGTTCCGCACCGATGACGGTGACGTCGATGTTCAACGCCCGCATCGCGCGCCGCAGCGTACCCACGAGGCCCTGGTAGAACCGCTCCACCGCCTCGATGCGGTGGGCAGGAGTTTCGGTAAAGCGGTGCGGGACGTTGAATCCGCGGTAGGCGCGCAGTTTCATTAGGGCGTGAGCACTTCCTTGCCAACCCACGGACGCAGCGCCTCAGGCACGCGCACGGAACCGTCGGCCTGCTGGTTGTTCTCCAGGATGGCGACGAGCCAGCGGGTGGTGGCCAGGGTGCCGTTGAGGGTTGCGGCGATCTGGGTCTTGCCGTCAGCGTCGCGGTAGCGCGTCTGCAGGCGGCGAGCCTGGAAGGTGGTGCAGTTCGAGGTAGACGTCAGTTCGCGGTAGGTGTTTTGCGACGGCACCCACGCCTCCGTATCAAACTTACGGGCTGCAGAGGAGCCCAGGTCGCCGGCGGCGACGTCGATGATGCGGTACGGCACCTCAACGGCGGCGAGCATGTCGCGCTCCAGGCCAAGGAGCTTCTGGTGCATCTCCTCTGCGTCTTCCGGCTTGCAGTAGGCAAACATTTCGAGTTTGTCGAACTGGTGGACGCGCAGAATGCCCTTCGTGTCCTTGCCGTAGGAGCCGGCCTCGCGGCGGAAGCAGGAGGACCAGCCGGCGTAGAGCAGCGGGCCGTCGGACAGGTCGATGATCTCGTCCTGGTGCAGGCCAGCGAGTGCGACCTCGGAGGTGCCGACGAGGTACATATCGTCGCGCTCCAGGTAGTAAATCTCCTCGTCGTGCGCGTCGAGGAAGCCCGTGCCCTGCATGATGTCGGGGCGTACCAGCACCGGCGGGATCATGAGCTTGAAGCCAGCTTCGCGGGCCTTCTGCGCGGCGAGCATGAGCATGCCCAGCTGCATCCAGGCGCCGTCGCCGGTGAGGTAGTAGAAGCGCGCGCCGCCAACCTTGGTGCCGCGCTTCATATCGATCAGCCCAAGTGGCTCAGCAAGGTCCAGGTGGTCCTTGACCTCAAAGTCGAACTCGGGGACCTCGCCGACGTGCTCGAGCACCACGAAGTCCTCTTCGCCGCCAGCCGGGGCGCCCTCGATGACGTTGGCGATGGAGTACTGCAGCTTCTCCAGCTTCTCCTGCGCTTCAGCCTCCGCAGCCTCGGCTTCCTTCACACGGGCCTTCAACTCGTTAGAGCCCTCCAGCAGCGCCGGGCGGTCCTCCGGGGCGGCCTGGCCAATCTTTTTACCGAACGCTTTCTGCTCGGCGCGCAGCTCATCCGCTGCTTGGATCGCAGAGCGTCGGGCTTCGTCGGCGGCCAGGAGCTCGTCGACAAGCGCTGGGTCCTCTCCGCGAGCTCGCTGGGACTCACGGACTGCCTCGGGGTTTTCGCGCACACGCTTCAGATCAATCACAGTTGCATACCTTACCTTGTCCGCCGACGCGCGTACGCCGATCCGCAATCCGGTCATAACCAGTGCGCTATGGTGGCCTTATGCCCACCCGGATCACAGACGGCCCCGTGCCCAAGCATGAGCAGCTGCGCGCGATTATCGACGAACTGATCTCCACCGAGCTCTCCCCCGGCGACCCCCTGCCTGGCGAGCGGGCATTAGAAGAGGCCTACGGCGTATCCCGCATCACGGTGCGCCGCGCGATCGGGGACCTCGTTGCTGCGGGCCGTTTGCGCAGGGTACGCGGCAAAGGCACGTTTGTGGCGCCTGCCCCGCTGGTGAGCCGTCTGCACCTGGCGAGTTTTTCGGACGAGATGCGAGCGCAGCGGGTGGAGGCGTCGTCGAGAATCTTGCTCTCTGAGCGCACGACTCCGCCGGACGCGGTGGCCACGTTCTTTGGCACCCCGCCCACGACTGAGCACATCCGCCTGCGGCGCCTAAGGCTTGGCGACGGCGAACCGTACGCCGTCGACGACGCCTGGTACAACTCCATCCTCGTGCCTGACCTGCTGGAAAACGACGTCTACCACTCCGTGTACACCCTGCTGGAAAACGAATACGGACTCGGCATCACAGAAGCGGAGCAGACCGTCACCGCCGTCACGGCAGGCCCCGACAACGCACCGCTTCTCGACGTCACCCCGGACACCGCCCTGCTCCACATCCTGCGCTACGCCCGAAGCGGCACCAGCAACGTGGAGTATTGCTCCTCGGTGTACCGCACGGACCGCTACCGGCTGACTACACGGGTCGCCCGCGAAGTGGAATAATGGTGCGCCATGGCTTCGAAACAGACCGCGCTGCGCGCCTTCCTCATCGCTACCCTGGCGGGCACGGTGGGCGCCGGCACCTACGGACTGACCGCCGATAGTTCCGGCTCCGCAGACCAGGCGGGCGGCTCGTCTACCTCGAGTTCTGTTGCGGAGGCGGCGTCGTTCACCACCGCCGACGCCGGCTCGTGTTTGACGTGGCAGGTTGCCGAAGACGGCACCCATACCAACTTTGAGCAGGCGGATTGCGCCGGCGAGCACCGCTTCGAGGTTGCCGCGCGCGAGGACCTGGCCACCTACCCCACCTCCGAGTTCGGGCCAGAAGCACCGCTGCCAAACCAGACCCGCCAGGCGCAACTGCGCGAGGAACTCTGTGGCGCGGCAACCCTGCGCTACCTGGACGGCAAGTACGACCCGAACGGGCGTTACTCCATCGCTCCGATCCTGCCGCCGGCCGACGCGTGGCAAAACGGGGACCGCACCATGCTGTGCGGCCTGCAGGAAACCGACAGCAACGGCGAGCCGGTGCTGACCTCCGGCCGAGTTGCGGATGCGGACCAGGCCCGCGTGTTCGAGGCCGGCGAGTGCGTGGCCATCGATGCCGCAAACTCCCTGTCCGTGGTGCCGTGCGGCGAGCCGCACCAGTTGGAGATCACCAGCCGCGTCAACCTGGCCAAGCACTTCGCGGATCACACCCCGTCCGTCGAAGAGCAGGACAAATTCCTCGGCGACGTGTGCACTCAGGCCGCGCAGGATTACCTGGGCAGCGAGGAGGCGCTCTACCAGATTGCGCTGCGCCCCTTCTGGACCTCGCAGACCCCGGCCGCCTGGGAGGGCGGTTCCCGCAGCGCCAATTGTGCGTTGATGTTCTCGCGCCCGGAGGGCCAGTTTGCCAACCTCACCGGTTCCGCGACGCAGGGCCGCGAGCATTTGCTTATCGACGACGCCCCGCCACCCGCACGCCCCGAACGCCGCCCGTTGCGCTCTGAGCAGCAGCCGAACCAATCGCCGGCCCCTGCGCCCGAGGCCCCTGCGCCCGAGGCCCCCGCCCCGGCTCCTGAGGCTCCGGTGCAGTTCTGATGATGGCCCCGGTCAGCGACGAACTGTTCGAGGAGATGATCAACGACGCGTTGGACACCATCCCGGACCGCTTCGCCGAGCACATGCAGAACATGGTGATTTTGGCCCGCGACTTCAACCCCGACGACCCCACACTGTTGGGCCTGTTCGAGGGCGTGCCGCTGACCGAGCAGCACTCCAACCACTCCGGGTTCCTGCCCGATGCGGTGTTCATCTACAAAAACGCACTCGAAGCCATCTGCACTGACGAGGAGCAGTTGCGCCACGAGGTGAAGGTCACCGTCCTGCACGAGGTCGGCCACTACTTCGGGCTAGAGGAGCACGAGCTGCACGCCCTCGGCTGGGGTTAGGCCTTCGGCCAGCTTCCGAGCATGCGTATCTGCGTCGCCTGCTCCCCCACGGCGGCAACCGCTTGGGCGATGGGGTCGTCGTCAATGTGGCCCACGAGGTCGACGAAGAAGTTGTAGGTGTTGGGCTCTTTGCGGGTCGGGCGCGACTCGATGCGCGACATGTCCACCCCGCGCACCGCGAATTCCTGCAGCGCGCCGACCAGGGTGCCTGGTTTGTTGGGGGTGCGGAAGACGATGGCGGTGCGGTCGTTGCCCGTTGCGGCCGGTACCTTGCCTTGCTTACCGACGAGTACAAACCGCGTCCGCGCCGTCTCCATATCCGCCACCCCACGGGCGTGAACGTCCAGGCCGAACAGGTCCGCAGCGCGCTCGGGCGCGGCCGCCACGTCCGCCTCGCCGTCCGCGACCATCTTCGCCGCGGCCGCGTTCGAGGACGCCGGGACGAACTCCACGCCCGGCGCGTGCTCACCAACCCAGCGTTTGACCTGGCTGTACGCCACCGGATGGGTGGCCAAGCGGCGGGCGCTGCCCAGTGTTTCGCCCGCGCGTGTCATGATGGCGAACGCGATGGACAGTTCCGTCTCGGCGTAGATCTGCACGCCGGGGGTGTCGACGAGCGCGTCGGCGGTGGTGGTCACCGCACCGTCGACGGAGTTCTCAATCGCGCACACCGCCCAATCGGTCTTGCTTTCCGCGACTGCTTTAAGCGCCGCCGCAGGCGAGTCAACCGGGACGAACTCGGCTTGGCCTGTGGAGTCGAAACGGCGCGCCGCCTCCTCGGTGAACGTGCCCTCGGGTCCGAGATACGCAATTCGTGTCATTTACTTCTCCTGTGCTTCCTCTTCGGCGAGTAGCGCGTAGGTGATCAGCCAGTGTGTGGCCATGAAGTTGGTGCCGGTGAGGTGGGGCACGGTGGCGTCGATAAGCATTTGCGTACCCTCTGACCTGCCGATAGCCCGCAGCAACCACGCCCGCGTCAGCATTAGCCCAAGCAGGTGAGCCTGCTGGCCGTCGTCGGGGTCCTTGACCTGGATCGGGGTGGTGTAGAACTCCAGCGCGCCCGGGGTGAAAAAGCCATCCAGCCAGGCGGGGAAATCCTCGCCGAGCACGCGCTGCATCAGGGCGGCCTGCGCCAGCCCGTTGGGGACGAAGTCGTGGCCGGACAATTCCCAGATGTGCGGGTAGGTGTGGTCGTTTTCGAACCAGGTGCGGGCGGTGTCGTCGCAAAGCAAGCGGAGCTTGTGGAGGCCGAGCGCGTCGGCGGCGTCGATGATCAGTAGCAGGGCGAGTGCGGAGTTGCTGTGCACGCCGTGGCGCACCGGCAACTGCTGCGTGCCCAGCCACGCGGTGATGTTCTCCTCCAGTTGGCGGGCCAGCGGCGCCATCGCGGCCTCCCACGGGGTGCCACGCGTGACCTTGCACAACTGCAGCGCCCACGCCCAGCCATACGGCCGCTCGTACAGCGGGTGCTCGCGCAGGTAGGCAGCCTCGGCGGCGATGTTGTCGGCGGTCAGGCGCTGGTTGAGCAGGTCGGTGAGCGAGGGGTCGTCGACTAGCTTGTGCAACTTCACCCCGCTGGCCAGCATGTGCACGCACGAATGCCAGTCGAAAGACCCCCAAAACGCCGGGTGCAGGCGGCGCGGGGTGACATCCGTGTCGGCCGGCCCGAGGCTCGCGTGGTGCATCGCCGCCGGATACTCCCGGCCGACGACCTCGACGACAGTGCGCGCCCACATTTCGTGCATGGCGCTAAAGTTACCGCATGCAACGGCGCCTGAAGATAGAGATCCTGCTGGTCCTCGCCGTCACATTCGGCACCGCGGGCCTGCGCGCAGCCCTGCGCCTGATCGACTCGCTGCTCAAAGCCCCGCTCAACCAACAAACCACCACAATTTACGACGCCACCTCCACCATCCCGTGGCTCGACCTCGCCCTCCAGGCATGCTCGGCGCTGACCCTGTTCGCGTGGGGTGGACTCGCATGGTTTCTTCTCGACGACCGAACGCACCCACCGCGCCTACCTCGCCTCCCCGACCTCGCCCGCGGCGCCGGATTCGCAGCCCTGATCGGCCTGCCCGGGCTCGCGTTTTACGTCGCCGCCGTACACCTCGGCCTGTCCAAAGTTGTCGTACCGACCACCGAAGCCGTGCAGGTCCCCACCTCCCTGCTGTGGTCGCTCGCCAACGGCTTCGGCGAAGAGGTCGTCGTGGTGATGTACCTGGTCACCCGCCTGCGCCAACTCGGCTGGAAGCCCTGGCAGTTCATCGCCGCCTCCGCCGTGCTGCGCGGGTCCTACCACCTGTATCAGGGCATCTCGGCAGGCCTGGGCAACATCGTCATGGGCGTGGTGTTCGCCTGGTACTTCCACAAAACCGGGCGCATCTGGCCGCTGATCATCGCCCACTTCCTCATCGACGCCGTGGCGTTTATCGCCTACCCGCTCCTCGACCTGTCGTGGCTCGGAATCTAACCACACGCGTCACACTGGTTACACTGTTTTTATGTCAACGACGCCCCACTCCAACGACCCCCGCGACAACGCGGGCGAGTTCGTCCTGGGCAAAGACGGAAAACCCATCGTCGACCGCTACGGCCGGCCCGTCCGCCGCCGGCCCTCGCAGTCTGCGCGGCCTGCGGATTCCCATACGGAGCGGCCCGCACGTTCCGCCGAGCGACCCCCGCGCCGCGACGAGTGGCGCCGGGAAGAACGCCGCGTCGAACCCGGCCACACCGTGTTCGAGCCACGCCCCGCCTACGAGCCACGCCGCGCACCCCAGTACCCTCCGCGCGAAGCTTCACGGCCGGTGCAGTACCGGCCCGGACAGCGCCCAGCGCAGGGCCAGTACAGGCCCGCGCAGCGTCAGGCACCCCGTGATGAACGGCCGATGCCGCTGCAGGTGTCCAAGAGGAGGGAAAGGTCGGCGGGGCGTCGTCGTCAAGCAAAACGCCCTGGATGCGGCAGCATCATCGCCCTCATCATCGTGATCGCGCTCGCGTCCGTCCTCCTTACCGACGCCCGCCTCAACCGCGTCGCCGCACTCCCCGACGAACAAATCGGCAATACAGCCGGCACCAACTGGCTCCTCGTCGGCTCCGACTCACGCACGGGCCTGAGCGAACGCGACGTCGAACGGCTCGGCACCGGAGGCGACATCGGCTCCACACGCACCGACACCATCATGCTGCTCCACCTGCCGCTGCGCGGCAAAGCAACCCTGATGTCTATCCCGCGCGACTCCTACCTGCCAGTTCCCGGATACGGCTACGACAAGATCAACGCCGCGTTCGCACTCGGCGGGCCCGAACTCTTAGTGCAGACCGTGGAGCAAAACACTGGGCTACACATCGACCGCTACGCCGAAATCGGCATGGGCGGCATCGCCGGAGTTGTCGACGCCGTCGGAGGCGTGGAGATCTGCGTCGCCGAACCTATCGACGACCCCCTCGCAAACCTATTCGTCGAGCCCGGCTGTCAAAAGATGGACGGCCCCACCGCCCTCGGCTACGTACGCACCCGCGCCACCGCCCAAGGTGACCTCGACCGCGTCGTCCGCCAACGCGAATTCCTCAGCGCGCTGACCTCTCGGGTCTTCTCACCTGCGGTGTTCCTCAACCCGTTCCGGGTCGGGCGCCTGCTGTGGGTCGCCCCAACGCTGCTCACCGTCGGCTCCGGCGACCACGTTTGGAACCTCGCCCGCATCGCCTTCGCTATGCGCGGCGGCCTAGACACCGAGACCGTGCCCATCGGAGGCTTCGCCGACACCGAAGTGGGCAATGTGGTGCTTTGGGACGACGAGGCAGCCGAAGCCCTGTTCGCCCGGCTGCGGTAGCGGCTGGTTGGCGGCCGGTTGGCGGGTGGGCCGGCTGCGCCTCCTTTCCCCCGCCCCCGCCCCTCCCGCACATGGTGAGAACACAACGGTGAAGACGCGTAAAAACTCGCAAGCTCTCCGTTGCGTTCTCACCATCTGTGGCGGTGGGGTCGGTGGGGGGCGTCGCAAAGCTAAACGGCGCCTCCTACACGGTGCATTTCGTCGAAAATCAGCGAAATGAGCTGTGTTGGATGTACCGTTTGGGACCGGCACCCAACCGAACCACCCCGCCACGCACGAAAAAGCCGGCCGCCGGGCGCAAACCCGGAGACCGGCTTAGAGCAGTAAGCGCTTACTGCTCGTCTGGTCGCACGACCGTCGAGCCAGAGCCAGCACCACCAGAGGTGACTACCTTGCCCTCAACGCCGGGCCACTTGCCAGCGGCGATGAGCTCGTTCTTGCGCTCAACCCAGAAGTCGGCGTTCTTGATGCCGAGGGCCTCGGGGTCGAAGTGCGGGTCGATACCGGCCTTCTTCTGGCGGCGGTAGTCCCACAGGCACTTGAGGGCCGGGACCTGCAGGAAGAGGATGGCGACGATGTTGAGCCATGCGGTTGCGCCCACGCCGATGTCGCCGAGTGCCCACGCGTTGCCCGGGGTAGTGGTTGCGCCGATGAACACGGCAGCGATGATCAGGACGCGTAGGCCCCAGATGATGGCCTTGCGGGCGCCTTCGTTCTTTACCCAGCGGTTGAGGTAGACGGAGTTGGTTTCTGCCATGTAGTAGTACGCCAGCACGGTGGTGAAGGCGAAGAACATGATGGCCAGCGCGATGAAGGATGGGCCGAGGCCGGCGGAGAAGGAGTTCAGGCCTTCTTGGACGAAGCCGGGGCCGACGGGCACGCCGTCGGGAAGCGAGCCGTCGTAGACTACGGCGCCGTCTTCGGACTGGCCTTCGAACACCTTGTACATGTCGGTGGAGATGATGATGAAGGCGGTTGCGGAGCAGACGAAGAGGGTGTCGATGTAGACGGCGAATGCCTGGACGAAGCCCTGCTTGGCCGGGTGGGAGACTTCGGCGGCGGCTGCGGACTGCGGGCCGGTGCCTTGGCCTGCTTCGTTGGAGTAGATGCCGCGTTTGACGCCCCACATGATGGCTGCGCCGAGCATGCCGGAGAATGCTGCTTCCTTGTCAAAGGCGGAGCGGAAGATGATGCCGAAGACTTCGGGGATGTCGGAGGCGTTGGCGAAGAGGACGACGATGGCGATGATGATGTAGATGGCGGCCATGAACGGGACGACCATGGATGCGAAGTTCGCGATGCGCTTCACGCCGCCGATGATGATGAAGGCGAGGAGGATCGCCATGACGGCTGCGGAGATCTTGACGTCGATGCCCCATGCGTTGTCCACGGCTGCGGCTACGCCGTTGGCCTGGATGCCGGGGAGGAAGTAGGAGGTTGCCAGCAGCATGCAGATTGCGAAGATGATGGCGTAGACCAGCATGAATGGTGCGGCGGTGGTGTGCTTGTAGGCCTTTTCGATGTAGTAGGCCGGGCCACCACGGTATTCGCCGGTGTCGCGGTCGGTTTCTTTGTAGATCTGGGCGAGGCAGCACTCGATGAACGAGGTTGCGGAGCCGAGTAGGGCGACGAGCCACATCCAGAAGACGGCACCCGGGCCACCGAAGGCGATGGCGGTGGCGACGCCGGCGATGTTGCCGACGCCGACGCGGCCGGCCAGGGAGATCATCAGGGATTGGAACGAGGAGATGCCTTCTTCGGACTTTTCGCCGGATTTGAGTTGGCGGATCATGTCGGGCAGGCAGCGGATCTGCAGGAACAGGGTGACGAGTGTGAAGTATGCGCCTGCGCCGAGGCACAGGAATACCAACCAGTTGGACCAAATGAGGCCATTGAGGGTGTCGATGAACCCTTCCATGGCGCCCTCCTTTTGTTTGTGTGCTGGGGTTTTCTTGAACGTCGTTTCAAGTAACTAGAGAATCTAGACCATCACTTTGTGCTGTGTGTCACTTTTTGTGTAAAAATTATTCTTCGGCACCAAAAATATTCGGCCCCAATTGTTGGGCAGACGTTGCGGACGCCGCTGCAGTATTGAAAGGATGTTTATGGAACCCGCTGGTAAGCGCACGAATCGTATGCGTAGGTATTCGCCTGCTTGGCCAGTAAAGGACTTGCCCGCAAGTTCGCATGTGCTTGTCGACGACTCCACCCAACCGGCTGATACCAATCCCGACGCCACCCCCGATGCGGATGTGAAAGCGAAGGCGGTGTGGCGTTTCTTTGTGTACAGCGCCATCGGTATCTTCGCGTTTTTCGTGCCGTTTTCTATCAACGGCTCGAAGTCGACGATCCTGCTGGATCACATCGTCACGTGGATCACCACGACCCTCGGCGAGGGCACCCGTTTCCTGGCGTTGGCGGCGATCGTCGCTGGCACGATCTACCAGTTCGTCACTGGACGCTGGAAAGAGGACTACGCACGCATGGCGTTTGCGGCACTGTCTGTGCTGGCGATTGTGTTGTGCGCGATGCTGACGTTCGGGTTCGGCCCGGCGTGGCTGTTCAACCCGGATATCGGCCCGTTTATCTTGGACAAGCTGGTGATCTCGGTCGGGCTGCTGATCCCGGTGGGTGCGATTTTCTTGGGCTTGCTGGTGGGCTTTGGCCTGATGGAGTTCATTGGTGTGATGGTTCAGCCGATCATGCGCCCGGTGTTCCACACTCCGGGTAAGTCTGCGGTGGATGCGGTGGCGTCGTTCCTTGGTTCTTATTCGCTGGGTCTGCTGATTACGAACCGTATGTATAAGAACGGCAGCTACAACGGCCGTGAGGCCTCGATTGTGGCGGCTGGGTTTTCTACGGTGTCGGCGACGTTTATGGTGATCGTGGCTAAGACGCTCGACATGATGGAGTACTGGACTGCGTACTTCTTCATCACTTTCATCATCACGTTTATCGTGACGGCGATTACGGTGCGCATCCCTCCCATTTCGCGCATTCCGGAGGATTACTATCCGGGGGCGACGCCGCACCCGGAGGAGGAGATTACGGGCAACCGTTTTAAGGCGGCGTGGCGCGAGGCGAAGATTGAGCTCAACCGTGCGGATTCGTTGGGCAAGGTGTTGTGGTCGAACTTCCGCGACGGTTTGATCATGGCGGTGCAGGTCACGCCGGGCATCATGTCGGTTGGTGTGATTGGCCTGGTGCTGGCGACGTACACCCCGGTGTTTAAGGCGGTGGGCGTGATTTTCTACCCGGTGGTGTGGCTGCTGCGTTTGCCGGATCCGTGGGCGACCTCGGGCGCGCTGGCGACGGGTCTTGCGGAGATGTTCTTGCCGGCCACGTTGACTGCGGGTTCGGATGACATGGTGCTGAAGTTCACCATCGCTGTGGTGTGCGTGAGCCAGATTTTCTTCTTCTCGGCGATGGTGCCGGCGGTGTTGGCGACGGACATTCCGCTGAGCATCGTGAAGATGGTCATCATTTGGTTCATCCGCGTGGTGCTCACCGTGATCATTACGGTGCCCGTCGCCCACCTGCTGTTTTAAGGGGCTTTTGCTTAGCGACGACGCCTTGCCGCCGCCGTTACCGCATCGTCGATAAGCCGTGCTGCGGCTTTGGCGGTGCGGTTATCTACGTCGAAGTCGGGGTTGAGTTCGACGACGTCCAGCAGCGCGACCCGGCCGGTGGCGGCGACGGCGGAGACCATTGCGCGCAGTTTCGCGTAGTCCACGCCGAAGCCTGCGGGGGCGGACACGCCCGGCGCAACGGCGGCGGGCAGTACGTCGAGGTCGATGGAGAGGTGGATCGGCAGATCCCCGTCGACGGCGGCGAGGGCGCGGTAGACGGCTTCGCGCATCGACATTTCGGCCAGTTCGGTGTCCAGCACCGTGGTCACGCCGAGTTCTTCGGCGGTGTCGAAGAGCACCTTGGTGTTGTTGGGCTGGGAGATGCCGAAGACGGAGTAGTCGAAGTCGCTGCCTGCCAGGTCTGCGATCTGGCGGAAGGGGGTGCCGGAGGTGGGTCGGCTGGCGGTGCGCAGGTCGAAGTGGGCGTCGAAGTTGATGATCTGCATCGGGCCGATGGCCTCGTAGGCGCCGCGGTGGGTGGCAAACGATGTTTCGTGTCCGCCGCCGAGCACGACGGTCATGCCGTCTGCGCCTTGCGCGGTGACAAGGTCATACACCTTGTCTGAAAGGGTTCGTTGCGCGGTTTCGAGGTCGTCGTTTTGGGTGGTGACGGTGCCGGCGTCGATAAGCGTGCGCTCGTCGTGAATAGCGAGCGAGCCGAGTGCCGCGCGCAACGCCTCGGGGCCCTGGGCGGCGCCTTGACGGCCGCCGTTGCGCTCAACGCCTTCGTCGGAGGCAAAGCCGATGAGGTGCACGGCACCTTCTTGTGGTTCGGCACTGGTAGAGACCTCGCTGTGCCAGCGGGCGTGCTCGGCGCCGGGGCCGTCGTTGCGGCCGGTCCAGTCGGGTGCGGGTGCGAAAAGTGGTGCTGTGACTGTATTCATGCCACACGAGCCTAGCGTCGGGGCATACTGAGAGGCGATGAATAAGCCCCAGGTTCCCGCTGCGCACAATGTGCTGCGCATCCTGTCGCTGCTGTCCACTACAGATGCGCCGATTTCTGCGACCCGTATCCAACGCGAGTTGGAGCTGCCCCGCTCGACGACGTACCACTTACTGCGCGAGTTGGAGGATTCCGGCTTTGTGGTGCACCTGAAAAACCCGGGCACGTACGGGTTGGGGTTGGCGGCGTATCGCATGTCGCAGGCCTATACGACGCAGCAGCCGTTGGTGCGCCTGGCCGCGAAGCCTCTCGCCCGTATTGCTGCGCTTGCTGGGGGTTCGGCTCACCTGACGCGCCTGGCTGGGTCGGAGATTGTGTACCTGCACGAGGTGCGTGCGCCGGGGGCGGTGTCGTTGGTGACGGAGGTTGGTGTGCGTTTGCCGGCGTTGGCTACGGCGTCGGGTCGCATCATGCTTGCGTATTTGCCGGACGCGGAGTTGCGCGCGGTGTTCACGTCCTCCGGCGAGCGCCGTAGGTACAGCGAGGTCAAAGCGCAGCTTATCGACGTCCGCGAGCACGGCTGGGAAAGCGAATGCGAGGAAGTCTCGCGCGGGCAGGAGTCGGTCGCGGTGGCGGTGCTGGACCACTTGGGACGTCCGGCGGCGGCGCTTGCGGCGACGTTTCCTGTGGGTAGTGCCGATAAGCAGGCACTTTTGGGGGCTTTGGAGGATGCCTCGGCACGCTTGGGCACGCAGTTTTTTGGTAATCGTTGAGGACCACAACGGTGTGATCTAGCATCATCTGCATGACAACTATTACCCCCGTCACAGTAGGCATCGGCGCGCTGTCCGTTGAGGACGTCGTCGCCGTCGCGCGCTACGGCGCAAACGTTGAGATCGATCCGGCGGCGCTCGAGGAAATCGCCGCTACCCGTGAGCGCATCGAGGAGCTCGCTGCGGACCCGACCCCGGTCTACGGCGTCTCCACTGGCTTTGGCGCCCTGGCCACGAAGCACATCCCGGAAGATATGCGCGCGCAGCTGCAGGTATCGCTGGTGCGCTCCCACGCCGCGGGCTCCGGCCCGGAGGTGGAAAAAGAAGTCATTCGCGCGCTGATGCTGCTGCGCCTGTCCACGCTGTGCACGGGCCGCACGGGTGTGCGCCCGGTGGTGGCGGAGACCTACGCCGCCGCGCTGAACGCTGGGATCACGCCGGTGGTGCGCGAGTTCGGTTCGCTGGGCTGCTCCGGCGACCTGGCGCCGCTGGCCCACTGCGCCCTGGCCCTGCTGGGCGAGGGCGAGGTCCGCGTCAAGGGTGGCGAAATCGTTCCGGCCGCTGACGCCCTTGCCCAGGCCGGCATCGAGCCGTTGGTTCTGCGCGAAAAGGAAGGCTTGGCGCTGATCAACGGCACCGATGGCATGCTCGGCATGCTGTGCCTGGCCATCGCGGACCTGCGCGAGGCGGCCAAGGTTTCGGACATCGCAACCGCGATGAGCGTGGAGGGTCTCAACGGCACGCTGTCTGTTTTCGACGACGACCTGCAGCAGCTGCGCCCACACCCGGGCCAGGCGGATGCCGCGTACAACATCCGCACCATTGCGGCAGATTCGCCGATTCTGACAGCTGCGCTCGAGGGCTTCAAGGCTAACGACGTGCAGGATGCGTACTCGATCCGTTGCACCCCGCAGGTCGCCGGCGGTTTCCGCGACACACTGACGTACGTGACCACGGTGGCGGACCGCGAGCTCGCCGCCGCGAACGACAACCCGGTGGTGGCCAAGGACGGCCGTGTCGCCTCGAACGGCAACTTCCACGGCGCACCGGTGGCGTACGTGTTGGACTTTTTGGCGATTGTGGTGGCGGATTTGGCGTCGATTAGCGAGCGCCGCACGGACCGCTTCCTCGACCCGGCGCGCAACCGCGGCCTCAACGCGTTCCTCGCGGGCGACCCGGGTGTGGACTCCGGCCACATGATCGCCCAATACACGCAGGCAGGCATTGTCAGCGAGCTCAAGCGCAACGCGGTGCCGGCGTCTGCGGATTCGATCCCGTCGTCCGCGATGCAGGAGGACCACGTTTCCATGGGCTGGTCGGCGGGCCGCAAGCTGCGCCGCAGCATCGATGGTCTGCATCGCGTGCTTGCGGTGGAGATCCTCACCGCCGCGCGTGCGCTGGACATGCGCGAGGGTGAGCCGTCCGTCGGCACCGGTGCTGCTCTGTCCACGCTGCGCAAGCATGTGGAGGGCCCGGGCACCGATCGTTTCCTGGCCCCGGAGATTGAGCATTCCGTGCATTTGGTCAAGGGCGGCGATTACGTCACGGCCGTTGAGGCGGTTGTGGGTACGCTGCGCTAAAACGCGCGAGGAAAACGGGCAGCGCCGCGGTGTCGGCGCTGCCTGTTTTTCCATTTCGCAACACCATTGGTCTGTAATCCCAGACAACTCGAAGGGTGGACCCCTTCCTTACCACGGGAAACTCCATACACTGTCGCCTACATCATTAACCCCCGCAGATTGTGATTGGAGTCTCACCATGGCTGGCCGGTACCCGAATGGCGATTTCTACGACTTTGAAAGCGAACTGTCCACGGAGGAAAAGGACATCCTCTACAACGTCCGCGATTGGGCAAAGGAGAAGGTGCTCCCGATCGCGGTGGACTACTGGAACCGTTCGGAGTTCCCGCACGAGCTGCTGCCGTCGATAGGCGAGCTCAACATCATCAGCCTCGTGCGCGGCCAGGGTCGCTCCCGCCTGCTGGCCGGCCTCGTCGCGGCGGAGATTCACCGCGCCGACGGTTCCGTGGGCACGTTTTTCTCCGGCCAGGACGGCCTGTTCACCGGCAGCATCGAGCTGCTCGGCTCCGAGGAGCAGAAGGAGCGCTGGCTGCCGGACCTCTACGCCGTGCGCAAGACTGGCGTGCTTGCGATCACGGAGCCGGAGGCCGGCTCCGACGTCGCCCAGGGCATGCGCACCACCGCCACCAAGGTCGACGGCGGCTGGATCCTCAACGGCGCGAAGCGCTGGATCGGCAACGCCACCTTCTCCGACTACGTCGCCGTCTACGCCCGCGACCCGGAGGACGAGCAGGTCAAGGGCTTCATCGTGGACACCACGTCCGAGGGCTACACGGCCACGCTGATGGAAAACCGCATTGCCATCCGCGCGGTGCAAAACGCCGACATCACCCTGGACAACGTGTTTGTTCCGGACAGCGACAAGCTCGAGGGGGCGAACTCGTTCAAGGACATCAACAAGGTGTTCAAGAGTGCACGTTCCACGGTGGGTTGGCAGGCCGTCGGTACGCAGATGGGCGCGCTCGACGTGGCACTCGGCTACGCGGATGAGCGCATCCAGTTTGGCAAGAAGATCTCCTCGTTCCAGCTCAACCAGAACAAGCTGGCCACCATGCAGGGCAACCTCGTTGCCTCCGAGTCGATGATGGCCCAGTTGGCCCGCATGGAAGATCGCGGTTCTGCGAACAACGAGCAGTCCGCACTGGCTAAGGCATTCACCTCGAAGCTCATGCGTGAGACGGTCGCGCTCGGCCGCGAGATCCTCGGCGGCAACGGTCTGATCTCGGATTACCGCATGGCAAAGATCTTCAACGACGCCGAGGCCATCTACTCCTACGAGGGCTCCTACGACATCAACCAGCTCATCGTCGGTCGCTCCATCACGGGCGAATCGGCCTTCGTCTAGTCCACGCAGGAGGAAACACTATGAATGCACCGCTTTCCGGAATCCGCGTCCTTGACCTCTCCCGCGTGCTCGCGGGACCGTTCTGCTCCATGATCCTGGCGGACCTCGGTGCTGAGGTGATCAAGGTGGAGTCGCCGTGGGGTGACGATTCGCGTCAGTTCGGCCCGTTCGTCGACGGCACGTCCGCCTACTATCGCCTGTTCAACCGCTCGAAGATGGGCATCACGCTGGACTTCAAAAACGACGACGATAAGGAAGTGCTGCGTGATCTTGTCCGTCGCGCTGATGTGGTCGTCGAAAATTTCCGCCCTGGTGTGCTTGAGAAGCTCGGCCTTGCGCCGAAGGATCTGCTGGAGATCAACCCGCGCCTCGTGGTCACGAGCATCTCCGGCTTCGGCCAGACGGGCTCGCTTGCCAAGGAACCGGCGTACGACCTGGTTGCGCAGGCGATGAGTGGCCTGATGTCGATTACGGGTTGGCCGAACAGCAAGCCGACGCGCGTGGGCATCTCGCTGGGTGATCTCATCCCGGGCCTCTACGCCGCGATCGGCACGGTTTCGGCGCTCTACCAGCGCGAATCCAGCGGTACCGGCCAGCATTTGGATCTCGCGATGTACGACTCGCTCATCTCCGTCATGGAGTCCGTGGGCATGCGCGCGCTTTACGACGACACCCCACCCACCCGCATCGGCAACGACCACGGCCTATCAGCGCCGTTTTCCACCTACGCCACGAAGGACGGCGACGTGGTCATCGCGATCACCACGAACCGCCTGTTTGAGCGCCTTTCCAACGCGCTTGGCATGCCGGAGTTGGCAACCGACCATCGCTTTGCAGAGCCGGTGGCCCGCTCCGACAACCGGGTTGCGCTGCGCGAACTGATCGAAGAAGCGCTGAGCACGAAGACACGCTCGGAGACCATCGCCCTGTTTGAAGAACATGGCGTGCCCACCGCCCGCGTGTACGACCTGGACGAGGCGCTGCGTAGCCCGTTCGCCCAGGAGCGTGGCGTGGTGGTTGAAGAAACGGATGGGTTCCGCACCCTCGCCTCCCCACTCAAACTCGCCGGCATGGAAAAGCCGACGCCGGCGCCGGAGTTGGGGCAAGACAACGAACGTATCCAGTCCTGGTTGAGCGAAGATCCGCGCACCACCTGAGTTCCGTAAAGGAGCAGCACCATGGATAAAACGCAGACCCCAAGTCGTGGTGGCAGCACCCGTTGGATTCCGGGCGACAATATTGCCGCCGTCCCGTCCCTTCCACCCGAGCACGAGGTGGACAGCCTGGAGCCGAAGAACAAGTGGAGGTTTTTCCTCTACAGCGCGATCGGTTCCTTTGCGTTCTTCGTCCCGTTTACTGTCGGAGAGAAGAACACGATTCTGCTGGATCACATTGTGAGCTGGCTGCAAGCGGCGCTTGGTCCGGCGTTGCCGTACATCACCTTGGTGATGATCACCGCCGGCGCCGTCTACCAATTCGCCACCGGCAAGTGGCGCGAGGATAAAGCGCGTGCCGTGTTCGCGTTCCTGTCCGCGCTGGCGGTGGTGTTGTGCGCGATGCTCGTGTTCAACTTCGGCCCCGCATTTCTTTTCGACGAACGCCTCGGCCCCTTCATCCTGAACAAACTCGTCATCCCCGTCGGCCTGCTTATCCCAGTGGGTGCCGTATTTTTGGGTTTGCTGGTTGGCTTCGGCCTGATGGAATTCATCGGTGTGATGGTGCAGCGGTTCATGCGGCCGGTGTATCGCACCCCGGGTAAGTCGGCCGTTGACGCAGTGGCGTCGTTTTTGGGGTCATACTCGCTGGGCCTTTTGATTACCAACCGCGTCTACCGCACCGGCGGCTATACGGCGCGCGAAGCGTCGATCATCGCGGCTGGGTTCTCCACCGCATCGGCGACGTTCATGGTGGTTGTGGCGCGAACGCTGGACCTGATGCACATCTGGGGCGTGTACTTCGCGGTCACGCTCCTTGTGTGCTTCCTAGTCACTATCGTCGTCGTCCGCATCCCTCCGTTGAGCACGATCCCGGACGATTACTACCCGGGCGCTACCCCGCAGCCGGAGGAGCGCGTGGAGGGCAACCTGTTCGCCGCCGCGTGGAAGGAAGCGAAGGCGTTTTTGGCGCAGGCGGAGTCGCTGCCGAAGACCATTTGGCGCAACTTCAAGGACGGCGTGATCATGACCATCCAGGTCATCCCGGGCATCATGGCTGTTGGCATCATCGGCTTGGCGCTGGCGTTCTACACCCCGGCATTCAAGATTCTTGGCGCACTGTTCTACCCGCTCGCGTGGGTGTTCCAGTTGCCGGATCCGTGGCTCGCGTCCGAGGCGTTTGCCATCGGCCTCTCCGAGCTGTTCCTGCCGGCAACGCTGGCGGCTGGCAACGAGTCTGACGTACTGCGCTTCACCGTTGGTGTGGTCTCCATCAGCCAGGTGTTCTTCTTCTCCTCGATGATCCCGGCGGTGCTGGCCACGGACATCCCGTTGAAGATCAGCCACATGGTGATCATCTGGTTCCAGCGCGTGGTGCTGTCCATCATCCTGACGGTGCCGATTGCGTACCTGATCTTCTAACCCCCACTGCCCGGTCTGTCTCGTATCCGAGACAAACCGGGCAAAAACTGTATTCCAGCAACCACATTGCTCCCTTATCCTCAATGTAACGCGGGTTACATTCCTGTCGGATTGTGGTCCTGCATCACGAAACCTAAAGAGCCGTAGAAAGGATTCCCATGGCGAAGAACTGGTCCGAAGGTGCACGCGAGGTCCGCTCCCCGCGAGGCACTGAGATCACTGCAAAGTCCTGGCAGACCGAGGCCCCGCTGCGCATGCTGCAGAACAACCTTGATCCGGAGGTTGCGGAGCGCCCCGATGATCTCGTCGTCTACGGCGGCACCGGTCGTGCGGCACGTAGTTGGGAGGCCTTTGACGCGATCGTCGATACGCTGAAGGACCTCGAGTCCGACGAGACGCTGCTGGTCCAGTCTGGCAAGCCGGTCGGTGTATGGAAGACCAACGAGTGGGCGCCGCGTGTGCTTATCGCCAACTCCAACCTGGTTGGCGACTGGGCGGACTGGGAGCATTTCCGCGAGCTCGAGGACGAGGGCCTGATGATGTACGGCCAGATGACGGCCGGTTCCTGGATCTACATCGCAACCCAGGGCATCCTGCAGGGCACCTACGAAACCTTCGCGGCTGTGGCGAAGAAGCGTTTCAACGGCACGCTCGCCGGCACCCTGACCCTAACCGGCGGCTGCGGCGGCATGGGTGGCGCACAGCCGCTGTCCGTCACCCTCAACGGTGGTGCCTGCCTCATCGTCGATGTTGACGAGGGCCGCCTGAAGCGTCGCCAGGGCAAGCGCTACCTCGACGAGGTCACCACCGACCTCAAGGAAGCAATCAAGCTGGTCACCGACGCGAAGAACGAGAAGCGCGCCCTGTCCGTGGGCCTCGTCGGCAACGCGTCCGAGGTCTTCCCGGAGATGCTGCGCCGCCACCGCGCTGGCGAGTTCACCGTGGACATCGTCACCGACCAGACCTCCGCACACGACCCGCTGTCCTACCTGCCAAGCGAGATCCCGTTCGCCGACTGGCACACCGAGGCAGACGCCGACCCGACCACCTTTACCAAGAAGGCCCGCGAGGCCATGGCCGCACAGGTCCAGGCAATGGTCGAGTTCCAGGACGAGGGCGCCGAGGTGTTCGACTACGGCAACTCCATCCGCGACGAGGCCCGCAAGGCCGGCTACTCCCGCGCGTTTGAGTTCCCGGGCTTCGTCCCGGCCTACATCCGCCCGCTGTTCTGCGAGGGCCTTGGCCCGTTCCGCTGGGTTGCACTTTCCGGCGACCCGGAGGACATCAAGGTCACCGACCAGGCCATCAAGGAGGCTTTCCCGGACAACGAGCACCTGCACCGCTGGCTCGATGCGGCTGAGGAGTACGTGGAGTTCGAGGGCCTGCCGGCACGTATTTGCTGGCTGGGCTACGGCGAGCGTGCCAAGGCCGGCGTGATCTTCAACAACCTGGTCAAGGAAGGCAAGGTCAAGGCACCGATCGTCATCGGCCGCGACCACCTGGACTCCGGCTCCGTGGCCTCCCCGTACCGCGAGACCGAGTCCATGCTCGACGGCACCGACGCTGTGGCTGACTGGCCGCTGCTCAACGCCATGACCGCTGTGTCCGGCGGCGCGACCTGGGTATCCATCCACCACGGTGGCGGCGTGGGCATGGGTCGTTCCATCCACACCGGCCAGGTCACGGTGGCTGACGGCACCGAGCTCGCCGAGGCGAAGCTCAAGGCTGTGCTCACCAACGATCCGGGTATGGGCGTCATCCGCCACGTGGATGCCGGTTACTCCCGCGCCAACGAGGTCGCGCAGGAGCGCGGCGTGCGCATCCCGATGAAGTTCCAGGCACGCGACTAATCACGCGCCGTAGAGCGCTGACGTTTCCCTCACGGGCGCGTCAGCGCTTTTCGTTACCCTGGGCCCCACGAAGCCCTCCGAAGAAAGGCACCCATGAGCACCTTTATTACTGGCATTTCCGAGCTCCGCACGGTCTCCGAGCTGGGCACCATTAAGAACGCAGCATTGCTTATCGACGACGGCGTGATCGCCTGGGTCGGCCCCGCCGACGAAGCCCCCGCGGAAGCAGCAAACGCCGCGGAGACCGTCGATGTTGGCGGGCGCGCAGTCCTGCCCGGCTGGGTAGATTCCCACTCCCACATGGTTTTCGACGGCAACCGCGCCGAAGAGTTCGAGGCCCGCATGGCCGGCGAGTCCTACGCCGCCGGCGGCATCGCCGTGACCATGGAAGCCACCCGCTCCGCAGGTGAGGAGCGCCTGGATAAGTTGGTGGCGGAGCGCGTCGCCGCAGGCCATGCGGGCGGCACCACCACGTTTGAAACCAAGACCGGCTACGGTCTGAACGTCGAGTCCGAGGCAGAGGCTGCTCGTGTGGCCGCCCGCCACGTGGACGAGGTGACGTTCCTCGGCGCCCACCTGGTCCCGCCCGGAGCGGACGCCGACGAATACATCGACGAGGTCGTCGGCCCGATGCTGGATGCGGTGAAGGACCACGTGCAGTGGATCGACGTGTTCTGCGAGCGCGGTGCGTTCAACGAAGAACAGTCCCGTCGCGTCCTCGAAGCCGGCAAGAAGGTGGGCCTGGGTGTGCGCGTGCACGGCAACCAGCTCGGAGAGGGCCCGGGCGTGAAGCTTGCGGTGGAGATGGGCGCGGCCAGCGTGGACCACGTCAACTACCTCTCTGATGAGGACTTCGAGCTGCTGGCCGGTTCGGATATCGTGGCCACGCTGCTGCCTGCCTGCGACCTGTCCACACGCGAGGATCTCGCACCGGGCCGCAAACTTATCGACGCCGGCGCCACCGTCGCCATCGCATCCAACCTCAACCCGGGTACGTCGTTTACGTCCTCGATGAACTTCTGCGTGACCACCGCGGTCCTGCAGCAGTACCTCACGCTCGACGAGGCGATCGAGGCCGCCACCACCGGCGGCGCGAAGGCGCTGCGTCGCCACAACGTCGGCGATGGCAAGGACCCGCAGGGCCGCCCGGCCAAGGGCACGCTGGTGCCCGGCGCGGCAGCTGACCTGCACATCCTGGATGCGGAAAACGCCATCAACCTGGCCTACCGCCCAGGTATGCCGATGACGTGGCAGACCTGGGTGGCAGGCAAGAAGGTCTACGGCTAGCTAGATAGTCACCTGACGGGACTTAATGTTGTCCAGTTGTTTGCGCTCGTCTGCAGATAATGCAGCGTCGTTGGCGTACTCGGCGGTGATCTTCTTATCCAGTTCCGCCAGCGCCGCCTCGTAGGAGTCGGCCGCCACGGACGGGTCGAGGTCGAACACCGGAACAACCAGGCCGTGGGTGCGGAATGCGCCGGCGAACTTGGTGTCCTCGCCCAGGTTCAGCTCGCCACGTGCCGCGATGCGTGCCAGTGCGGACAGCATCTGCGCCTCGTTATCTTCGGTGCGCACCCAGCGGATGTGTGCCTTGCCGCCGCCCGGGTTAACCCACCAGATTGCGCCCGGCAGGTTCTCGCCGATCTTCTCAGACGGCAGGACGGCGTCGTTGGCCTGGCGCAGCGCCTGCTGGATCTGCGGCGGGACCGAAGCCCCCTCCGGGAACCACCAGGAGAAGTCCTGGTAGGTGGTGATGTCCAGGGTGGCGTCGTCGCTAAGAAGCTCCGACAGCTCCGGCTGCGAACCGTCGGCGACGGTGGACTGCAGCGTCTCGCCCGGCTTCGCATTCACAACCCAGTTCAGGGCGTACGCGAGGTCGCGGCCCGGGTTCTGGGAGTGGGAGGTGACCTGAAGCGCGACGAAACGCTCGCCGCCCTGGTCCTCCTCGCGCACGAGCGCAGCACCCGCGCCCGGCAGGACGGTCACGATGTTGACCGGGGTGCCCTTCACATCAACCGTGGTCACGGCAGAGGGGACGAACTCCTGCAGCGCAACCAGGTCGGCTTCTGCTGCAAGGCCGCCGTACGGACGGGGGTCCTTCTGGAACTTCTCGCGCTCAGCGGCGCGGGCTGCGAGTTTTGCCTCGCGGCGCGACATACCCTCAGGCAGGTCTGCGCGGTTCTTCTTTTTCTTCGGTTTGCGTTGCACCATGCGCGCAATCGTACCGGCGTGCACGACACCGGCGGGCAACAAGCTAGTCAGACACAACAGCGGTGTGGTTGCCAAAGATCTCCAGGGCAAGATCGGGAAGGTCCGTTGCCATCACATCCACGCCCTTGTCAGCGCACCACTGCATACCGCGAGGCGTGTTTACGGTCCAGGTGTACGTCTTCAAACCGCGGTATCCCAGCAGCTCAGTGCGCAGCTGCAGGTGCTGCAGCGCAGGGCCCACACCGTAGGGGCGGGAGAACATGCGGTTCTTTTTGTTCCACTTCATCTCGCGCAGGCGGAACAGGTAGAAGGTTTCCAGTTCGGGCGCCATGTCGGTGAAGTAGCGCACCGCGCGGTGGGAGAAGGACGCGAGGTGGATGTTCGGTGAGTCGTCGAGACGCGCGTACCTGAGCATGCGGAAGGTCTGCTCGTCCACCTCAGGCCCGTGCGGGGTGGGGTGTTTGGTCTCTATGTAGATGTGTTTGTCGGGGTAGTCCTGCATGAGTTCGAGCAGTTCTTCCAGCAGCATGATCCGCTGCGGGTCCTCTTTGGTGCCCACGTTCAGTTCACGCAGGTCGTTGTAGTCGTTGAAGTCGATGCGCCCCCGCACGCCCGCGGTGCGGATCAGCGTGGGGTCGTGGAAGACGACAACTCGCCCGTCACGGGTGAGCCGTACATCGCATTCGATGCCGTGGATGGGAAGTTCGAGCGCCTTTTCAAACGCGCGTTGTGTGAGTTCTGGGTAGGATCCGGAAAATCCCCGGTGGGCGACGATTTTTGGTGTGGTGTTGTGGCTCACGGCCCACAGGCTACTCGCCCTTGTGCCCGCCCGCGAGTGTAAGAAGTTTGGGACAATAGCAAGCGTGCTTATCGACGACACCCGCAACGCCATCCGCAACATCACCGCAAAACTGCCCAACGCGGTATGGCGTGCGCGCCAACGGTTCTCGTTCAGCCGCGACGGTTGGCTGGCGGTACCGATCGGCGCGGTGCAGGTATTGGGGGATCTCTCCCCTGCGATCCGCCTGTTGGGCCCGCACCGTCTGCCGCCGGCGTTTCGCTCTGGCCTGGTCGGCGCGGAGGTGGCCACGTGGGGTGCGGTGTCTCCGTCGTTGCTGCCACACAACTGGTGGGCGACCGCGGCGAACGTGGCGGTACTCCAGGGCATCGGCCACGGGGTTGCGACGGGCCTTGCGCGCGCGTTCGGGCCGACGACCCCACCAACCGGGACTGGACGTTTGCCCCGCCCAGCGCGTGTTGCGATGACCGCGACCACGGTTGCGGTGTTCGCCACCTCGATCCGCCGGCGCATACGGCTGAAGCGCCTGGTGCAAAGCGACGACACGTTCCGGGCTTCTGACCTGGCGGGTGGCGTGATGCTGGGCACGCTCGGATACGGCACGGTGTTGCTGGTCGGCGACGGCATCCAGTCCTTCATCGATGCACTCAACGAGCTGCTGGGCAAGAAGTTGCCGCCGGTGGCGTCGTGGCCGATCGCCATCGTGGGCGGCGGTGTGCTGCTGGTGTTAGTGAGCGACCGGGTGGTGCTGCGTCGGTTCCTCTCCAATGCGAGCCGGCGTGCCTTTGAGCTGGACCGTGAGTACATGCGTGGCGCGGTGCAGCCGCATCGCCCACAGCGCTCGGGTTCGCCGGAGTCTTCGGTGGATTGGAACCTCATGGGCCGCCAGGGCCGCGCGGTGGTTTCCGGCGGCCCGCGCAAAGAGGACATTGAGCGTGTCCTTGATCGGGAGGCACGGGAGCCGATCCGTGTCTTCGTCGGCCTGGATCTGGAGCGTGAGCAGGACGAGCCGGACTTTGAGCAGATGGCGCGCCTGGCCATTAAGGAGATGCATCGCACCGGCGCGTTTGAGCGCTCCCACATTGCGGTGATGTCGGCAGCCGGCACGGGCTGGATCAACGACTTCCACACGTCAGGGTTCGAGTTTGTCACCGGCGGCGATAGTGCGATCGTCGCTATGCAGTACTCGTATCTGCCCTCGGCGTATTCGTACCTTGCGGACCGCACGAACCCGGTGCGCTCCTCGCGCATGTTGATCGAGTACATCCTGCGCGAACTGGAAAACATCCCAGAATCCTCCCGCCCGAAACTCTTCGTCGGCGGCGAATCGCTCGGCGCCTACGGGGTTTCCGACGCGTTCGAGTCCATCGACGAACTCTTCGAGCTCACCTCTGGCGCCGTGTTCACCGGCACGCCCGGCTTCGCCCGCAACCACAGCGAGCTAACTAAGCAGCGCCAAAAAGGTTCTCCGGAGCGCCTTCCGCTTATCGACGACGGCCTCCACGTCCGCTTCACCGCCCACCCCGACCACCTCAACCACGACTTCCAAGGCGACGCCTACGCGCAGAAGTGGGAGGCCCCGCGCGTCGTGTTCGCCCAGCACGCCTCTGACCCGGTGGTGTGGTGGGACCACAGCCTGGCGTGGCGCCGGCCGGACTGGCTGAAGGAGCCGGGCTCGCGCGGGGTTCCGGCACCGAAGGCGCAGCACTTGGATGCGCTGCACACGATGCGGTGGATGCCGTTGGTCACCTACTGGCAGATTGCCATCGACCAGTTGTCCTCCAAGGACTACCCGTCACCCCACGGGCACAACTACCACGAGGAAACCGTGGCGTATTGGAACGGCGTCATCCACGGCGAGGATGCAGGGGTGGCGCTTTCCAAGGACGAGATCGAGCGCGTGGCCGCCTGGATCCACAACGACGCCACCAAACTGCGCCGCCCCGTCGGAGGGTTTCCCTCCAAGCACGGCTACTAGATACCGCAGGCCACCCCGGTGGAGTGGTGCGGGCAGTAGCCGTTGGGCACCTTGTGCAGGTACTGCTGGTGCTCCTCCTCAGCGAGGTAATACGGCGCGCCGGCGCGCACTTCGGTGGTGATGTCGCCGTAGCCAGCGCTGTTCAGGTCCGCCTCGTACTGGCGGATCCACTCACGGATCTGCTCGGCCTCTTCCTCGGTGTCGGTGTAGAAGGCGGAGCGGTACTGGGTGCCCACGTCGTTGCCCTGACGGTAACCCTGGGTGGGGTCGTGCGCCTCGAGTGCAGTCTTAACGATCTCCTTCAGCGAGATCACCTCCGGGTCGTAGACCACCTCCACCAACTCCACGTGGTTGGTCTGGCCGGAGCAGACCTCGCGGTAGGTGGGGTTCGGGGTAATGCCGCCGCCGTAGCCGACCGAGGTCGATTCAACACCGTCGAGCTGCCAGAACATCTTCTCCGCACCCCAGAAGCAGCCAATCCCGATGAGGATGCGCTTCTGCCCCTCACGCCACGGGCCGGTAATCGGGGTGGTCAGCACGGCGTGCGGGCGGGGGTTGGCAAGGACGGGTTCGGGGCGGCCGGGGAGGGCCGTGGTGTCGTCGACAAGCTTTGGCTCAGGTGCGAAAAGAAATCCCATATCTGCTGTAACGAGTTTGGGCACAACACTGTTCCCAAATTTTCTCTACGATGGTTGCCGTACACGAAATCAAACGAAAGGAAACCATCATGGCTGTTTACGAGCTTCCTGATCTCCCGTACGCATACGACGCACTTGAGCCGCACATCTCCGCAGAGATTATGCAGCTGCACCATGACAAGCACCACGCTAACTACGTCAACGGCGCAAACACTGCACTCGAGGCTCTTGAGGCAGAGCGCAACGGCGACGCAAACGGCGACAAGATTCGCGCACTGACCAAGAACCTTGCGTTCAACCTCGGTGGCCACACGAACCACTCCATCTTCTGGAAGAACATGGCCCCGAACGCTGGTGGCAACCCGACCGGCGCAATCGCCGAGGCTATCGACCGCGACTTCGGCTCCTTCGAGGGCTTTAAGAAGCAGTTCGCTGCCGTGGCTAACGGCCTGCAGGGCTCCGGCTGGGCAGTGCTTGGTTACGACCACATCGCTGGCCGTCTGATCATCCAGCAGATGACCGACCAGCAGGGCAACATCTCCGTGGACTTCACCCCGGTCCTGATGCTCGATATGTGGGAGCACGCTTTCTACCTGCAGTACAAGAACGTCAAGGCTGACTACGTCGAGGCTTGGTGGAACGTTGTCAACTGGGACGACGTCAACGAGCGCTACGCAAAGGCTTCTGCATAAACCTGCAGCGACCTAGCTAATACAAGCGCCCGCCACTTCCTTTCGGAGGTGGCGGGCGCTTGTTGTTTTCCCTGTGATACGTCGAGTCCGCATGAACTCAAGAAGCAGTCTAAGTTAGGGTCGCCTTAACTGCAAGTATTTTCGCAAAGTTTTTGTTGCGTAATTCCCCCGCGAGAAGTTTCGTAACATAGGCAGGGTGAGAAAAGGCAGTCCTGAATACCGCAAAGCCACGCTGGCAATGCTGGCGTTCGGCCTCGCCATCTTCAACACCCTCTACGCAACCCAGGCCCTGCTGCCCACGCTCACCACCGAGTTGGACATCACCCCCTCCACCGCCGCACTGACGGTCTCCGCCGCCACCGGCGCCCTTGCGCTGTGCGTAGTGCCAGCGTCGATCCTGTCGGAAAAGTACGGGCGCGGACGCGTCCTGGTCATCTCCGCACTGGCCGCCACCGGCATCGGATTGCTCCTGCCCATCGCCCAAAACGCCGAGCAACTCATCGCCATGCGCGCCCTCCAGGGCGCGATGATCGCCGGCACCCCGGCGGTGGCCATGACGTGGTTGTCCGAAGAACTCGACCACCGGGACTTACCCGGCGCGATGGGGCTCTACATCGCCGGCAACAGCATCGGCGGGCTCACCGGACGTCTCATCCCGGCAGGCCTTTTGGAGGTCACCTCCTGGCGGTGGGCGCTGCTCGGCAGCGGGTTGGTTGCCTTCCTCCTGGCAGTGGTGGCGGTGTGGCTGCTTCCGGAGCAGCGCAATTTCGTACCGAAGCTCTCCATCCGCCCAAGCGCGGAACTGCGCGCCATGGCCCGCCACCTTCGCAACCCCCGCCTGCTGGTGCTCTACGCCACCGCCTTCGTGGCCATGGGCGTGTTCGTCTCCATGTACAACTTCTTCGGCTTCCGCGCGGTGCTGGACTTCGGTCTGCCCGCCGCCCTGTCCGGCCTGGTGTACGTGGTGTACCTCTCCGGCACCTGGTCGAGCGCGCGTGCCGGAGTGCTGCTGAAGCGCCACGGGCACGGGGTGGTGGTGCTGGCATCGTCGATACTCATGCTCCTCGGTGCGCTTGCCGCAGCCAGCGGATCGCTGTGGGTCACGCTGCTTGGCCTGTTGGTGTTCACCGCCAGCTTCTTCGCGCTGCACTCCACGGCGTCCGGTTGGGTTGGGCTCATCGCTGAGCGCGACCGTGCGGAGGCCTCCAGCATGTACGTGTTCTGCTACTACATGGGCTCGTCGATCCTGGGCGCCGCCACCGGGCGCGCGTACGAGGCGTTGCCGTGGGCAGGCTTCGTCGGGGTGCTCGCTGGGCTACTTGCTGCCCTCGTGGCCACGGGTGCGGCGCTGTGGAAGGCGGAGCCCCGCTAAACCCCGCTAAACCTCGCCCAATCGTGGCACGCCCGGCGCGCCGGCGTCGAGGAAGTCGCGCACGGCACGGGTGGCCAGGCAGTCGTCTTCGTTGTAGCGGATGAGCATGTCGCGCGCGTCGATATCGCCAAGCCTGCCCGCGCGGCGCAGTGCCACGGAGCGTTCCCCATCCACGTCGTCGTCTTCCCACGCGAAGCCGACCACAGGCCCGAGTACTTTCAGGCCGAGCCCATCCGTGCCGACGAGCGAACGTCGCACCAGGGCGAACACGTCGACCCAATCCTCAGACGCGATGAACTCCGCAACCTCCGCCTCATCCACCGAGGCAAACCTGCGTGCCGACGACCGCAGCCAGTGGTTCTCCCCACCCGCCGCATAACAGTAAGCGCGGAAGGTCTGGCCGGCCTCGCGCGCGTCGCGACGCCGCTGCATCAGCCACGACCAGAACGCGTTGAAGTTCGCCTCCTCGGCCGCACCACCAACGTCTTCCCAGGTGACAAACGCGCGGTACTCCTCGCCGTCGTACGCGCCCCACAAGTA
The DNA here is from genome assembly GCF_001806995.1 of Corynebacterium sp. HMSC11D10. NCBI lineage: Bacteria > Bacillati > Actinomycetota > Actinomycetes > Mycobacteriales > Corynebacteriaceae > Corynebacterium > Corynebacterium sp. HMSC11D10. The sequence goes on from NZ_KV787088.1 coordinate 92,921, forward strand.
GGCGCCCTGGTCGAGGTAGGCCTCCATGTCGATGTCGATCTCCACGTCGGCGCGCGGCACCGGCGCTAACTTCTCACGCCGCAGCACCGGGATACCGGCGCGCCAGGCGCGGGCGATGGCTGCGGGTTCGGCGGGGCCGTCGTCGATAAGCGACTGCACCGTGGTGATCCCTTCCTCGCGCCACACGTCCCCGCGGCCGCCCGGCAGGAGCAGCGAAATGTCATCGAGTTCCTCCAGGCGCGGCTTGCACAGCGGCCAGAATCGGCAGGATGCGCACTGCTTCATCCGCTTCGGCTCGTCTGGGATCTCCACGGCGAGCGCCTCACGCAACTGCGGGACGTAGCGGGCGGGGTCGACGACGTACACGCGCGCCCGATCCTGCCCAACCGCTCCGCCGCGACCATCCGCAAGCGTGCCCAGCAGGACATGCGCCATGGCCAGGCGGTACCCGTCCACCGTGTGGTGGCGGCCCTTCGCCTTCACCGTCATCGCGCGCCCCAACCCGAGCCTGGCGGTGGGCACCATCAACATCTCGTTCGTCGGATGCTCCCGCGCTACCCGGTGGTTCGAGATGATCACCGGCGCGTACCCGCGGTCGGTGCGCACGAGGATGTCAACCTCCGCGAGTGCAGGCGCCCCATCGATCTCGCCTTCGAGCGCCGCGTTAGTGATCAGGTGTGCGCGCCGCTTCAGCGCCAACCGCGTATCGACGACCCGCGCATCCACCCCCGCACCCGGATCGATATCAATGCGCGTAAACGCCTTTCCACGGCCATCCCCAACCGCCCGCTTCACCGGCAACGCATCGAACACAGCAGCACGACCCGCATCAATCTGCGGTTGGCGCAGCAGCGCATCCGGCAGCTCAGGCGTATCCGGGTGCGCGCGTCGCTGACGCAGCCGGTAGCGGCACCCGACAAGATCGGACGCGCGCACCGGCTGCGCTGGTTGGGCAGTTCCGCCCACGGTGGGAGGTTTCACAATGCCTGCCACGATACCCGGGCGGTGTTGTCGGACCGGCAGGTACAGTTGTTTGGAGTTAACGCAAACGAAAACGCAAGGAGTACCGACCATGGGTGTCCTGGGCATCATCCGCAAAGCACGCCGCAACGTCAAGGCCGAAATTAAGGCCGCTGAGGTGCACGCACGCCAACTGGCCAAGGATCAGGCGAAGGCCGACAAGCGCACCGCCGAACTGCTGGACAAGGCAGAAAAGCGTCTGCTGAAGGAAGAGAAGAAGGGCCTCAAGCGCAAGCGTAAGCACGAAAAGGACCTGGCCAAGGCGCACCTGAAGCGCATCGAAGAAGCCGGCATTACCAAGAAGAAGGCCAAGCAGTGGACCGGCGCCGCCCGCGTCATTGTCCCCGTCGCGCTGCCGCTGATCTACAAGGCGCTGACCTCCCTGCAGCAGAACCAGGTGAACGCCAACGCAGCAGGCCTCGGCCTGTCCGCAGGTGATCTGGCGCGCCACTCCGGCCGCGGCGCCGAGCTCAAGGCCCGCATCGAGGCGATCCGCGCAAGCGTGTCCGGCTCCGGCGAGTTGACCGAGAGCTTCAAGCGTGACGCGAGCGTGCGTCTCGACGAGCTCGAGCAGGCCGTCCGCAACGCCGAACACGCCAACCCGGAGCAGCGCCGTCTCGCCCACAACTCCATCGACGAGGACCTCAACGTCCTCGCCGGCGATGTCCAGGAGCGCCTCTCCCGCTAGTTAGAGCACTCCCTGCTCGCGCGCCGACGCCACGGCAGAGGTGCGCGAGCGCACACCCAACTTGTCGTAAATGTGGACAAGGTGGGACTTCACGGTGGCCTCAGACAGCATGAGTTCGTGGCCGATCTCGCGGTTCGACGAACCAGCAGCCACCAGCTGCAGCACCTCCAGCTCGCGCGGGGTGAGCGAGGAACGTGGCGTACGCTCGCGCGTTTCCAAACGGTCGCGCACCACCGGCGACATCGTGGCATCACCGCGGGCAGTCGAGCGCACCGCCGCGACCAGCTCTTCTGGCGGGGCGTCCTTCAGCAGGTAGCCCACCGCACCGGCCTCAATCGCACCGAGGATGTCCGCATCCGTGTCGTAGTTGGTCACCACCAGCACCTTCGGCGGGTTGGACATCCGGGAACGGATCTCCGCCGTCGCCTGCGCACCCGTGGTCACACGCTGGCCTTCCGCACCGGCGCCGAAGCGCAGGTCCATCAACACCACGTCGATGCCGCCGGCTTGCGCTGCGGCGATCGCGCCTTCCGCGGTGGCAACTTCTGCCACGACCTCGATGTCGTCCGCTTCTTCGAGCACGGCACGCAGGCCAAGGCGAACGATCTCGTGGTCGTCTGCCAGCAGGACTCTAATCACCGGGGACCTCCTCGTTTACGTCTTTTGGTTGATATTAACCGGCACGGCGACAGAAAGGGCCGTAGGCCCGCCCGGCGCGGACTCAATGTCCAACTTCCCACCCAGTTCAGCTGCACGTGAACGCATCGCGTCCAGTCCCAAATGCCCCAACCCGCTGGGTTTGAGTTCCTGACCGTCCACGTCAAAGCCACGTCCGTTGTCCACCACGTCCAGGCGCACCTCGTCCGGCGCATACGTCAGCGTGATGCGCGCGCGGCTCGCTTCGGCGTGGTTGACCACGTTGGATACCGCGCCTTGGGCGATGCGCAGCAGGCCGGCCTCCACGCGCATGGGCAGCTGGATAGCCTCGCCGTCTGTCTCCACCTCAATGTCCAACTCGCCTGCCGCGGCAAAGTCACCCGCGACCCGCTCGAGCGCTTCACGTAACGACGACTCCGTCAACGGCGCCGGCGCCAACGCCGCAATCATCGCGCGCGTTTCTGCCAGGTTGTTCGACGCCGCCCGGCGCGCCGTTTCCATCTTGCGCAGCGGCTGCGTCGCATCCACGCCGAGCCCCTGGATGTCGCGCTCGGCGGAGTGCAGCAGCATCTGGATCGAGGACAGGTTCTGCGCCACCGTGTCGTGAATCTCGTGGGCGAGGCGCTCGCGTTCCTGTGCCACACCGGCGGCGCGCTCAGTTTCGGCGAGACGGCCCCGGGTGGTCAGGAGTTCGTCGATAAGTTGCTGGCGTTCTTGGCTGACCTTATTGATGGTGAAAAACGCCCAATCAATCGCCATCACCACCACCGCCGACAGCGCCGGCCCCATCACCCCGCCGAGCGTGAGCCCCGCCGGGATCTGCACCGCGATGCTAATCGCCAGCCCCACCGCCACCCAGACGTAGCCGAGCCAGCCGCGCATCGCCCGCAGATAGACGAAGAACAGCACGAACACCCAGTACACCGCCACCGGCGACACCGTCGTATCCGCCACCCACAGCGCAGTCGCGCTAAACGCCCACACGATGCGACCCCATTTGCCCCATCGGTACATCTCCACCATGCCGTAGAACAGCAGAAACGCGAACCCGGCGGTGAGCAAAATGTGCAGCAGCGCCTCGTTCAGAGGCATCCGCGCCAGCGCGCCCAGCGACACCACCATCAGGCACACAGCCAAAATGGTGATGCCGGAATCAAGCGCGCTGTTTTCGGTACGTTTTCCGGGGTGCTGCTCCAGCAGCACTAATCTGGAGCTCATGCGTTCGAGATTACCCATCGTGCTGCTCGTGCTCGCCCTCGCCGGTTGCGGGGAGCAATCGCTTAACGACGACACCCCCACCCCCGAACCCGCACCCGCCCCCGATTCCGGCCTGCCGGTCGAAGCGCTGCCGGACACCTCGCGCGACGGGTGGCAGGAATGCCCCTACCTGGACACCGAGTGGGTAGCGCGCACCAACGGCCAGCGCGTCACCGGGGTGGGCACCGACACCCGCTTCGACACCCCAGCCTGCCAGTTCTGGTCCTACCCCGAAGAACCCCAACTGACCGTGATCGTGCGCCACATGGACTCCCCCGAACAGGCCATGGCGGTGGTGGACTGGGCCACCCCAGTGGACCTCACCCAACCCGCCGACCACCCCGCAGGCTGGGACGGTGGCCGCCATGGCGGCGGAGACGTCCCCAACCGCATCGGCGCCGCATACTCCGTGGCCAAAGGCAACGTGGCCGTGACGGTGTTTACCAACCAAGACGAGTCGGTCAAAGCCGAAGCGGTCGCCACCGAAGCAATCACTAACCTAGGGCTGTAATGAACACCATCAACGTCGCCGCCATCGTATTCACCGACAACGCCGGGCGCGTCCTGTGCGTACGCAAACACTCCAGCCCGCGCTTCCAACTCCCCGGAGGCAAGCCGGAAGGCGGCGAGACCCGCCTGCAAACCGCAATGCGCGAAACCCGCGAAGAAATCGGCATCGACGTCGACCCCGAACGCTTAAGCTACCTGGGCACGTTTACCGCCGAGGCCTCCAACGAGCCCGGCCACAGCGTGACCTCCACTGTGTTCCTCCACCCCGGCCTGCCCGCCGATCCGGCCCCCGCCGCCGAGATCGCCGAAGCCACCTGGATCGACCCCACCGACCACGCCGACTTTGAAATCGCGCCCCTGCTGCGCACCCAAATCTTTCCCGCGCTAACCCCCGCGAACATCAACGCCATCGCCGTGTTCGCTGGCGCCCGCGAGGGCACCGACCCGAACAACGCCACGCTCGCCCGCAGTTTCGGCGAGGCACTGGCCCGCCACGACATCACTCTGGTCTACGGCGGATCCAAGCTCGGGTTGATGGGTGAGGTGGCGAGGGGGTCGTCGAAAAGCATTGGCGTCCTCACACACCACCTGGCGCAATACGAGATCCAGTACGACGGGCTCGAGCGCCTCGAAATGGTGGACACCCTCGCCGAGCGCAAAGCACGCATGAGCGAACTTTCCGACGCCATCGTGGCTCTGCCCGGCGGCGCCGGCACCCTCGACGAACTTTTCGACGAATGGACCAACCAACAACTCGGCCTCCACCGCAAACCCATCGGGCTGCTCGGCCGCGACTTCTGGTCCCCCTTCATCGCCATGGTGGACCACATGGTCGCCCACGGCTTTGTGCGCGCCACCGACCGGGCACACCTCATCGTCGCCGACGACCCCGACGAACTCATCGCAGCACTGCGCGCCTGGCACCCACCGGTACCGCGCTGGCTCTAAGGGCTACACCGCGACGTCGTTATACGGCATCTGCGCCGACACCCATGGGTAAATAACCTCCATGAGCAGGAGGAACAGCAACACCATAATGACGGCGGTGAGCAGCCACTTCACCACCGGCGGGCCGGGCAGTTTACGCCACAACGCTGCATACATGGGCTAATCCACCTCCGTCATCGCCGGCGGGAGCGCGCCCGCCTGGTCCTTCGGCGTCACTTCCGTGCGCACCGCGTGAATGATCATGCGCTCGGCGTTAGAGAACTGTGGGTGACACGTGGTCAATGTAATCAAGCCCTCCATGCCGGGCTCCACCTTCGTAGACTTCGACCCCGGCATCGGGTTGACCACCTCAATGTTGCCCGGCAGCGTGATCTCCCGGCCAAGCACGTGCTGGTAATCGCCCGACGCGATGCGCTCATTCATCTGCTCCGGCAAGCATCCGGCGCCCTCCGCGTGACGAGCCGCCGGATCCGGCGACAACGGCATCACCCGATACGTCACCCACTCCTTCTGCGTCTCCACAACGATCGCGTCACAGGCCTTCAGCGCGCCAAGGTCGTTAAACGGCGCACCCTTGCCCACACGGTGACCGGCAACCGCGAAGTTGCCATCTTGGCCCGGGAACTGCGTATCCGGGTAGTGCCCCGGACCCGTGAGCAACTGCGCCTCCTGCACGCCCTCGACGATGGCGAACTGGTAGTCCTGCCCAAACGCCGGGATATACATCTTCGCAAGCGCGTCCCCCAACTCAGCCTGCTTTGCCTGACGAGGGTTCACCCACTGCTCCTCAAGCCTCGTCTGCACATCGTCCTGCATCTTCGCCGACGCCAAATTGGTCCAATAGGACTCATAAAACGCGAACAGCAAAAGCAGCACGCCAACCGTCAGCAGGACCTCGCCAATCACCTGCGAGACACTGACACGATTCTTCCCAGCCATAACTAAATGGAGTAATCCGGTGGCGGCGCGCCCAACTTGGACTTGGCCAGAGCCTTAGCAGTGTGCAGGGGTGCGCTATCACGCAAAATGCGCGCCCCCGCCAGACCGCCTTCCAGGAAGATCAGCAGCTCATCCGTCAACGAGGACGAATCGTAGCCATTCTTCTCATTGAGCAACTCCGTGATCGTGGAATGCATCCACAGGCGGTGATTCCTGCAGGTCTCCACAATCCGCTCCTCGGATTCCGTCTCCGGGCGCGGGTACTCGGCCGCAGCGTTGAGGAACGGCGAGCCACGGAACTCCTTCTGGGGCTCCTCCTCGATCGCCATATCGAACAAGGCGAGGATCTTCGAATCCGCATCCGGCGCCTTCGCCGCACGCTCACCCCAACGTGAACGGTACTGCTCGTCGAGCTCCTCCAGGTACGCAACAACCAAGTTGTCCTTCGACCCCAGCAGCGAGTACAACGACGCCTTCGCCACATCCGCCTCACGCAAAATGCGGTCAATGCCGATGACGCGGATGCCTTCTTCTGTAAACAGCTTCGTCGCGGCATCCAGCAGACGCTGCCGAGGACTCGGACGATCGCGGCGGCGCGCAGGCGCCTTCTTCTTACTCGTGGCGGCGGCCAATAGGAACTCCTTTCGCGCGCCTAAAACAGGACCATCTCAATATAGACAAAACGGTTCGTCTATTCCAGCGAAAAGCCCCCGGAGCAGCTCACTCCGGGGGCTCAAAGCAGATTGCTTATCGACGACTACCTGTCACCTTATTCACAATCCACAGCAGAATCACCGCACCGATCAGGCAGGTCAGGAAACTAAAGAAGCGTCCCCCGCCTTCCACATCAAAGCCGAGCAGGCCAAGCAGCCAGCCGCCGATGAAACCACCGATAACACCGACCAGAATGTTCAGGCCGATGCCCATCTGTGCGTCACGGTTCTGCATCTTGGATGCGATCCAGCCAGCAAGGCCGCCGATAATAATCCAGCCGATAAAACCAAGTGTTGGAGTCATGTTGAAATCCGTCCTTATAAATAGATTTTGTCAGTTACCCCTACCATTGTCCCTCGTTTTTCGGACTTTTGGGTAACGAATCTATTACTCCTCCGGACGGACCACCATCATCGGGCACGGCGCCGACTGCAGCAGCGCACGCGAAGTGGACCCAAGCAGCATGCCCTTGAAGCCGCCGCGACCGTGCGAACCGGTCACCAGCAACTGGGCGTTCTCTGCCGCGTTGGTCAGTGCGCGCACCGGACGGTCACGTGCAATAACCTTCTTCACCTGGACATCCGGGTACTTCTCGATCAGTTCGGCCAACAACTCGTCGAGAAGCTGCTGCTTATCCTGCTTCACAGCTTCCCAGTGATCCTCAGCCACCGCGTACCCAGCACCAGGGCCCTGGATGTGCGTATCCACCCAAGTGTGCACCGCAACCAGCTCCGCACCACGCGCCGCCGCCTCCTCGAAGGCAACTTCTGTTGCGCGCTGCGAAACCTCAGAGCCATCCACACCGACCACAACCGGACCGTACTTGTTCTCCTCGGTCACCGCGCTATCCTCGCGCACCACCACAACCGGGCAGTTCGCGTGCGACACCACAGCACCAGAAACGGAGCCCAGCACCATGCCAGACAGGCCGCCCAGACCACGGGAGCCCATCACGATCATCGTGGACTCATTCGACATACGCAGCAGCATGTCAATCGGAGAACCCTCAGCCACCGCGTGGCCAATGTGCAGGTCCGGCGCCACTTCAAGTGCGATATCGCGGGCACGATCCACGGACTGCATCGTCTCGCGCTGGAGTTCGTCGAAAATCTCCGCCGGCGGAACCATGCCCTCCGCGTACAGGAACTGCGGCATGGTGTAGCTCGCAGCCAAACGCAGCGGAATACCACGCTTCATCGCCGTATTCGCCGCCCAACGCACCGCATTATCTGAAGCGGGGCTGCCATCGACAGCAACAACAACGATGTCTTCGCGGGTCTCTTCCTGGGTCATTATCTCAGCCTTTCTGAGCTAGACAGCTGGTTATACCCACATTCTAGTCGCGCAAGCGCTAGTTAGCGGGGAATCTCCACCGGGGTTGCTGCCGGCGCATTCGCCGGATACAGCAAGTTGTAAATCAGGGTCAACGCGTCCGCGATCGCCTTACCAATGCCCTGCGAAAAGAAGCCCATCAATGGCTCAACCAATGCTCCAAGATCCATGCGGGCTAATCTACTACACACTATGGCGAGAAAGAAGGGTCCACCAGCAATGCCGCTGCCACCCCGCGGCGGCCTCGGCGCATCCCGCGCCCGCGTCCCCGAAGGCGACGGCATCCGCGCCATCGACTTCATCTGGCACCTCGTCTCCACTCAGCGCCACCGCCACCCCGAAGACAACTTTTCCGCAGTACAACAGCGTTTCGACGACTCCCTCGTCGTTCACCGCGACACCACCCCAATCACTCCCGAGGACTGGCTCGAACCCGGCACCGACGTCTTCTTCTACCGACGTCCCGCCCCCGAAAGACCCGTCCCCTACGACATCGTTCCAGTCTTCGAAGACGACAACATCCTCGTCGTGGACAAGCCACCATTCCTGGCGACGATGCCGCGTGCCTCCCACATCACCGAAACCGCCACCGTGCGTCTCCGTCGCGCCACCGGGAACGAAGAACTCACCCCCGCTCACAGATTGGACCGCGGCACCTCTGGTTTGTTGCTGTTGACCAAACGCCGCGAAGTCCGTGGCGCCTACCAGGAACTTTTTGCCCGCCGGGAGGTGGACAAGATGTACGAGGCGATCGCACCGTATGTTGCACTGTCCGTACCTGCAGACTGGTCCCACCACCTGGTCAAGGTTGCTGGCGAAGCCGCTGGTTCTGTACTCGTGGGTGAGGAGCCGAACTCCCACACCGAGGTAGCTTCCGTTACTCGGCTGCCTGCCGAGCAGGAGCAGGGGTTGCAGTCACTCTATGGCGTCACCGTTCCTCTGGCACGCTACGTCCTCCACCCAACAACCGGCCGCACCCACCAACTGCGGCTGCAAATGATGACCGAAGCCGCCCCCATCCTTGGCGGCACCATCTACCCAGTCCTACTCCCCGCCGACGCCGAAGACTTCTCCCGTCCCATGCGGTTACGTTGCATCGGCTTAGGGTTCGTAGATCCATTGACCGGCGAAGATCGCTCCTTCGCACTGAATTAGAGGCGGGAAGGCCTGACAGCTCCTTCGTTGGCCAGTCCGGCTGTCACAATCTGTCGCAACCATTTCCGACTTACCGGAACCCCGAATGCAAAACTGCACATCATACCTTTCGCTGACCTGGGCGGAGTGTAAAACCCTGCAGCCGATGAGGCATCATTTTGCATCGATAGCTGTTCGCGCCAGACATGAAGTATCTACGGGCGGGTGGAAACCGCTTGGCTCCGCATTGCGGACTAGTGGGGGTGTACCCATTAACTATGCAGCGGCATAGTCATGCCCGATCCCCTCCTTACTCTGCATTGCGGACAAGTGGGTGGACACCAACTATGCAGTGGCATAGTGAGCCTCGTTCCGATTCTCACTTCGCGTTGCGGACAAGTTGGTGGACACCAACGATTCTGTTGCCTCAGCCAGGTCACGGGCGGTTGGGAACCCAGCCGTTGACTATGCAGTGACATAGTGACGCCGGTTTTGTCGTTGATTCCGCATTGCAGACATTCCGACTCCGCATTGCGGACTAGTTGGTGGTCACCAACGAAATGTAGAGGGATGGGAATGTGAAAAAACACCCGTAGATGAAACTGGGTGGTTTCGTCTACGGGTGTTTGTGTGTGAAGTTGTT
>NZ_KV787089.1:0-1216 GCF_001806995.1 Corynebacterium sp. HMSC11D10
GGGTTTTCCCGCCAGTTGGTCGCCGCGATTCGTTTTAACTGGCGCATGTTGATGCCACGTTGTTCAGCCTGGGTGACTTCGGCCAGGCTCGCATCGGGGTATCGGAATTTTGCTTGGGCGATGGCTTTGGCAATGTTGCGTTGTTGCCGTTGTGTGTAGGCTTCTTCGACTGCTGCGAGGAAGATGTCTTCTGGTAGCGCATCTGTATAGGCTTCGTCGTTGACAATCTCGTTGAAGATGTCCGCGAAGGTTGATACTCGAAGTTTGCGCATTTTTGCTCGTACTGTTTCGTCGTCGATGTTGCTCATGGTTAACACTCCTTCTAGTGTTCGTAGTGGTCAGCAGGCCGGATGAAGATGGCATCGGCCACATCACCGCTAAGCGGGGTACTTGGGCGTTGTTGGTGTTCGGCTACCGGTGGTGTTTTTGCCCTTGGTGCAGCGTGGTGTTGTTGGGCGTGTGCAATGTCGGTCTGGATGCGTTTGATCACAGCCATAGTTGGGGCCAGTTTCTTGTCCAAGACTTGCTGGCATGCAGGCTCCAAGGTGGTGTTGTTGTGCTTTTTGCCCAGGTTGGCCAGCACGTTGCGAGCCTGGAGGAGTCCGCGGGGTATGGCGGCACTATTACGGTCGAGGATCATCGCTATGACTGTCTGTGTTGCGCAACCAAACGATGATGCCCAGGCCAGCAGTTCGTCGCGGGTGAGCGCCTTGTGGCCTTCATCGTCGCCACTTGGCCCATGATTGGGATCGGTGGAGTACCGGTATTTGAATCCGTGTAGGCGTGTGTGTTCAGCAACAAGCTGATCCCCGTTGAAGATGCTCACCAGTTGCGGGGTGAGCCTGACTGTTACTGATTCTCCTACCAGCTGAAATGGCACTGAGTAGTACTGGTAGTCACAGGTGATGTGCCAGTTGCGATCGACTTTGCACCGTTTGTAGGACACTTCTGTAAACGGGGTTGGCGGCAGATCGCGCATCACCGGTGCCTCTTCTTGGTTAAAGCGCATGCGCCGTGTTGTGCCATCAGCACGCAGCATGATGCTGTTGATGTCTTCAAGACGCTCAGTGATCGCTTCATTGAGTTCATCGAGGCTATAGAAGACCTCGTCGCTGAAGTATCCGAGTATTTTGGTGTAGGCGATTTTCACTGCACGTTCTACTGCCGCTTTGTCGCGGGGCCTGCCAGGCCTTGTCGGCACAATCGTGACCCCGTA
>NZ_KV787090.1:0-139208 GCF_001806995.1 Corynebacterium sp. HMSC11D10
ACAAACGGCTACACCACTACACGGGACTTGACCTTTCGAGATTTCGCTTGATCGAAGGAGCGAGTAAAGCCTCATCAGGAATCAAAAAACGATTCTCCCGCTCTCGCACTAAAGGAAACTCAAATAGGGGACTTGACCCCTCAACAAGCATCGTGCCGACGTGCTTTTCAGGAAGCTCGGAAAGATTGATTGAAAAATCCTCCAGAATTTTTTGCACGACCGGTTCGGACTGGCCGGTGCTTTGAGCGACCTCTCTGGCGGAAAGCGTCACATCTTTGAAAGGCGGGGCAAACATGCGCGCCAACGCCCGCATTACTCGTTCAGCATCTTTGTCCGACAATTGAAACCGCTGGTTAAACAGATCAAGGAGCTGATCGGCAGCATTATTAAACCGGTCATCCGCCGAGTGCGCTAGCCAACCAAAGACCCTCTCAACGTCCCCAAAGGAATATGATCGATTGACCATGAGTAGCTCATCAATACTCGCCGCACTGAACAAGTCGTGGTTTATTTCCATCAGGACTGAACTGTAGGTGGACTCCCGAATCCACTGCCTGACCGCTGAATGACGCGCTGCTATCTGAGCTTGTGAGGACATCTGCCCAGTCTTGTTCAGTTGGAGGGCGGTGACTACCAATCGAATCTGCCGCATGATTTCAAAAAACTTTTCCGCTGCTTCATCCACCACTCCGTTACCGATAGCTGGTTCCGGAAAGCTATCTGCGTCTCTCACTTGAGCACCGCAGTAAAGCACAAGCGTTGCGGCTTCCACCAAGGAGATCGAATAATCTCGTCCTTCATTCAGTCGCTGGTACGAAAGCTGGTTACGGGCATTCACAAACGACAGCATGCGCATGACCCCAATCACGCGCGCTGGGTCATAGTTTCCTGCTAGCTCTCGGAATTGTTCGATTAAGCTATTTAACTTTGATTCTAGGAAACTGCGTTGATCTGTCGATTCATCGTAGTCCTCGGTGATTCGACCGAGCATTTCGAGTTGGTGCTCGATTGTCCACAACTCAGGATTCTCAATCAAAGCTGCCGCTCGGCGCTCCTCGTCCTTACGCGAGCGAACCAGGGCCTTGGTTCGCTGCTTCGACTTCCGATAAGCCATTAATCACGCCCTGTCTTTTAGCGCTGCCGCCGTGTACCCAATCGAAATTCTTCGGCTAAATCATGCATTGAGCTGCTAGCTTCCTTGATCTTCTCATACATGGCAAGCAACTTTTGGTTGGGCAGCTTAAGCATTCAGTTTGCTTCAACTTCGGGTTAAGTAGCAAAAAGTGTGTCCGCCCCGCGACACGTGGAGCGGACACACTTTTTGCTACTTAACCCACGAGCGACCTACTGGCCAATCTCAAACCGCCAGTTGCGAACTACCACACCCGCGGCGTACCGATAACTACACCACCGTGGGCGTTCATTTGAGATCCATCGGCTTCCATGCCGACGATCTCAACTCTGATGTTCTTCCCACGTTCGGTGAACTTGTGCTCAACGTACTGTGGCTTCCCCGCAGTAATCTCGACGTTCTTGACAGTCTTGCCATCAACACGGAAAATCAGCACTGCCTTTGCAGGCACCGGACGCGAGCGGCCATTGCCTTGGTCTTGAATTCCGACCACGGCACCAAATGCGTCGATTTCGTCGCCAGCAAATTCGAAATACCTTGTTCCCCATCCGCTGAAGATGCCGGTAGTTACAAGAGAGTCCATGTAGGTTTTCCCACCGAGTGAAAATGGGCCAAAACCTTGCATGTCATCTGCTCCGACTCGCAGGTCAGAGAGCAGCTTTCCCTTTTCGTATTCAGGCGATGTCTTAACCGTGACGGGGATGGTGCCGAAGTCTTCGCCCAAGCACGAGCTCAGCTCCGTCGCCGAAACCTCCGAGCTACCGCAATCCTTCGAGCGTGCAACTAGAGCGGCGATTGCCACCGCTGCACCAATCGTCACCTGCACTGCGAGAGCGCCCGCCTCAATCATCGAGTAGCGCTTGCCGAAAACGACGACATGCTGTCCGTCAACATAGAACGGGTTAGACATGTCCAGGCGCGGTGTTGCATATGGAGCGGCAACGTCTACCACTTTCGCCCCGCCAATCTGTGCCTGGGCAGGTGCGACACTTGTTCCACCAAACACAAGAGAGCAGGAAAGCGCAATTGCGATTCCTGCCCTGGTTTTATGTGAGGCCATTAGCTGGTTCCTTCCACAGAGATATCTACGATCATTCGCAGATTACCCTAAGGAAGTTACTAATATCCAGTATTTCTTCTGGAAATATTAGATTTCAGCGAGCTTAAAGACGCCCCTACACCCCAATCTCCGCCGGCGTACACACCGGCACCTCACGCATGAACGCCTCCGGCGCACCCTGCTGGCGCAGTTTGATGCCGTTGTAGCACGCCTGCGTCATGCCCGTCCGCTTCGTGCCATCCGCCGGAATCTTGGCCCACTTGCCGTCCGTGTTCTTGAAGAACAGGATCCAGTCCGTCCCCTTCGCACCCGCAACGGCCCACTTGCCGTCGCAGAAGTTCACGGTCGTACCGAACCCCGCCGGCCACTCCGGCACAACCGCGTCAAACGCGCTTGGCGAGCACGAGTTCCCCGCCGGTTTCGCATTCTGCTTCGGCGCAAGCGCAGGCACCGACAGTGCCGACGCGATCGCCGCTAGCCCACCAAGCACCTGAGCGTTGAGCGGCTCCGGTAGTTCCAGCCACCCCTGCTGTACCGCAACCGCCCCACCAATACCAACGGCTGCCAGGACACCCAGCGAGATGCCCACAATGGCGCCATTGCTTAACGACGACCCCTCATCCCCCGCCGTACCTTCCTCCCGAGTAACAGCGCTATCGCTTTGCGAGTCGCTACTTTCCGCAAACGCATACGGAGCAACAACAGCAGAGGTGGATACGGCGGCAGCGACGCCGAGAGCAAGCATCGGTTTCTTCATGTCGTCCACCCTACTCACCATCACCGCTTATGTCGCGGGAAATAGCGCAATTCCCCACACCCCAAGCGCAACCGCCGCAGCGATGAGCAACCACCACACCACCCCACGAGGCCGCCGAAACCAGCGATCCGCCACAAGCCACACCACCGACGGAATAATCAGCGCCAGGGCCAAGAACGTCAGCGCCCGCCAATCCTCAAAGCGCGGCGCTGTAAACAAGAACACGACACCCAGCCCAATCAGGCCACCAGCAAGTGCGTGTGGACGAACCCCACCAACAGGAATAATCATAACCGCCACATTAACGCACAATTACCCATATTGACCAGGCGATTTTGCACCTACAACAATCCACGCTATTGTTATCTCTCGTTGCACAGCAATGAGCAACATAACAAAATATTCCTCCATAGCTCAGTTGGCAGAGCATTCGACTGTTAATCGAAGGGTCACTGGTTCGAGCCCAGTTGGAGGAGCAGCAAAACGCCCCGCTCTCCGCATGCGGGGCGTTTTGGCGTTCATCACGGGTCAAACGGGGGTTAAGGCGGGTTAAGGCTCAAAAGTGTGTCTACTATCGGCGTGTCGCGGGGGTTAGATGTGGCCCTTTTGGATGTTGCGACCGCGTTTCTGGTAGCGGCGGTGTGACTTTCCGGTAGTGATTCAGTGGGTATCGGGTAGCAGTGTCGGCTGTGGGTTCTTGGTACCGGTGCTCCGAAGACTCGGTACTGCCCCGTCCCGAGTAGTTGGTACCGCCACCGTCACCAGAGCCGAGCCACCTGTCGCAGCCCGGCTGTATGAACTAGTACTAGTTGTCGTTCAGGTCTACTGGGACAGGAGCCTTGCGCACGGTGAAGTTTTTAAGCGGATTCGGTGACTGCGGTGTTGCAGCCGGAAATTCGGCAGCGGTGTTCGCGATCTTCCGGTGACGGTTTGGTAGGCCTCCTGGCAGCTCAGAACGCTCTGGGTCTCTCCCACGGAGCCACCATCACGTTGGTGGCTCGGTATCGGGACGGCATTGCATCTCGCGAGCAGGTCTCCAGACGGTTCCTTCCAAGCGGGAGCTGACAACGCAGACACAGGCCACCGAACGACGGTACTTCCAGCATCAACAATGGGAGAAAACTGAAGCGTCCAGGGTTTGGTTCCGCTTCTTTTATGGCCTTGTGTTGATGGGCTCGGTGAGATAATACTCGGTTTCTATTTCCTGTGGGGTGGCGTAGTCCAAGGCTTCGTGAAGGCGTTTGGTGTTCCACCAATGCACCCATCGCAAGGTGGCAAGCTCGACTTCGCCGACCGACGTCCACAGGCCGTGCGCATGGATAAGTTCAGCCTTGTAGAGACCGTTGACCGTCTCCGCCAGCGCGTTGTAATAGGAATCGCCAACGGTGCCGACACTCGGCCGGATTCCGGCTTCAGCTAAAGCGGCGGAGTACTTCAACGACACGTACTGACTTCCCCGATCACTGTGGTGTACCAGCTGATCGCCATGGATTCGACCGGCAGTTGTTAAAGAATGTTCCAAAGCCTCCATCGGCAGCGCATCGGTACGCATCGTAGAGCGTGTGGCAACACCGACTATTTTGCGGCTGTAGACGTCAGTGACAAACGCTGTGTATGCAAACCCTGACAGGGTGCGAACGTAGGTAATGTCGGTCACCCAAAGCCGTCCAGGTGCTGTTGCACGAAAGTTTCGCTCTACCAAGTCCGGGCGATGATCCGGTGTCTTGGCACTGATCGTAGTTATCGGGATTCGTCCACGTCGCCGACCAGAAACACCTGCAAGCTTCATCAAGCGTGCAGTATTGTCACGGCCGGCATGAAAGCCTTCGCGGTTCATCGCGTGCCACATCTTGCGGATGCCTTGGACCGAGAAGTTTTCCGCATGCACGCGTTGAATCTCTGGGATAAGCAGACTATCGCTTAACGCTGTCGCACTCGGGACACGAGTAGTGGCTTTGCGGTAGCCGCGAGAAGTGATGAATCCACGATCTGCCGGTTTCAAAACACGGCAGATGGCCTCGAACCCAAACTGATCTTTGTGCGCGTCGATGTAGGCGATCATTTGGTCGTGGGTCGGTCGAGTTCCGCCGCGAAAAAGTCGAGGCAGTCTTGAGGATTGCGTTGGCTCGTTTCAACTCGCGTTTTTCTGCGCAGCCGCTTAAGCTCTTCTTCCAAGGTTTCACCACCTGAAGGCAAAGCCTGCTCGTTGACTGCGATGCTGTCGCGGTATCAAGCGCGCAACGTGTGGTGGGACACGCCAAGAAGCTCTCCGACTTCCTCGTAAGCGCGTTGCCGTGAGCACGACTCCAAACGGATCATCTCAACGACTTGATGAACCGCCTTCTCCCTGAATTCGACGGAATACTTTCTGGGCATAATGCCAATCCTTCCTTAGCAGAGGTAGGAACTAAACCCAGGACGCTTCATGGCCCGTACTTAACTGGAACCCGCGTCCCTCTAATGCGATGCGATACGTGAACCTAAAGGGCAACGCCTGCCCCCAGAGATGACGACTTGATTTTGCAGCCCGTCTACTCCTTCTTTCTGTGCTGAAGCAGTTAAAAAGCTTTCGCTCGGGACGGAGAGCGATGCCTCCAACCGCTATTTACCCTGGAGGAGGAATGCTGTAGTGTTCTCAGAATGCTTAGACGAGACCTGTCACGTTTCGAAAACGTTTGCTCGTATCGGAACTTGGGCGACTTTTTTGCGTCTTCGCCCGATGCCGAGTTCATCACTGTCGAATACGGCGACAGTGAGTTGGATCTTCTTCACATTGATCGCGGGGCAGATACAACAATAGTCTGCTTTCACGCTGCACTCGCGCATGGGAAAGTATCTTCCTACCCGCTCTTCTCCGCTCTAAACGTTACCTCTGGGTTCAATGTAAATGTCATTTGCATTTCCGATCCCGTCCTATCAATGGGTCTCAGCCTTGGGTGGTTTGCGGGCACGAGATCACAACCTCTGCAAAGAGATCTGCCAAACGTCATTCGCCACCTTCTCAGTAGCTACGAAAAGAAGCAGCGCGTAATTTTCTTTGGAGCTTCGGGCGGCGGATTTGCAAGCCTCTTCTACTCTCACGGTTTTCCAGGTTCCATTGCACTGGCCATGAATCCACAAACAGACATCGCTGAATACAATCCCGACGTGGTCGCCGACTACGTCGAGACTGCCTGGGGGCAGTCGAGCCTTGAGTCGCTACCTATCGTTACCGATTTAGGCGAGTTATACCGAGACGGTTTCCCAAACACTGTGTACTTCATGCAAAATGTTTTTGATGGTCATCACCGCGACCGGCACGTCGCCTATTGGATGCGGAAGATTCCTGCCGAATCCAACAGGTTGAATCTGCTTATGGACGATTGGGGGCAAGGCCACGTCCCACCACCTATATCTCTAATTGAGTCCACTATCGGCGCAATTATCGCAAATGACCACGAGAAACTGGCATCTTTTGGTTTTGTCACCGCACCGGCGGTTGATGAACCAGCGCGACAGTTCCTTTCCCGCCGGAGTACGTAAATGCCACGGCCGCTTCTTCTCGCAACAACCCCACCGCAGTGGTAGGTGGCCCAACAATCCTGATTACACTCACAGACTTCTCCCCTGGCCACTACGACGGCGGGAATGCTATTTGCGACGATAGATATTCCAGTCACTTGTGCGTAGTAAATGCGGCCGAAACCGCATGAGTCGTTATAGCAAGCGATGCTGTCATTATTCGCCTTGACCTGAAGTATCGCTAAGGCGCCGACAGTTCTGTGATGGCTTTCTTACCGGTGTGCACTAGAGAAGAGCTTGGTCAGCCCCGTGTCGGGATCGGAAAGGGATCCCGCTTCATAGATGATATGCGAATTCACCTTCATAACTGACCGCTCGTTAAAGCTAACAAAGTCGCGGATCGGCGGTGAGTAGTAGCCAGGTGCGTAAAGAGCGATCATTCACTCTGCCTGAGCTGTTAGCAAGTCGCCAGTCTCGAGGCCGAAAAACTCCACTCTAGCTGACCGAACGGCTTCAAAGACTTTCGGCCTATCCGCACATACCCCAAGGAATAGTGGGTCTTTCAAGTACGCGCCATTCGTCATGAGGGCATGACAACTAACTATTCTGTCCCGTAACTTCCTACGAAGTGTAGGCTACCAGCACGCGACGGGTGGCAAAAGATAGACTGCAGGCATGATCTTTTTCGCGCTATTCCCCAAATCATCTGCAGCGAACGACCAGAACAGTCTCACTTCGCTCGCAGAGACGGTTTGTCGGTCCTTTGCCCCGTTCTTAGGTCCTCGCTATTCGCGGACTGCGATATACGACCACGACATCACGACAACCGGGGGTCTCTTAATTAGATTTGAGCCTTCGGCGCAGCAAAATCAGCCCTTCCACCGCGTACGAAAAGGGCGTTGGGCAGTCGCGACGAGCCCCAACGTCGTCGACGAGATCCTTACTTGTGTGACCAGCAAGACTGGCAGATTGCGTTACGAATCTTCCGTGTGGGGTTCATACGCTACTTTGGTCGGTGATAAGGGAACAGATCGTATCTACGGTTGGGCTACTGTACCGTCCCTCGAAACCCTCCACTATGGGCAATCCGATCAATTCATTGTTGTATCGAATCGACCTCTTCTCGCAGCGCTGACACTCAATGACGGTTCCCTGCACCGGATCCAACTGGATGACAAGTATGCATTAGAGTACCTCAATTTCGGCTACTCGGTTTCAGGGGTTACTCCCTTTCACGGGGTCACTACTTTGCCACCACGCTCGAGTCTGCAAATTGCCGGAGGGTCCCTCTCTATAGGAGCTGCGCCCGAAGAACCGGAATTGACGATTGAGGAGAGCAAGGACAGATGGTCCGAAGGTGTACCTGAGTTAGTCAACGCCTTTAAAGCATCCGTTCAACGGTCCGTTGCTAATCGTTCGACTGATTCGGTTCAGCTACGATTGAGTGGCGGACTTGATAGTCGCCTAATGCTTGGTCTTTTCAAGGATATCGAAGGAATCGAACTAACTGCGGTTACCCAGGGCAGTAAAGACTCTCAAGAAGTGATGGTTGCGGCCGAACTCGCAGAGCGGGCCAAAGTCAGTCACTTGGTTGTCGTCCCAAGCCCTATTGATCCCAGTAGTTGGATCAATTCTTTGGCGGGGAGCATCAGAGAATCGCAGGGAATGATTCCGTCTGAAAGTCTCGTCGCTCCGTACAAGAGCGCCGCGCCATTATCGCCTGGTGAAAATCTGGTAGCAGGACAATGGCCATTATTCAAAGGCGTTCTAGATAAAGCTGCGAATAACTCTTTGGATCGCGTCCGTGCAACTTTTTCCCGAATAGACGCGCAGCTACTGAACCCCGAGTTAAATGTGTACACCCAAGACGTTTTTGGTCAATGGTTAAGCTCCGTTGCTGCGCTATCTAATCTTGAGCTTTTGTACATGCACGGCTACGACCTCCGCTCATCTCGCTATTTGCAACCACACAGTATCCAAATCGACAGAGAATCGCAGGTGATGTACCCATTCTGCGATAGCGAAGTGGTTGCCGCCGCTAAGTCTTTGCCCACGATTAACCGCATGCAAAACATTTCCGCTTTTCTTGCTCTTCGAGAGATTTGGGAAGAGTCCCTAAAGGTCCCGCACGCATATGGGAAGGGCTTCCGTTTCGAGGCTAATCAACCTCTGAGTGGCGTCTCAGGGCCCGATTATGAGGCTCGATACGGCGCTCCCCGGCCCTATAACGGCCCGGTCTGGAAGCAGAGCGAAAACGGACCGGACTTTTCGCGCTACTTCACGAATCCGATCGGCGACACCGCAGCTTGGATTGTTCGGCACACCGAGTGGGAGGATGTCAAGGCCCTGCTCTCCGACGAGTTTTCGCAGTCGATAGAGAGAGTTGCTGGCTCTCCCTCGAACGTGGTCACGGAGCTTTTCCCAGTTCGAGCAGGGCGAAAAATCTTCAACCTGCGTCTTCAGCGGGTTGCCCTAGTCTTGCTATGGCGTACAAAGAGCTGGCTTGAGTAAACTTCTACATTGAGGTATTTGAACGCAGGGAGACCGCCATTTGGCGGCCTTCCCATCTCAATACCCTCCTCTATTGCGAAAATGCGCGAGACGTCAGACTCTGCCTAAAATTGAGGTAATCGTCCGGGGCAGGAGTCTCAATTCGACCGGACAGAACAAGTCGGAGATTTATGGCCACTAGGTCGTAGGGGGTAGGCACATAAGGTGGAGCAACGTCCAACTTTTCAACTACCTGCGACGAATACTCGGCAAGCACTGGTATCCGAGCTGCAAATGCACTTTCCGTGAGACTATCCCAAACTCCTCCACTTAAGGAGTCGATAAAGACGGAAACTTCTGCTGGCGTTTTTGCATCCGAATACTCAACGAAATCAATCATTGGATAGTCCAACTTCAGTTGCTCAAGAACCTCAATTTCAGACGCAGATCGCTCAGCAGGACCGATCATAACAACCACGCGCCCCTCGTCGTTTGACTGTTTTATGAGCGGAGTAGCATTCACCTCGCCTGGCAACCAAATAGAACTCGACGAAGCGACGAGGATGCTCGGTTGATCGGATATCAATGTAGAACACCGTGTCTCGCTAATCTCGATGGCTCGGGTTTTCATCTTCTCGGCACGTGCACTGCTGTTGCTATGCGCCGGGGCCTGTTCACGAGCGATGGAGTCTGCTTTCAAAATATCGCTCGCCGTGGTCCAGTTATAAAAACCGATACCAGCCTTCTCGAGCTGTCTACTGAGATTCTGCCCTACTCCCATTGCTTCGACGAACAACGGTTCAAAATCAGTTGCCACAAGAACGTCAGCCATAGACACTAGTTTGCGCCAAGTTTTGAAAGTCTCCTCAGCAGTACCAATTGCGGGTCCGAGGGTCCACCATTCCCCGTCCTCATCCTGCAGATAGATCTGCGACTTTTTAGCTAGCGCGACTCGCTGGGAACTGGCATGCATCGCTAAGAACAAGGGCGCCAGCTTCTTCGATCTCGCACGGGAAAATACCGCACCGGCCTTCACAAGCCCAAAATCCTCACTGCTTTCCGCTTGCTGCTGACTCTTTGGTGGCTCATGCGCTACTCGGCTCCACGCCTTCGCGAGAACAACTTCTTGCCTCTCCCACGTGTGCTCGTCGCGGATCTTCGTCACGTTCAATTGCAATTGCGGAAGGTCTGCGAGCGCCCTTTTGATGGCCTCAGCCATCGACCGCGGATCATTTGCGTCATGGGTTTCTCCAATTGAGTGTTTGCGGATGAAAGTCCCCTGCGCTTTAAGATCACTTCCCACAATCGGCAATCCCGCAACAATATATTCGCGAATCTTTGTCGCCAGTGCCTGCTCATGAGCAGGCGTACTGTACAAGGGGCTCAACCCAATATCCGCCGAAGAAATATAGCTGGTCACATAGCTGGACGGAACGTAGTCAACGATGCGGACCCGGTCAGAGACCTTAAATTGAGCAGCCAGATTGAAAATCTGATTTCGCGGCTTGAGATCCTTTGATCCGACAAATGCCAAATGAAGACTTGGAATCTTGGACACCGCTTCCACCGCGTCGTAGATACCACGTCGTTCGGCCAGTTTGCCCACGTACACGGCCAACGGAGCACCGTCTGGAATCCGGAGTTCCTCCCTCAACGATTGTCGATCGGGATCGTGATTCAAAACGTGGGCAGCAAGAGGTGCGTTTTCTACAACGAACGGTTTTGCACTCAAGTGGTGGCGATTTGCCAAAGACTCTGCGAGATCATTCGAAACCGTGATTACTGCGTCGGCCTGGTGAATCATTTCCGATTCTAGGCTCAGCCACCCATATCTATGTTGAGCGGGGCCACTAAACCGCTGACCGGGAAGAAACTCATGCGCATCATAGATCCAGGGCACCTCAATTCCTTTTTCGCGCATTTCGTCCGAGTACCGAACTGCCGCCGACATTGGATGTCTGTCATGGACATGAATTATGTCAGGCTCAATCAGACGTAACGCGGAGAGAAAGGCCTCCTCGAATCCAGGAATCTGGGGCCACAGGTTCTTCCACTCACCTGGAATTGCACTCTTACGCCAACTGCTTGCATTTTTCGCGTTTACTGTTGCACGAAGCATGCGCTGATACTGTTTTCGAATTGGCTGGGTCGCACGGTGAATGCACTGTTCCCAGTCATGCGTCGGCTGCGACGGGGCCCTAAACCTCTCAGGTGCCAAGAGGTGGGGCAACGCCTTGGCGGATTCCAACTCCGCCGATAATTTGGAGAATTTCACCTCCCAGCCACGAAGGACATTATTGAATTCCTGTTGCTTTCGATCAATGAAATCTTCCGCAGGCTCAGCCTCGGTATTCAGTGTCCTGCGCCACGCGGTATATTCAGAGAAATCTGGAACTGGCCTGAAGATCGGTATCGATTGGTATGAACCAAACTGGGGAACGGTTTTATTCTTGATTCCGACCAAATAGACATCGTGACCTAAGTTCTTGGCAGAAACGGCTGCTTTTTCGACACGTGAATCACCTTCAACCGCATTCCCAACCAGCATTGCCATTTTGCGTCGTTCGGCCATACTCTCTCCGCACTCTCCAGCCACTCTTACTGCAGACTACTTGCTTCCTGCAAGCTTTTGCTCATGCAAGTATAGTCTGCAGACGAAACGGTGGAAGATCTTGCCCTACGGTGGTGGCGAGTGGATCCTTGGATCCTAGCTCTACAGCCACGCACCTTCAGCCCACATTGCTGCGAGGGCCAAACGCGACAACGCCACTCTTTTGCTCTTCTTCTCGACGTAACTGGTAAACAGGCTCGCCGATCGGCTTGGCCCAGCTGCCACCACAGTCTCAACAAGTTGAACAGTAGAAGAGTCCAGCATCGGTCTGAGTTTTTGCCAAACAGAGCTCTGCGCTACATACTCAGCTGCATAAAACTCAATTGCCCCCATAACCTTGGCAAAATCAGTCCCTTTATAGACAGGCTCGTGGACGAAACCTGTAAATGGAGAAGGTTCGCCCCTCCTGTTCTTGAAAGACAGTCCAGATACGCCTGCTAGCGGACCATTCGCCTCAAAACGTAGAGTTTTGGTCGTGTTAAGTGGCACCGTTAGCGCCTCCGGCCAAATCTGCTGAAGCGCGAAGAAACTCACATAGTTCGGCGCGCGGTTTTCGATCGGGATCGCATCACTTAAAGCAGTAACTTCAGAATCTGCCATTGGGTAACTCACCTGGCAATCTCGGTCCGTTTGGCTAGTTTGCGCCTCAAGGTAGCGACTCGACCGCATATCTCGCGCAAAGTTATATAGGACCTCCGCGTTGGAGACCGCAACCATAGAGCTCAGCCACCTCTCAAGGACATCCGAGCAGTACTCTGAGAGTTCATCGTTCACTAAACCACTCCCGCGGGTGAAAATCCGATAAAGCACTTCGTTTTCATCAGTAGTTGGGACGCTGTCCAGATACCCTTTAAACAGAGGCCATTGACCGAGGGTGATTGCGCCCCCGTTTGAGGACGGGTTAGTGGGAGAGAAAGGCGCCACAAGAGACTCCGAGGGAATCAGCCCGCCACTGTCTTTAATGGACTTAACGAGCGACGAGAGGTAGTCGAAACGGACCAGCGGTTCCGGCGCCTTGATCACGTGAGACACTCCCGCCATTGATGCGAGTTGGGAAGCTATTGCAACTTCTTTGTCGCTAGCAACCCCATGAGTTACACACTTAATTTCGTCGAAATCTGTTTTCGAAAAGAGGCCTAACAGAAACCTCGAGTCCAATCCCCCACTGAGCCTAATTTGCAGATCTCCATAAGATGATCGCGCGTAACACCGGCTGGCAGCATTTTCTAGAGCAGTAGCTAATTCAGGCGCTGCGTACCGGCGAGGATCCGACTGTTGATCAATCTCCGGTGTCGATTGGATAGGCGCAGCAACAAACGTAAAGCTCCTGCCGCTAATTGATAGAGCAGAACGCGATGGGAGTGTTGTCACGCTCTGGAACGGCGAGATTCCGGAAATCGAATAGCCGAATTCTAGGTACTCCGCCAGATACGCATGGTTAAGGTCCTCAATGCGGACTCGTCGTTTCAGTTCAGCGAGTTTGCAAATGATAGGCCGATTGCTGATTAGAAAGTGTTCCTGGGAATCGCAGAAATAGATGGGGTCCATAGCAGGGACTGTGTTCCATGCCAGAACTCGTTTAGCACTCGAATCTCCGTAAACTGTCGCAAATGAACCCCAAACTGGTTCACTAAAATACGCAGCCCCTGCACGAGATCTAAGGTTTCGCGCCAAGCGAGATGCAGTTTGATTCGCGGAAGAAACACACCACCTGCCGCCAGTCTTTGCAAAAGTGTCGTAGTCTTTCCCATTGGCGGCATGCCATTCTGCGATCCAAGCACCGCTGGGGTTGAGATCGGTGTGGACTACGGGGGTCTTCGCATATCGCGGTCCTAGAAACAGGTCGCTGTTACGATTTAGCGCTTCGAGAGTTGATTCCCTATCCTTACTAGTTTCTGCATTATACTTGGGAATTTTAACGATAGACAGCGACACTCTTCTACCCTCTAGATCAACTTGAATTACGTTCTTCCCACGGTTCAGTGGCTAAGGCTTTAAGCCTTTAGGGATCCTCGCGGTCGGCCACTTGGGCGAGCTTCCTAGCTGTTGAAAGACGGTTAGCCCAGGAATGCTCGTGCCAAATCGAATTCCAATCGGCACCACCGTGGCCGAATAACTTGAGC
Organism: Corynebacterium sp. HMSC11D10; assembly: GCF_001806995.1. NCBI lineage: Bacteria > Bacillati > Actinomycetota > Actinomycetes > Mycobacteriales > Corynebacteriaceae > Corynebacterium > Corynebacterium sp. HMSC11D10. The sequence goes on from NZ_KV787090.1 coordinate 13,675, forward strand.
TGTATCAGAGTTTCAGCCAAGCTCGTTACATCAGCTTCACACGGTATAACCACACCGCTTGGCCCGAAAAACCTTTCAACAGGCGATCCGCTGAATGCGAGGAATCGCAGCCCTTTCTCTATGTAGGAAACAGACTTATAAGGAAACGCTTGACTAGCATAAGCTGATTCAAGCAACAGCACCCCAACAGTCTCCTGCGTTCTAGGTTCATAGCTGTCGAAGTCCCCGTTAAGAATCCTGATGTCGGGATGGTCTGCAATTCCACGTTGCAGCAACTCATCCAGAAGAATGTGCTGTTCAGCGGGGCGTACCAGAAAGTCAAATAGTAGAGATCTGTCACTCAGTCCTTGATCTTCGGAAAGTAGGTATTGCGCCACCGCGTCTAAATAGCTGGGCATCTTGTACGCACTGCCGATGCCGCCTGAATAGAGTAGTGTGACGCCAAGCTCCTCGCCTTCAATCCTTACGCAGTTTGCATGGTTTACTCCCGGCGGGAGTTCATCATTAGTAAATTGCACGTCGATTTCGCGGGCCACGAGCTGGTTGAAGAGCCGCGCACTTTCTTGCGAAGGACTGAGAATTGTACCAAAAGAACGGCTTATCCGTTCTAGCTCGAATTTTCCAGCAGCCCTTGCTTCCTGCGTACTTCCGCGCGAAACAATCTCTTCATCCAACCAATGCAAGTCGCGAACAAACCAAGCGGATGGGGTTGCTTGGCGAGCAGACAAGTGATCTAAAAGGCGATATAGCATGATAATGCTATCTTTCGCTCTAACCGGATTCGTCGAATTCTCCCCATACACGAAATCGCACCTCATACCACGTGAGACATATTCGCGAACTAGCTTTTCTCGACGCGCTAACACTCGTTGTTCAAAATTGAGTTGGATGGTGAGCGAGTCTTCTGACAACGCCAGGAACATATTCCGAATGCGTTGCGGGCGGGCTCCATCGGATCGGTTCTCAACTGCAGCGACGCTTGGAAAAAGTGAAAAGCTTCCGACGTCGCCGTAGTCTTCCCAAAACCATGGGACCTTCGTGCCTTCAAGGACGCTATCAAGAATCTCCCAGAAGGGACGCCCAACATCGATCTTGGGATCGATGTCAACTGGAGTCACTACCCGTTCAGGACTAATCAAACGGTAGGCCCACGTGGACGGGCTACCAACCACTACCCTCCGCAATGTTCGGGATGTCAAGCTTGCGCCAACCGTAGGGCGCACGACGATCGGATGCGGAGAATCAACGATCCCCGAGTAAGCTGCGACGCTATCCGCATCATCGTCCCAGAAATAGAGATGCGAGACCCCTCTCAGTCGAAGGGACACGGTACCCGAGTAGCTTCTAGAGGCCATAAAGTCCTTGTACCAATAGAAGGCATTGGACTCCATAAAACGAAGAGACACACCAAGAATGTCGACAACTTCTTGAAGCGCCACGATCGACGGCTCCAGCCGTAAGTCTTCGAGCTTGCGCTGCCGAGAGTCATATACGACAGCTACATCTCCGCTTGCGGAGGTGAACGGAGAGAGATCCAATGAGTTCTTAGCCGGATTCCAAAGAAACTGGGGAATTGTGGATCCGTGAGAAATAGCCTTTGTCATATCCCACTCGTTCATCAAAACAAGCGCTTCAGAAGCTTGACAAATGCTCTTGAATTGGACCACACGTTTACGGTTGCGACCACTAAAATCCAGATCGCCGTGCATCAAAACAGTTAAGAGCTTTACGCCCTCGAAGCGCTCAAGCGCAGTAACCGCAGCCTCAAACCCAAGCGCGACAACTAGATTCGGTAGAGATTCGGCGCCTGAATTATAAAAACGCTGCCGAATGAGTGAACTTACTCCCGGGGCCCAGGCTGGGGAGGTTAATTCTGGACCAAGAAAACGGTCCTCACGTTGGAAGTGCACGGAAGGCACCAACTGAAGGGCTTTCAGCTCATCCAACAGAAAACCTAAAATCGGGGAAATCCGATCAGTTGTAATCAGAATGTTCATTACAAACCCTTCAGCGCGTCATTAATTCGATTTCGCGAGCTACCGTTGCCTCCGCACCATTTAAATCTGCGCTTCGTTGGGCAGCGGCACGAGACATGGCCGAGAATAATTCTGGATCTCTAGCAACACGTAAGTACTCCTCAACCGCCGTTTCCACTTCGTCCTCCGCAAAGAGAATAGAGCAGCTGCTATCAGCAAACTCGGGAACCGCAGTCACCGGGCAAGTAATGGGCACAAGACCAGACGACATTGCCTCGTCACGTGAAACGCCCTGAGTATCGAATCTCGTGGGGACGATAAACATGCCAAATCTCTTGTGAAGATCCGCAATCTCCTCTTGTTTAATGAAATCCCGTCGCACGGTAACAACTTCATCGTCACGAAATTCATCGAATTCGTTGAAGTACTGACCATCTCCCACGATCAGAACTTCAAGATCTGCCCAGACAGGGGTCAGTTTCAGCTGGCGTAGGAACTCGGCGGCGATGTCCGCACCGTAGTTGTGGGCGTTAGCACTACGGACCCAAAGCAACTTGAATCGTTGCTGGGGATCCTTCTTCTCGTAGGCGAAAATCCGCGTGTCGACAAAGTTGTGAATAACTTCGCTGTTTTCTGAGCCGAAGTACACGCCCAGGTCATCCATGGCAGCTTCACGCCACCAGTCCGATACGAAAATAAACCTGTCTACGTTTGAGTTGACGATTTCTTTCCATACATCCTCAGTCCGGAGACTGCGCTCAATTCGAGCATTCAGCATGGCGACATCACGGATCCCGTAGGGCAACCTGGACCAATTCCTAGCCTCGTATCCGTGAATATAGAAAACTAGGTTCGCCGAATCGCGGATGTTTCCCTTGAGAACTTTCCACATCTCGGAGTTTGGGAAATGGACACTCACAGATGCGTATTCACGGGTGGAAATGAGGCCGGCTAGTTCGTTGACGTATCCGGCAAGTACTTTCACTCCGTCAAAATCGTACACGTCTGGTCGAACACGTTTGCCAAAAGCAACGACGTCGACTTCCAACCCCGCTTCTTGATAAAATTTTACGCGGCGATGCACAAAACCATTGGCGTACCGCTTCTCCTTCGACGGGTACTCGTTTGCGATAACAAGATGGCGTTGTCCCATCTCCTGTTTCGAGGTTTCACGAAGAAATTGTCGAGTAAAGCAGTATCGCTCTTCGCTCTCCAAGAGCTCTCCGGAGGGCAATTCAAGGCCTGGCCCCACCGTAAAGGTCTTACGGTGGGATTTTAAGTACTCGTTTTCTAGATAGAGTCTCGTGACGAGATCATCGTCTGAGTAACTAGGGGCAATTATCGACCGAGGGAGTGGGAGGTCGAAGTTCGGGTTCATTGTCTTCGCTATCCGATAGTCAGCCGTGCAACTCCATCCCATTTCTGGGGCTGGGTGACGTTCCTGCCGTCAAAGAGGACCTTCACACCAGGGATATCGCTCGGACTCAGTTCACGGTACTCGGCGTGGTCGGCCTGAATAATGGCTGCGCCCGCCTGCTCTCCAAGGTGGAACGGCTCCCACCCAAAGTTACGCAGTTCATCATCGGAATACATCGGATCATGAACCTTGACGATGGCACCCCGGCTCTGAAGGGCTCCAACTGTGGCGAAAACGCCGGAGAACGCGGTTTCCTTGACCCCACCTCGGTATGACGCACCAAACACCACGACTGTCTGGCCGTTGAGAGCCCCAGATTCCTTCTCCAGTGTCTGAACACAGTACTCGGGCATTCCTGCGTTGAAGAGTCTGGACTCGCGCACTATCGAGGCATCGGGATCGGTGGATAGGTACAGTCGCGGATAAACTGGGATGCAGTGGCCACCTACTGCGATTCCAGGACGATGGATGTGGCTGAAGGGCTGTGAATTACAAGCGTCGATAACAGAATTTACATCGATTCCTTCCTTATCAGCGTAAACAGCGAACTGGTTTGCCAATCCAATATTCACATCCCGATATGTTGTCTCGGCGAGCTTTGCCAGCTCCGACGCCTCAGCAGACCCTAGGTCCCATACCCCGTTTTCCCTCGGTAGATCATCGCGCTCATCAAACTGCAATGCACCCGCGTAGAACTGTCGGGCAAGATCAGCACCTTCCTCAGAGAGCCCACCTATCAGTTTCGGATACCGGCGCAAATCCTCAAAGACTCGCCCAGTCAATACTCGCTCTGGGCTAAATACCAAGTGGAAGTCGTGCCCCTCTTTAAGGCCACTGATCTTTTCGATCATTGGCTTCCAGCGGTTACGGGTTGTACCAACTGGAAGAGTGGTCTCATACGAAATAAGGGTTCCCGGCGTGAGGTGCTCCGCCAAGGACTGCGTTGCTGAATCCATCCACCCAAAGTCAGGCTGCCACGTCTCCTCGTCAACAAAGAGGGGTACTACCAGGACGATGACATCAGCATCAGGAATGGCTGCGCCATAGTCTGTGGTAGCCCTAAGATGGCCACTGTTCACAACCTCCGCAAGATACTCCTCAAGGTGAGCTTCTCCGGGGAAAGGAGCGATGCCAGCGTTCACCTTATCGACTGTCTCCGCGTTCACATCGACGCCAGCAACTTCGAATCCGGATCGCGCGAACTGAACGGCCAGCGGAAGGCCGATCTTTCCAAGCGCGACAACTGCAACTTTTTTCATTTCTAAGCCTCCAAAAGGACAGTCTGGTTAGAATTTGCGGACTCAAGGGCAGCTTCAACAACGCGCATGGTCCGCAGCCCCTCAGCGAATGTAACGATCCCAGGTTTACCGTTCACGACCGCATCGCGGAATGCGCGGTGTTCCACAGATAGGGGCTCGGGCTTACTGATCGCGTAACGAATGACTTCGCCTTCAGAAACACCGCGGAAGTTGGATATCTGATCCCACTCGATTTCGTCGATACCGTTCTTGTAATAGGTAAGGTCACCCAGCACCGTTTCTGCGACTAGTGCGCCGTTCTCCCCTGTAACCACGGTCTTGCGCTCCTTGTAAGGGCTCATCCAGTTCACAAGGTGGTTGACGATGACTCCATTGGCGAGGATACCGTTGATCGACACAAAATCCTCGTAGTCACGTCCAGACGCATTGTTGGTAGTCGCCGAGATCGACTGATACTCACTCTTGGCTACCCAAGCTGTCAGATCGAGATCGTGTGTAGCCAAATCCTTGACTACGCCAACGTCTTTAATACGCGCTGGGAAGGGCGACTGGCGCACGGTTGCAATCTGATGGATCTGCCCCAGAAGGCCTTCTTCAATCTTCTCACGCATAGCGCGAATTGCCGGATTACAACGTTCCACGTATCCGACAGCCCCCACCACTCCATGTTCCTCAACAAGTCCAGTGAGCTCTCTAGCTTCTTCAATGGTGGCGGCGAGCGGCTTTTCGACTAATACGTGAATGCCATTTTCAATGAGTTGCTTCGCAACAGCATGGTGTTCCGACGTGGGGACTGCAACCACTACTGCGTCGACACCAGCATCAATCACCTGGGCAACGTCCGTGAACAGCGGGGTATCCCCTGCGACACCAAATTTATCTCCAAAGGGATCGGCAACTGCAATCAGTTCGGCACCATCGAGCGAACGAATGTTGCGAACGTGGTGCCGCCCCATCGAGCCGAGGCCGACTACTCCGTATCGCAAATCGGCCATTACGCACCAGCCTTAGCAACGAGGTTAACTGCTTCAACAATGCGGTTCAGATCTGCCTCACTCAAGCTCGGATGAACGGGTAGAGAGAGGCACTGCTTCGCATACTTTTCCGTCTGTGGGAGATCCACACCTTCTGCGAATCCATTGAGAGAAGGCAGGCGGTGATTCGGCACCGGGTAATACACGCCCGATCCAACACCATGTTCATCAGCCAACGCCTTCTGGAATCCGTCACGGTCTTCTTCAACCAAAACCGTGTACTGGTGGTAGACGTGAGTTGCCTCCGGATGCACCTTTGGAGTGACGACCTCAGAAATGTTCGAGCTTAAGAAACTTGCATTTTTCTGGCGAGTTTCGGTCCAACCCGCCAGCTTCTCAAGTTGAACTAGCCCAATTGCCGCGTGGACATCCGTCATCCGGTTGTTGAAACCCACGAGTTCGTTCTGATAGCGAACCTCCATACCTTGGTTCCGCAGAAGCTGAACTTTGCGCCGAACATCAGGATCGTTCGTCGAGACAGCTCCGCCTTCAGCAGTTGTCATATTCTTCGTGGGATAGAAGCTAAATGCACCGAACTTGCCGAAGGTACCGACTGGCTTCCCACCCCAAGTCGCTAAGTGAGCCTGTGCGCAGTCCTCGAAGACTTCAATTCCCGCTTCATCTGCGACCTGCTGCAAGGCCGTAAGATTCGCGGGATGGCCGTACAAATGGACCGGCATAATACCTTTGGTTCGATCTGTGATGCGAGACTTCACGTCTTCGGCATCCAAGCAGAAGTACTCATCAACGTCTGCGAAGACCGGGGTTGCTCCAACAGCTGCGACAGAGTTACCGGTGGCGGCAAAAGTAAACGACGGGACGATTACTTCATCACCCGGGCCAATACCAGCAGCCAAGAGGCCAAGGTGCAGCGCCGAGGTGCCTGAATTGACCGCGACCGCGAAACTATCCGCCAGGGCTTTCTCCCCAAACTTGTTTTCAAACTCTTCAACCTTAGGGCCCTGCGCGATCATGCCTGATGCGAGAACGGCGTCAACCGCCCTTCGCTCATCGTCACCGATAATCGGCTTCGCAGAGGGAATAAACTCAAGGTTAGGCATTTTAGATCTCCTTTAACTGATCGTCGGTTTCACGGAATTTTTTGCCTGTAACTGGGCACTGATAAACCGCTGTTTCACCATCTACTTGTCGAAGTGGCTGTCCAGCAGGGCCAACCCAACCGACTTGGCGCGCAGGCGTGCCGGCAACGATAGCGAAAGCCGGCACATCCTTTACTACGGTCGATCCAGCGGCAACCAATGCCCACTCACCGATCGTGACAGGAGCAACTAGAACGCTGCGCGCGCCGATAGCGGCCCCCTTCTGCACCGTAACTCCCACGGGCTCCCAGTCGGATGCGGATTTCAATGAACCGTCTTCGTTAATCGCGCGCGGATACTGGTCATTCGTGAGCACTACTGCAGGCCCGATAAAGACTCCGTCGTTCAGTACCGCCGGCTCATACACCTGAGCCAGGTTCTGAATTTTGCAGTTATCACCAATGACAACACCTTCACCGACGTATGCACCTCGCCCGACGATGCAATTTTCCCCCAGGCGGGCGTTTTCTCGGACCTGCGCTAGGTGCCAGATCTTTGTCCCATCACCAATTTCGCATTGCTCCGAAACATCCGCGGTGGGTTGGACACTCGTTGCCAACTTTTTCTCCTAATCTACGCACTGGTCGACGCTCAATCCGACCAGTTATGAGTATTACTTTAACGCGCGGCATTGAAGTTCTCTCACCAAGGTCACGCTAATTCCGCAAGAGTTCAAGCGAAACCTTGACTAAAGCGTTTCACTCCAGGCGGCTATCACTTTTTCGATATCCCAATCCTTTGCATAACGCTTTGCCGCTGCAGAACTCTTCTGGAATTCACTCCTATCTCGCAACGACAAAATCCTTAATGCTGCTTCGTCAATTGAGCTGAACACATTCTTTGCTCCGAAGATTTGCGCGGATCCTTCTCGCTTTCTCACAATCGGAACAGCTCCTGACGCCATCCCCTCGGCCGGCGCAAGATGGAAACTTTCCAAATCGCTAGGTGAAAGCACGAACCCCACGCGCCGGAGCCAGTTTCCCATGTCAGGGCTGAAGGGCTCGAATCTCACCGAGTCTTTCAGTGCAGGGTTTGACCCGATCCGATTAAAGAACGTCAGGTACCGCTGTTTTTGAACTGGCTTGTTCCATTCGTACGGGTACTCCCATGGCATTCTGCCCTTGAAGTGAAGTTGGTAACGATCGTCTTCTTCGATCAACCGCTCGAGCAATCTGACCGCCAAGTCCGGCCTCTTAAGAATCGGAACGAAGCCGATTACCCCTAGATGAAATTGAGCGTCACATTCTTTAGGTCGATCCAGATCAACGGTGTCTACTGCGTTGGGTATAACTTTCGTTTTTTCCCTGGGAAATTTCAGCTGACGAACGGCATCTTCGCGAATAAACTCCGATACGAAGATAAGCTGATCCACTTGGTCCCACGCGACGGCTTCCAACCATTTACCACCGAGTTCGAAGCGATGAAGTCGTGAAATTAGTTTTTGCCCGGGTTTCTTATTGTTTGAATACCAGACTAAATTTGGCCCCGCCCATTCGCAAAGTACGGTATCGGCCCAAGCAACATCTCGAGAACTGGACCGCTCATCATGCTGATGTAGGGACTTCCAACCATCAATGCGCAACCTGACGCGGTCATCGACGGTCCATCGCTCCATCAATTCCCCCATGAACTTCAAATCATGGGAAGCGATTAGCAAGTTCTTAGTCCCCCGGCGATCGGGAGTAGGGTCACCTACGGCTACGCGGTCGAAATGATCTCGGAATCTTTTAGTTGCCTCGTGAAAGGTGTACGCGCTTGCCGTATGCAATGCGACCCTTGCGCTTTCCGTCAGAGCAGACAGGTTTTGAGCGATGGTTCCTGCAAGATCAGCCGGTGTATCATCCGCGGAAGCAAAGAAGGGGTATTTAGCCCCTAGAAGCTCGACATGGTCACGCGTTCTATTGACGATAGGAACCGTGTGGTTCAGCCCATATTCCAATGCTTTGGTCGAAACCTCGAGGCTTGAATCAAGCTCACTGGTTCTCCACCCAACACCCAAGTGGGATTCTTGAATCAACTTAATCGAGTCGGATCTCGACAAAGATCCGTGCCAGGTCACTCCACTTCCAGGGTCACTGTCGTATGACTTCAGCGCCTCCAGCATCCGACCGGCCCATTCTGGATCGCCTTTTTTTGCGTTTACCTTCGCACCTGCCACATCAAGGGTCGCGCGGACTCCCAATCGAGCCAGCGCAGCAGGAAGTTCGAGCATCTCGAGAGTCTTCCACTGTGCTGCCATTTTTCCAGCGTAAACTAGCCGAACTGGGCGATCATGCGTACCAAGCTGCTCTGGGAACTCTGTGAGTACGGATCCAAGCTCTGGCACGGGAATCATCGGTGGAGTCACGATAGTTTTTCCGGCCGCCGAAGGCACAATGCTTTCAAGATACGCGCGTGCTGCGTCGGTTTGAGCCAGCATTCTGCGACTGCAACGTGCTACCTCGTCAACTTTCGCGATCCGCTCTTGATCCGCAGCGGATGGCGGGAACGGTAGGTCTGTTATGTAGCTCCACAGCTTTGGCGCGAGGGCAGTCCGTGCTGCAAAAGTAGTGCAGGCCTCTAGCCCTCGTACTATAACAGCATCCACGTGGTTTTCCGCTACAAACCTATCCACCCATTCCGCAGCTTGACTAGGAGTAAGGATATTGTTCCCCCTCCCCTTAGGTTCGTGCAAGGTAACCGATGGAATCTGCAATAATTGTTGAGTCAGTGTGTGGTCGTTAATCTTTGCTTTTAGAAAAACGTGAACCTCATCCACGACACTGGCCAGAACCTCGGATATTGAGCTGAGCCAAATCGAGGATCCGTCTATGAGATTGGGGTTGACATCACCGTAAAGAACCACTCGACTCATAGCTTCCCTCCAACGCCAACGTCGCGTATTCCTAGCGAAGCTAGCAACACAGCCTGCTCAGCAGACAGATGAGTCTCATCGAGAACGATATCTGCCAGCGAGAAAAGATCTGCTGAGAAATGATCTGGCAAAGATCCCGGAATAACAACAATGGGGATATGAATCTCTTTGCAGCGATGGAGGAACTCTCTAAGTATTAAGAATTCGGTTGTTCGGCTTGCATTTACGACGTCGCTCCATGGGTTTTGGCGCGCTTTTCGAAGATCAATAAGACAGCAGCTTGCGTCAAACGGGGGCTCTCCGATCGCAGAAGCGTATCCAACCCGAAGAAACTGTGCATTACCGCAAAGTGAGATTGAGTCCGGGGACCCGCCGATGAAGAGTATGTGCCTGATTCGCGACCGCGGGTCGGCCTCAAGGAGGTACGAAAGTTTCCAACGGTCATTCCCACTCATCTGCTGCGACGCCGCCTGGCGTCCGGCGTAGTGCGAATCCGGTTTTGAGATTATTCGAGTTTCAGGAATGGTCGCAGCCCCGAAAGTAGACATTGAGTCAGATCGGGCTCGCCCGATCGTCCCCTGCGCCTGTCCACCGAGACGGCCGAGCGTGTTGAGCAATTCCTTTGCTACGGCATTAGATTCCCGACGAAACTTCTTACGCTCAGCCAATTCAAGCTTCCATGCGCTCGCAAATGCGCAAAAACCTAAAGCGCACAAACTGATCCCGGTCGCGGTGAACAGCGACGAGACAATTCCCGCGGAAAATTGTGCGAACACAAGGCAAAACGCACTGGCGATGATGAGGGCAAGCAGTGAGCGCCCTTTTGAAAGCAGCCTAGCAATTCTCTTGATCTTCAACCGCATGGAACCCGACCTCCGTTCGCCATGCTCCACAGGTATCAATGATCACCGCACCCGGTTCAATTTCCTCCTTACGCGAAAGGAATTCCCGATGTCCAACTAGGAGCAACACGATATCCGCTCCCTCCACTGCCTCTCCGAAGCTCGAAAGAATGAGGTTTTTGTTGTGAACGAGCGATCCAGGAAGCTCACGAACGTTCGGTTCTACAGCGAAAATAGACGCGTCCGGATATTTTTTTGCAAGTGCAGCTGCAATATGGACAGCCGGCGACTGCCGGAGGTCATCTATGTTCGCCTTAAACGCTAAGCCTAAAAGAGCGATCTTCGGATTCGACGTCTCCCTGAGTGCTTCGGCGACCTGTTCGAGAACGAACCGCGGCTTCGAATCGTTTCTTTCTCGGGCTGTTCGAATTAGCTTCGCGCTCTGAGGGGAGGAAGAAACAATGAACCACGGATCCACGGCGATGCAATGCCCACCTACTCCTGGACCGGGATTCAAGATGTTCACTCGTGGGTGACGGTTTGCTAGCTCAATGAGCTCCCAGACGTCAACCCCAAGGTCCTCGCAGATCATGGAGAGCTCATTAGCGAACGCGATATTCACATCTCGGAACGAATTTTCGGTCAGCTTAGCTAGCTCTGCAGTTGTTGCGTCCGTAACGAGAAGCTCGCCGGTTACGAATTTCGAGTACAGTGAGCTTGCTCGATCGGCACTTTCGGAGTTGATTCCGCCAACGATACGATCGTTTTCGGCCATTTCTGCCATGACGTTTCCAGGCAAGACACGCTCCGGGCAGTGGGCAAAGTAAACAGAATTGTCACGCCCCGGTTCGAGCGTGAGGTCACTCCGTAGCGAGGAGACAAGTTCTGCGACCTGTTGCGTGAGTCCTGGAGGTGAAGTCGACTCCAGAATTATCAATTCCCCGCCGGTGAGTACCGGAGCTATAGAACGGGTCGCACTGTACACGTAAGTGGGATCAACAGCGTGGTCCTCACCGAACGGAGTAGGAACCGCGATGACAAACGCATCCGCTGCTGGAACATCGGTTTGGGCGCTCAGATTGCCACAATCCACAACACGAGCAAGCAATTCGTTCAACCCCGGCTCCACAAACGGCAGCACGCCGTCGTTCACCATCTGAACAACTTTGCGGTTGACGTCCACACCAACGACTGACATACCTGTGTCGGCGAGGAAAGCTGCGGTTGGAAGGCCAATGTAGCCCATTCCTACTACGCAGACCGAAGCTACTTCTGCTTGTCCCGGCACCTCTACCAAACCTCTCAATTATCCACTTCCTTCAGGCTCAATATACTCCGGCACATTTTCTCAAACGTGTCCACTAGCTAAGTTCGATGCAAGGTTCATGGTTGTTTGATCGCACTTCTTGCATCAACCGATTCGCTTCATCTACTTTTCCGTCCGAAAGCAGATTGGTGAATGCCCGATAGTCTGCAATCACTTCACCGCAGTCGCCATCTTCGATTAACTCACCTTGGTGGATCCAAATTCCGCGTTCACACGTTCCCTCGATCATCGACGTCGAATGAGAAACTAAGAAAAGATTACCAGCGCGTTCAAGCAGCTCGTTCATACGAGCTTGCGCCTTCTTTGCAAATGCGGCATCACCTGTTGAAAGAGTCTCGTCCACCAAGAGCACTTCGGGTTTGACAGCGGTCGAAATGGCGAAACTGAGCTTCGCAGACATACCAGACGAATACGTACCCATTGGCCGCAGAGCAGCCTCTCCCAATTCTGCCCATTCTGCGATCTCTGGAACCGCGGCTTTCGCTTCATCCGGTTTCATCCCTAATGCCAAACATCCGAGATAAATGTTCTGTTCACCAGTGAGCCAAGACTGAAGTGCAGGCGCGACACCTAGAAGGGTCGGTTGGTGCCGAACGAAGATCTTGCCATTGGAAGGCGCCTCACCTCCGCCAACCAGGCGTAGCAGCGTAGATTTACCCGAACCATTACGTCCGATGATGCCAATCGATTCACCTTGCCGAGCGACAAAAGAAATGTTTTTCAGAGCGTCCACCGTCTTGGATCCCCGACGCCGGAGGGCCTTCCGGCTCGACGCACCAGGCAAAGTGTAAGTCTTCGAAACATTCTTGACTACTACGGATGGATTAGCGACGGAGCTGTCGCTTCTCCGCTCGACTAACGGATCATTGCTTGACTCGGACATAACGAGACTCAGCCTCCCAGAAGAAAACAAAACCCAGAACAAACGCACCCAACGACCAAGCCAACAGGGTTAACCATGTAGACGCTGACGGCACCTCACCGTAGATAACAACGCCTCGAATAGCGGTCAAGAAGATGTAGGCAGGGTTATTTGTCATCACCGCGCTCATTAATGGCGAACTTGCATATCGCTCGACAGAGAAAAACACTCCCGAGGAAAAAAACCATGCCCTCATGGCTAAGTTAATTAAGACTTTAGCGTCTGGAATGAAAGCCGTGATTCGCGCGACTATGAACATGAATCCGGTCCCGAACATCCACATAAGAAGGGTGATGGGTATGAACAGCGGAATAGTCGGACTGAGCGGCTTTCCCCACTGGGCACACAGCGCAAACACCACCGCAACCAAGATCGGAGTGATGTTATCAATCATGTACCTAAGCGATTGTGAAAGAACCAAAGAGGCTCTCGGAAATGAAAACGCGGTAATGAGGTTTCTCGATGTCTGGATCAGTGACTGTCCACCGCCAACCAGCGAAGAGACAAAACCAAAAAAGGTCACACCGAGAACTAGAAAGCCGATGAAATTATCGATCCCCCTGGAAGTCTTGAGCACGAGACCAAAAAGGACTCCGTACATAGCAGCTTCCAGCAAAGGCTGCGCAATCAACCAGAATCTCCATAACCGGTAGCTTTTAACTGTTCGAAAAGCTCGGTACCGCGCATCTGCGACAATAAAATGCCGACGCTCAATCAGCTGCTTGACATAGAGCCCCAAAGTCGGCCGAATATTGAGCTTTCGCAATCCGGACATATCAACTCGGGTCACGTCTCTGGCTGAAGCATTACTTTGAGCAGATACTACAGCAGACAGAGACCTGTCGCTTTCGCTGTTGTCACTCACCGCTTTAGTCTCCATTTCCAAATATGGTGTAGTCGCTGGGCTAGCAGCGGCTAGTATCGTAAAAATCGTACCGAAGGAGATCAGAGGATCAAATGCGACCGCAGTTTTCCGTGTCAACTCGCAACGTTCGTAGGCGCTTCCAAACCTGGGTCAAAGGACAGTTTTTTCGATACGCCCCTGCTGGCGTCGCTGCGTGGGCGCGGTCGACGATCTCTAAATGGCGAAAATTGCAACAACGCAGAGCCGAAGCAGATGGCTTCCCTGATTACGAGCCCACGCTCTTCGGGGGTCCCGCAAGCGTTGCCCCCCATTTCCCTTTCACTGTTGGAACCATTCTTGACCCATTTTCCGAGTCGGCATGGTCGAGCGAATTTAACCTCGTTGCACTTACACCAGCTAATTGGCGAGACGAATTACCAAGATGCGATTTTATACTTGCTGAATCTGCCTGGGAAGGGTCCTGCGGCCAATGGCGTTATCAGCTGGCAGGAACTTCCGCACCTTCAGCTGATCTGCAAACACTGCTCGCAGCTGCCACAGACAAACAGATCCCGTCAGTGTTCTGGAATAAAGAAGACCCAGTACATTATGAGGAATTTCGGGATACCGCCAAGCTTTTCGATTACATCTTTACTACGGACGAAAACTCGCTCCCCCGCTACCAGTCCGAAATTGGTCATAGCCGTGTTTTTGTGCTGCCGTTCGCTGCACAACCGAGGATTCATAACCCTGCACGCCGCGGAACAAAAGAGGACGTAAACCCCGAAGGAATTGCTTTCGCTGGAACATACTTCCGCCACAAGTTCCAGGACCGGCGAGCCCAAATGGACCTGCTCCTCGGAGCTGCTGCAAACGTAGCAAAAGGATATGACGTTCCATTCACTATATTTTCGCGCCACGCCGGCGGCGATCGGAAATACCAATTTCCATTGAAATGGTCGAAATACGTCAGTGGGTCACTTCCTTACTCTCAAATGCTTACTGCATATCGTCGATTCGCGCTGTTCCTAAACGTCAATTCCGTAACCACAAGCCCATCGATGTGTGCGCGCCGAATTTTTGAGATTGTCGCGTCCGGAACTGCCGTGATTTCCACGCCGTCTGCAGCAATACGAAACTTCTTCAATGCAGACGAAGTTCCCGTTGTTACAGACAAAGACCAAGCGGAGCGCACGATACGGGCAATCGTCAACTCACCAATGTTGCGGAGTCGTATGGTGCATAAGGCTCAGCGGCAGATTTGGGAGCGCCATACTTACGCGCACCGCGCTGCAACCATTCTGGATACTTTGGAGTTAATGCCCCCTCAGACTGATGACAAACCCCTTGTATCCGTTATCTGCTCCACAAACAAGACAAACCAAATTGGGCATGTCATCGAACAGGTTGCGCAACAGAATTACCCAAACGTCGAACTGCTTTTAGCCGGCCACGGCGTAGCCCTTGATCCGGCGGTCGCAGACACAGCTCGTGACAAAGGAGTCTCTCGCATCGAATTACTGCAATTCGATAGCGACAGCACACTGGGGTTGTGCCTGAATGAGCTTGTTAAGAAGAGCTCGGGCAAAATCGTGGCGAAATTCGATGACGACGACTTCTATCTCCCCAATTATTTACGTGACCAGGTGAATATTCTGCAAGCGATGGATGCAGACTTAGTCGGTAAAGCTTCAATTTATTTCCACCTCAACTCAAACAATGCCCTAGTAAAGCGATGGCCCCACCGCGAACATACGTGGTACGGCTTTGTTGCAGGCGCAACGTTAGTCGGATGGCGAGATACGTTCGTCCGCGTCCCCTTCCCAAATCGCTCTAGGGGGGAGGACTCGGTATTTCTTAAAGAGCTAGAGGCAACGGGGATGCGCGTTTACTCAGCAGATAGTTTCAACTATGTCGCAGTTCGACGAGGATCTGGCCACACCTGGGATATCTCAGACACTGACATTCTCGCGTACTCCCAAGTTGAAACGTTTGGTTTGAACCTGAAGCACGTCGAGGTGTAACAGGTCCAAAAGCGTCACCCTCCTCAGTCCATTCGATCTTAAAAAGGCACCGTCGGACCTGACAACAATTCCTTACAGAGAGGAGTATGCCGCTAGGTAACTAGTGGCGACCGCGTCCCACGTACGAGAGTAAATCCAAGATGGCACCCTCCGCTTCATTGCGAGCGTCTTTTTGATCCCCCCAGCCAGTGCACTTGGATCACCCGCCGGTACATACTCTGCTTCCCCTGCGGTGACTTCTCTTAGTGCTGGAAGGTCGGAGCAGACAATCGGCACACCCTGAGCCGCTGCTTGCAGGGCTTTAATCGGTGTCACTTGCGCTGTTACAACTGAGCGGATTCGTGGCACAACAAACACATCAAGTGCCGAGTACCAAAGTTCAATCTCATCAGTTGGTCGCCGCCCTGTGAAAATTACGCGGTGTTCCACTTTCTTTCGCTTGGCGAGTTTTTCGAGGTCAATTCTTGCGGTACCGTCTCCGACAAGAAGGACGTGAATCTCATCTGGCAAGTGTTCAAGTGCCGAAATCAAAGTACCAAGTCCTTCGTATTCCACTAGTGAAGTAATAGACCCAACAAGTGGTACATCGGGAAGTCCAAGGCGGCGCTTTGCATCCCCCGATTCTAATCCGCCCCCAATCTCCTCCTTGCTAATTGAGTTCGGAGCGACAAGCAGCTTCTTTACCCCGATCCCTCGCTGAAGGATCTCTTGTTTCAACGTCTCGCTGAGAGTGGTCACCAAGTTCGCAGATGCTATAGCCTCGTTTTCCTTCTCTCGAGTTCGACGGAAATACTCACTTCCAATCGCCCCTAGTTCATCGGGCTGAGTCGACGCCCAGGTGGCTTCCGGAATGCCCCGAACCTCATACACCCAAGGCACCGATAGTTGCTTGGCAGCCCAAGATACTGCCACAGCATTCCACCACGGCGTGGTTGTGTGTAACACAGAGATATCGTTTTCCTTGGCTTCATCCACTATGCACTGGGCCATAATTTCTGCTTGTCGCATTCGGGAACGCGGGTAGTGCCGAGGAATAGCTCGTTTGTAGACTACCCCGTCTATATTGTCAGCCCGTCGGACCGGCACTCGTCCTATCGAGAGCGGATAGCCGAGACGCGTCATCGCTGAAGCGTCGACCCCTACCGACTGAATAGCCTGAATCACCTTGTGACTGCGCTGTGCATAGCCAGCAGTTGAGTAGGGAAAAGAATTGGTTAAGACGAAAAGTACATTCCCGTTAAATCGAGCTGCTCCAACCGCTTCAACACTCGCTATCGGGGGCTGAAAATTCGCTTTAGGCACACGCTGTTTAACCACAGGTTTCCCCAGGACACGTCGTGAAGCCAAGTTTAGAAACGCGACTGGGTCTTCTGATGCAAGAGAGAACATCACTGAAGGCAAAGAAGCTAGTGCTGCAAAGTCAGCCATTTCGCGCGCCAAACTCCAAATCTAAGCTGTCAAGGCACTGCTTAAGTTCAGAAGGAGCAACGATGTGTCGCTCTTTCTCTACCCAGTTGCGCCCTCTAGAGTCGACGTTGAGTCTATGTGGGTTACGGGCTAAATCGATCCAAAGTGCTGCAAGCTGACTGGGGTCTTCAGGTGGCACGATGTCGCCAGCGCGCAAATCCTGGATGATTTCTGCAGCCTCTCCTTTGATGGCTGCAGATATATGGATTCCTGCAGACATCAGCTCGTAAGTCTTCGACGGAACTGCCCTCTCCAGTGGCTTCCAGTCAGTGAGATGGACGAGGGCCGTGTCAGCCCACTCATAGGCCTCTGCTAATGACTCCGCCTTTCTACGCTCTTCGAACCTGCAGTTAAGGCCTCGCCTCTCAGCCATACGTTGCAGTTCTGCTTTCTCCGCACCAGTCCCAATAAAACGAAGGTGCACATCCAACCCCTGTGCCTGGGCGATGTCCGCTGCTGCTAGAGCATTTGCAAGGTGCTGTGCTCGACCAATAGTCCCGGCGTAGAGAACTCGAAGACTTTGCTCGCCGTTATCCCTCTCACCTCGTGTTCGCATGTGGGGTTGAGTCTCACTCGGAAAAACGTTGCGAACCGTATAGACCTTCTGTGCGAGCAATTCTCTACGCAAATAGCGTTTGTGCTTGTCGGAGGTGACTATCACTGCTTCAGCGTTTTTCAAGCTCAAACGCATGACGCGCTCTGTGAGCAAGAGGACCAACTGTAGAGGTCCACGGTTAAGCACCCGTTCCCGTATCGAAGTGCGCCCAGTGCCCTTATTCCACTCACCCGAGTACCTAAGTAGTTCAGGCCAGGCATCGCGTAGATCAATAACATATGGAACACGGAAAATACGAGAAGCGAATTGTGCTACTGCGGCCGTTGGTAGAGATGGCACCGTTCCGATCACCACATCGGGTGAAAAGGAGCGGAGCGGGCCCCTTTTAGCAAGCAGCACAGTAAGTATTCCGGCGGCGACACCTACCTGATTTACCACTTTTGCAGTGATTGAAGAGCCCCCTGGAACGAAGCCCGTCCGAACGATGGTTTCACCGTTAGGACCAGGTTCCGGACGCGCAGCTGGCCGATACCCACCTGATGAAAACCAGTCCTTAGCACTCATACGTCGTTGATAATGGGGAGGAGGGGAAACTACTAACACCTCGTGACCCGCATCCCTTAGGACACTCGTCAGCCAAGACCATCGACGCTGAGGTACGCCGTTCTCCGGCCACCAGTACTGGGAGACGACGAGTATCCTCACCGGTATTTTCTCCCGTCGTTGCAATTCAGTGTCGTACGTGGGGCTAGCGGGGCTCGAACCCGCGACCAACGGATTATGAGTCCGCAGCTCTAACCGACTGAGCTATAGCCCCATTCCCTAGTCCAGATTAATTATTGAGGACTGGATTCACTATAACGAGCTATCAAGACTATTTCGTAATCACTCCCAAAATTGTCAGATGACGCTAAAAGTCCAGTTTCGATTCGAGCGGTAGGAAGTCAGGAAGCCTCTTCCCAATTCCTAAAAGTTCGGAGGTTGCCGCGACAACCCGCTGAGCCGCCTGCCCATCACCGTACGGATTCACGGCGTTGGCCATTTTCGTGTAAAGGTCTGGATGCTCAATCAATCTGCTGGTAGCTCTAACAATTGTGGCTTGGTCAGTGCCAACCAATTTTACGGTGCCCGCTTCCACAGCCTCGGGCCTTTCCGTGTTTTCACGCATCACCAGTACAGGTTTTCCGAGCGAAGGAGCTTCTTCTTGGACTCCACCTGAATCAGTCAACACGATATGAGATTTCGACATCAACGAAGTGAACTGATCGTATGGCAGCGGGTCTGTGACGCATACATTTTCAAGATTAGAAACTTCAGGCAGGACTGCACTCCTCACCTCCGGATTGGGGTGTAGTGGCAGCACGAAGATTGCCTCCGGGAATTTGAGTGCCAACTCATGCACTCCACCACCTATCGACCTCATAGCGCTGAGATTTTCTCGCCGGTGCGTGGTCACGAGGATAATCTTTCGGCGACTCGCAACGACCTGCCTCAGACGTGAGTCTATGAAATCCACCTGCCAGCCGCTGGCTGCCAGCAACGAATCGATCACCGTATTGCCTGTGATGGCGATACTCTCAGACCGTACCCCCTCCTGTATTAAGTTCTTTTTTGCATCCGCAGTCGGTGCAAGATGCAAGGTCGAAATTTGACCAATAATCTTTCGGTTGGCCTCCTCTGGAAAAGGGGACAGGATGTCTCCAGTTCGCAAGCCCGCCTCCAAATGGGCAATTCTCACCCCACGGTGGAACCCGGCAAGAGCCGCCGCCATGGCAGTAGATGTATCACCTTGAGAGAGAATGATGTCGGGGTGTTCTATCTCAATGATCTTGTCAAGACCTTCAATAGCCCGGGTGACTAGCTCATTGAGAGACTGACCCGGTTTCATCAACGCCATGTCATGGTCAGGCTCTATCCCAAACCGAGCATTGACCTGTTCAAGAATCTCTCTATGCTGCCCAGTTGATACAACTATCGGATTAAACCGCTCGTCTTGCTTGAAGGCGGCTACAACAGGCGCCACTTTAATCGCTTCCGGCCGAGTGCCGTAGATAGTCATCACACGCGGTTTAAAGGCAGCCACGTCACTCTCCCTCGACGATCAATAATGTAACGCTACTCCGACGATGGTATCTGTAGCTCATTTCAAACGTTACAACCGGCCAATGAAATATGTCGGCTTGCAAGCTAACCACCATGTGCCAATACGTTGTCGGGGCCGCCGCCGGGCATTTGCTCGGCACGAAAGCCGGCCGGAAGGACTACCACCAGATCGTCAACGCCGCGCAGGCTGCTGCCAACTCGCCGGTAACCAAGCAGGTCACTGCCTCCGCCCGCCGGGCTATCGCGAACAAGATCGATCCGGAGCCGCGCATGCGCAAAGTTAAAGACCTGTGTAAGGGCAAAAGCTCCGTGGCGGTTCGGACAAGCAGATCGAGGACACGATCTACGAGCCGGACCAGGATTAAGCCAACCCAACGACGATCCCGTCGAGGATGTCCTTTTCGCTGATGATGAAGCGGGTGGCGCCAGCTTCGCGCTCGAAGACGTCCATGAGCTGCTCAACCACCGTGGAGCCGGAGCCGATGACATCGGCACGCCCTGGATGCACCACGGGATTGCTCCGACGTTCCTCTGCAGTCTTGCTTCGCAGGTCTTCTGTGACCTCGCGGATACGGTCAAAGGAAATCTCCGACATGTGAATCCGTTTCGGATCATAGGAATCGAGATCCTGAGCAAGCGCAGAGAGCGTCGTGAATGTCCCGGCACAGCCGACGAAAGTATTCGCCTGGGCAAACGGCACCACCTCTGCTGCTTCGGCGATCCGCTCATTGATGTAATCGCGAGCGGCAGCGGTTTCTTCTGCGGTGGGCGGATCGGTACGCATAAACCTCTCCGTGATGCGCACGCAACCCATCTGGGTGGAAACTGCATGCAGTTGGTCAGCGGTCTGCATGACGAACTCGGTGGATCCGCCGCCGAGGTCAATCACGCAGAACGGGCCGCGTTCCGGGTCGAGGTCGGCCGTGGCGCCGGCAAATGAGAGTGCTGCTTCCTCCTCGCCAGAGACCACTTCGGCTTCAGTACCCGGTTGGATGTTGCCGAGGAGTTCTCGGGTCATGGCGAAGAAATCCTCGCGGTTGCCCGCGTCGCGCGTGGCGGAGGTGGCCACCATGCGCACACGGGTGACGTTTTCGCGCTGCATTTCGTCGACATAGTCCGCAAGAGCCACACGAGTACGTTCGATGGCTTCTGGCGCGAACTTGCCGGTCTCGTCGACACCTTGGCCGAGGCGCACAATCGTGTTGCGGCGGCACACTTCGCCGGTTTCGGTGTCGTGGATAAGCAAGCGAATGGAGTTAGTACCGCAGTCTACGGCGGCGACGCGGGTCACTGCAGCCCCTCCCCTGCTTCAGCAAGTGTGATGCCGAGATCCTCAAGCGTCGGCCAATCCTCCGGAATCGCGGTGCCCCGCAAATCGCCATGCTCTGCGGCGAGGGCGACAGCCTCGGTGCCGAAGCGGACACGCTCGGGTCCTTCTGCGAGCGCGTAGGCAATCAGCACGTGGAGGCACTTCACACGCTCCGGCATGCCACCGCCGGAAAAGTCGGTGCCGAGGTCTTCGATGGCGTTGCGCTCTGCGAGGAAGTGTTCGTGGGCGGCTTGGTAGTCGCGTCGCAAAGCTTCGCCCTCGTCGGAATCGGCGTTGAGGCGGGCTTCCATCCACTTCATCACCTGCGCCACCTCGAGGCGTGACGCTTCGGCGGTAAGGCGCGGATCGGTGAGGTAGTAGAGGGTGGGGAACGGGGTGCCGTCGTCAAGTTTTGGCGCCGTTTTCACCACAGCCGGTTGATTGTCCGGCGTGGTGTAGGCAATCGCGAGGACACCGCGCGGGGTGCGGCCGAGCTGCTCAGCGACAACGGCGAGCTGTTCATCGGTGGGAGGAGTGTGCATGAGGCCCATTGTTTCATGAACCACAATCCACCACGGCGTTGAAGGGGTCGGCTAACCCGGATTGGGACACCCCGAGGTTATTTGTCATTATTTAACGGACTGTTCCCGAGAAAGGTTGACTAATGAGCGTTCCCGCGTTGCATCCCGGCGCGCTGCCAACCCCTGAATTCCCGTTGGTGTCAACCGGCACTGAGTCCCGCCACTTGATGCCGCCTCCCCCACTGCACAGCGCAAATACGGTGGCTACAGCCGGGTACATCCAGGCGGTAACGCGCATTCTGAAGAACGGTCCGCTAACAGCAAGCCCCGGCGTGTACTGGACTGAAGACCAGGTCTTCCACACTGCTGCTGGCACGGTGATTGCTCATAATCTGGACGAGCTTGCGCAAATTGTTCAGGCGCTAGGGCTGAGCGATGGTGTGCGCGTGCAATGGTCGGCAGTTGACCATGCAGAACTTGCGACGCGGATGCTGACAAAGAGCCGGGAACTCGGGTTTATCGACTAGCGGTTTCGCGCTACTGCGCAGGAGCGTCAGGTGCAGGCGCTTCGGCGGGAGCCTCACCGGCTGGTTGTACCGGCTGTTCTGCGCCCGCTGGTGCTTCCGGTTGCGGGGCGTCGGGTTGTGGTGCTTCTTGCTCGGGCGCATCGGTTTCGGGAGACTCAGGCGCCTCTACTTCGGGGATGTCGCGGAGCGAATCCCACAGCACCTCGGACCACTCGCGGTCGTCCGGAATCTCGTCGGCGGCGGTGGGGAGGTTGTCGGGGGCGGACATGCGTGGATCAAGGATGCGCCAGACGGTCTCCCCCTCTTCCACCACGCCCAGGCGGCGGCGTGCTTCTTGGCGCATAAAGGCATCGTCTTCGTACATGGCGATGTCGCTTTCAAGCGCCTGCTTGCGCGCCTCCAAGCGTTCGATGGACTCCTGGGCGCGGGCGATCTCAGCGCGTCCTTCGTAGTAGTTCCGAAGCGGGGCGGCAATGGCGAGGAGGACAAGCAGGACGACGCTGATCAGGATGACCACGCTCGCCATGTCTTGCTTTGGAAACACGCGCGCCCGCCTCGTGCGGGAGCGTTGCTTGCGCTCTGCAGCGCGCTGGGCACGCTCCGCGTCGCGGCTGGCGACGGGCACCGTGTGCGACTTGCGGGGACGTGGCGGGCGCTTCTTCATAGGTAAGCAGTCTAGATGCGCTTGAGGATTTCGCGGACTGCGGCGCGGCCAGCGGAGCGGTCACGGGGTCGTCGATACGCTTGCTGCAACGCTCGGCGGCCGCGGCCTCGACAGTGAGGCTGGGGAACATGTTGCCCATCCCACCGGGCTGCGGAGAGTTCTCCAGCAAGCGTTGGGCTGAGCACTTCCGATGCAAACGCAGTCGCCTGAGCGAAATCGTGATACTTCACGGGCAGACCGTCTCGCCGCTACTTATCGCCATTGCCCACCTGCCTTGCGATCTCTTGCATTTGCTTGCGAAGTGGCTCCACTTGTTCAGCGATTCGCGCGTTGATGACCGCCAAGCTCTCCTCAAGACCCTTAAATACGCTCGGGTCAATTGATACGCGTTCAACGGCGTGGCCAATGAGCGCGAGACGATTGCGCCACTCCGCGCTGTCTTCCACAGAGGACGCTTCAGCGCTTAGCTCGGTGACCAATTGTTTGCCGGACTTCGCCTCGTAGTAGCGAGCTGAAGGAGCGAGCTTGCTCGCGAGGTCGTCGATACGCACGCCCTCCTTCCGGAGAGCATCCGCGACAAGGTCTGCGAGGTACCCGCGCTCAATCTTGGCCTCGGCCAAATCACCAACGGTGCGTGCGACACTGGTCACCGGCAACCCGTCTACTGACACGATGTCCTCCTCAGGAAGATCACGACGGGTGCGGATGCGGACTCCTTGCTGCCGCGTCTGCTTCGTGCCGCCGGTTGAAAACGTGAACTTCGGCGGAATCAAACGGCCGATCCCGTGGATGAGAGCAGCCGACTCGTGCGAGACCACCACGGGCTGCTCGTCCTCCCAGCGCTCGTCGATGAACTTCTTTGGCTCGAGAGATAGCCACGCCGCCCGAATCTCATCGTGGGGTCCACCCTGATGGGACGGCAGCAGATAGACGCCATGCCGCGCTCGGTCAAGATCACCGCGCTCCACGAGGCGGGACAGCTGCAGGCGTTCAATCCCCTCCCGTCCCGCTTGGCCGGTGGTGACGATCCCCCACTGGTCGGAGGCGACCATCTCTAAGGTCGCTAACACATCTGCACGCTTCACCGACCCCTCCTTTTGCGTTTGTATCCGTGATTGCGGACGATTGTATCATTCAAGCGATACAATCGTCCGTTCGTTTCGATACAAACGTCAGATTTGGGCATAAAGAAGCGGCCCCGCACCGAAAACGGGCGGGGCCGGGACGTAGCGGTGAGCTACTGCCTACTTCTTAAAGCGCGGGAAGGCGTCGCGGCCGGCGTAGACGGCGGCGTCGCCAAGCACCTGCTCGATGCGCAGCAGCTGGTTGTACTTCGCCACACGTTCGGAACGAGCCGGGGCACCGGTCTTGATCTGGCCGCAGGACAGGGCGACGGCCAGGTCGGCGATGGTGGTGTCCTCGGTCTCGCCGGAACGGTGCGACATCATGGTGCGGAAACCGTTGCGGTGCGCCAGCTCGACGGCGTCGAAGGTCTCGGTGAGGGTACCGATCTGGTTCACCTTCACCAGCAGAGCGTTTGCGGCGCCCTTCTCAATGCCTTCGGCGAGGCGCTTCGGGTTGGTGACAAAGAGGTCGTCGCCGACGATCTGGATCTTGTCTCCAAGCTTCTCGGTCAGGGCGACGTAGCCGTCCCAGTCGTTCTCATCCAGCGGGTCCTCGATGGAGACGATCGGATACTGCTCCACCAGGTCCGCGTACACCTGGATCATCTCCTCGGCGGAGTGCTTGCCACCCTCGAAGTTGTAGGTGCCGTTTTCGTAGAACTCGGAGGAGGCGACGTCGAGGGCGAGCGCGACATCGCTACCAAGCTTGTAGCCCGCCTTCTCAATAGCCTCGACGATCAGGTCGAGGGCGGCCTTGGTGGAGTCGACGGACGGGGCGAAACCGCCCTCGTCGCCAAGACCCGTGGACAGGCCCTTGGACTTAATCACGGACTTCAGCGCGTGGTAGACCTCAGTGCCGATACGCAGCGCCTCAGCGAAGGTTTCCGCGCCGATCGGGGCGATCATAAACTCCTGGACGTCCACACCAGAGTCGGCGTGTGCGCCACCGTTGAGGATGTTCATCATCGGCACCGGAAGGGTGTGTGCGTTCGGGCCGCCGATGTAGCGGAACAGCGGCAGCTCGGCAGCCTCAGCGGCAGCCTTCGCCACAGCCATGGACACACCCAGCAAGGCGTTCGCGCCCAGGTTCTTCTTGTTGTCGGTGCCGTCGAGCTCGATCATCGTGTTGTCGATCAGGCGCTGATCGTCCGCCTCAAACGCGATCAGGGCATCCGCGATGGTCTCGTTGACGTTCTCGACAGCCTTGAGGACACCCTTGCCGTCGTAGCGGTCGTCGCCATCGCGAAGCTCGTGAGCCTCATGCTCACCCGTCGACGCACCCGACGGCACCGCAGCCTGGCCATGCGAGCCATCCGACAGCAGCGCCTCCACCTCCACGGTCGGGTTACCGCGCGAATCCAGAATCTCGCGAGCAAAGATGTGCATGATGTCAGCCATGAGTTCTCCTTAACGTGGATATAGGCGTGGAAAATGACTTGGCGAAAAATTCCGACAACAAGTCTAGCCGTTGCCCTACCGGTGGGCAGGCTGGTTCATGGCATAGTTGGCCGCCGCGTCGCGTACACGGGCGAAATAGTCGCTGGACTGGTTATACGCGTAGATAGCCTGGGTCCACCCCTCCTCGGTAGACAGGTCGCGGGGTGTGCCGCCGGAATTGCACAGGAGGTTCGCAGCACCTAAGGCGGCGTCGTCGATCTGCTGGGGGTTCGGGGTGCCATCGCCGTTGGCGTCGCGACCAAAGCGCGCCCAAGACTCCGGAATGAACTGCATCGGGCCGACGGCGCGGTCGAACTCCGTGTCGCCGTCCAGCTGACCATGGTCGGTGTCCGGGACCTTGGCAAAGCCGTCCCCGTTGAGCTGCGGACCGATGATGGGCGGTTGCGGGTAGCCGTTCTCGTCCAGTTTGGAATAGTCGAAACGGCCGCCGTACGTGCCGTGGCGGGTCTCCACCCAACCGATGCCGGCGAGCGTGTTCCAGGTCAGGTTGCAGTGGGGCCAGGCCTCCTCGGCGATCAGAGCGGCGTTGGCGTAGGCGCGCACGGCCTGGCCGGACATGTTCGTGGCCTCGCCGATGCTTTGCGACCAGTCAAAGAGTTGGTCGGAGGTTCTGCCCGGCGCGTGGACGTCGATACGCGGGGGCGCCTCCGCAGCCGCAGGCGGGACCGTGAGCGGGGCTTTTTGCTTCGGCTCTGTTGTGTCGAAGTTGAAGACAGACAGCAGCCACGCGATAAGCGCGACGACAAGAATAACGGCCATGGCCGCGCCAAGAATGCCCACGCAGCCACAGCCGCGAGCAATGCGTCGCGGTGTGATCATGGGCGCAAAGTGTACCGGGCGCGGTTACCGCGCCGTGCGGGGGTTAGGCGGTGCCAGAAGTTACAATTTTCACACAAACCACAACAATCACAGCTGTAACAGTTATGATGCTTTGCGACCTACCAAACTTCCCCGAAAGGACACCCCATGCGCCGCATCACCGCAGCACTCGCAGCAGGCCTCATCGCCGTCACCGGTTTCGCAGGCACCGCAACCCCCGCCAAGGCACAGACCCTCGAACTCGTCCGCCTGCTCAACGGCAACATCGCCAACACCAACTGCGACAGCCTCCGCACCGGCCTGACCGCCACCCGCATGGTGAACAAGGACACCACCCGCAGCCAGCTCGTCATCAACCTCAACACCGTCGTTGGCAACGACGCAGCCCTGCGCCTCGTCTCCGCAAGCACCGTCGGTGCGGTTGCAGACCGTGCGCTGGAGTGCGGCATCGTCAAACCGGACCCGGTCACCCCACTCGACCAGCTCTTCGCCGGCTCCTCCCAGATGTCCTCCAAGGCAGGCCTGCCGGACATCCGCACCCTCATCCCAGCACTGCCGGCTATTCGCTAGCCTTCCCCTCGACCCACAGACGGTCCTGCGTCCCCTTATCCACAGGCCCGTCTGACCCGTCGAACAAGTACGGCGCACGGCGGCGCATCTTATCGACGAACGCCCCCGCCACATCCCCAAACCCAAAGGCACCCCGCTCGTCCGCAATCTCCGCATGGAACAACACCTGCAGGAGCACATCCGACAACTCCTTCTTGAGTTCCGCGTCGGGCGCCTTTGCGCGAATCGCATCCGCGACCTCACCAGCCTCCTCCGCCAAAAACGGCAGGAGGCTTTCGTGCGTCATCTCCTGTTCCCACTCACCCCGGCGTCGCGCCTCACGCATCGTCTCTACAGCCTGCAACACAGGATCCTCGAGGGAAGGGACTTTGATCAGGGTGGTGGAGTCGTCGTCAAGCAAACGCTCCGCGAACTTCGGATCCGTAGTCACAATCCAATGCCCGTCGCCGTCTACAACATCCAACGCCCAACGCACCGACACCGGCACCTCCGGCGAAAACTCCACACGACCACGAATCTGGCCAACGAGATTGAGCGGGATCATGTCGGGCCAACGGGCATCCAGAAGCAACACGGTCGCAGTCATGAAGGGAAGTCTAAGGCCTCTATGATGGAGCGCATGACTCAGATCGCCGAAGCACTCGAAGCCATCAAACCCAGCGCCCAAGACGCACTGCAAGACTCCGTCACCTTCTCCCCCATCCGCTGGAAAACCGGCTGGCCCCACCACCTCCGCCGCGTCCCGCCCTTCCGCGACGACGCCACCGCCTCCATCACCCGCGCCGAAGTCTTCTCCTTCGCCTCGGATGTCCGCTCCTCCGACTTCGCACGCGAGCAGATCATCGACTTTTTGGGCGCCTGCTTCGCCTACGTCGCCGGCCAATCCAACCAGGTCATGCAAAAGCAGGCGTTCCTGCGCAACAAGGGCAACGCTTCGAAGTTGCTGAGCGCGATCCGCAAGCTTGGCGGGTTGTCGCCTGTCGACGCCTACGCCTCCTTGGCCGCCACCGGCCTGGCACCGAAGTACGCGTCCGCCGTGGCGTACTTCCTGGCAGGTGAGCAGGATGCTGCTGGCGCTGCCGACGGTGCTGCTGCGCCGGCGATCATCTGCTCCAACCGCGCGCGCCTGGCTGGCCTGGCGAAGGACGCCGACTGGACCGCCGACGAATACAAGGAGTACCTCGACGCCTTGACCGCTGCTCGGGACGCTTACGACTCTTCGCTGCCTTTGGACGCGGTTGAGTGGGCGTTGCGGGAGTTTGCTCGTCGCGAGGAAAAGTAGCGCTGAGTTTTTAGGGGGGCGCCTGTCGAGCCCACGCAGGGGTACATATGTCGCCCGGCGAGCTTAGGGGCAAACCCGAACTCGCCGGGCTTTGGTTTTGGTGGGGGTTAAAGGGACACCTGCTGATTGCCCTCCCTCAAACATAAAAATACCCAGTACCGAGTTCCCGGTACTGGGCTGAATGCAAAGTGCTCTGACTTACTTAATCGGATAGACCTGCGTGCCTTCAGAGTTCTTCAAAAGCAAACCTGTCTGCGCAGAAAGAGCAACAGGAAGATCCTCGTCATTAAGCTCGTACGCGAACTGAGCAGTCACCTTACCGCCTGGCTTCACCGTGATCTGGTCTGCAAGATCATCGGTGTAGAACAGTGCCGTCCGCAAATCATGGCGGACATTTTCGTCTTCCTGTTTTGCACTGAACGTCGTAAGCCATGCCGTAATGGTGTCAATCTCACGCGCACGTTTGTTGGTGAACTCGTAGGTGAACACAATCACTGGCTTCGAACCGAACAGATTCTCACGGCCACCCGCTGGAACAACGTTTACCTTTGTAATCTCAAAACGGTACTCATGCGAATCGAAAATGTTGTTCTCAAATTTTCCGGATGGCTTCTCCGACGTTGACGGTGCGGGTTGTGCCGCGGTGGTCTTTGTTGCCGTAGTGGTTGGCTTAGCCGTGGTAGACGGAGTCGGGCTGGCGCCATCTTCACTGGAGCCGGCACCAACGCCAATCAGAGCAAGCAACAGAACTACCACACCGATGATGGGACCTGCCAGCTTGAGGAGCTCTTCAGGCTTGTTTGGGAGCTTGAAGTCCATCAGACTTCCTTTCAAGAACCATTGAGGAGTCCCTGTGACACCTCGCCGAATTATGACTTTAGCCTGACAGTCCATCCATTGACCAGCTTTCATCAGCGACGGTCAACCAGTCGAGTTGCTGCGTACTACCTGGGAAACTCCAACTGGCAAATAGCCCAACCACTTGAGGAACACCCCCACTAGAGGATCTGCCAGAACTCCAAGGACGGGCAGTCTTGCTTCGCACTAGTGGCGCTTCGGGGCGATGCAAGATGTTGCAGGGCCGGGGGATCCGACCTGCACGGAGTGTAAAAACCGGCAGGTGAAAGTGTGGGGTTTTACACAACCGAAATATGTAAAACGGGGTGTTGGGGCCTAGCGCCCACGGAAGGCGCGGTCGTTGAGGTCCCTGCGGGCCTGCTCCAACGCAACCAAGTCGGAGAAGAGGGCGTTGTAGGCCTCTTCGTCGTCAGAGGGGCGCATGCGCTGCAGCTGCGCCTTGAGCTGAGCGATCTGCTCGCCGACGCGGGTCTCCTGCAGGCGGGAGAGGACGGAATCGGCGTATTCATCGAGGTCGTCGGCGTGAATGGGCTCGACGGCGAGTTCGGAAACAAAGTTGCGGCCGGAAAGGTCGCGCATCTCGCCGGCGACGGCAGCGATCCAGGAGGCGCCACCGTCGGGGGCAGAGTCGGTGGGCGCAGCGCCAGCGGGCCCTGCGACAGCAGCGGCACCAGCGGGCCCTGCGGCAGCAGCGGTACCAGCACCGGCACCCGCGCGGGCGCAGCCGCCGGCGGCGGTGATGGCCTCGCGGACCTGCTGGTAGGCGTCGTTGGTGAAGGCGTCCGGGTTGATGCCGTCGAAATAGTTGCCGGCCTTGGACGGGTGCTGCAGAGCGATCTTTAGGGCTTCGCGCTGGGGCCACAGCAGCGGGTCGTCGGGGCGGGGCGGGATCAGCAACTCCGCCTGGCGGCCGGAGGAGTCGGGGCCAGCGGCGGCCTGCCGGGCGGCAAGGGAGACGCGCTGGCGCTTCTCCTTTTTCGGCTTCTTCGCCTCGGCGCGGACCTGTTCCAGCACTTCGTCGGGGTTGGGCCAACCGACCCAGCCGGCGAGGCGGCGGGCGTATTCCTGTTGGAGAACTTTGTCGTCGATGGAGGCGACGACGGGGACGGTGCGTCGTAAAGCTTGGACGCGTCCTTCGGCGGAGTCGAGGGAGAAGTTCTTCAGCAGGGACTCGATGACGAATTCGTAGACGGGGATGCGGGAGGCGACGAGGTCTCGAAGAGCACTGTCGCCCTTCTCCAGACGCAGGTCGCAAGGGTCCATGCCGTCCGGGGCGACGGCCACAAACGACTGGCCACCGAACTCCGTATCGGTGTTGTAGGCGCGCATCGCAGCCTTCTGGCCAGCCTCGTCGCCGTCGAAGGTGTAGATCAGTTCGCCGCGGAAGAAATTATCGTCGAGCATCAAGCGGCGGATCAGGCTCATGTGCTCGGAGCCGAACGCGGTACCGCAGGTGGCCACGGCGGTGGTCACGCCGGCGGCATGCATGGCCATGACATCGGTGTAGCCCTCCACCACCACTGTCTGGTGCTGGGTGGCAATGTTGCGCTTCGCCTTATCGATCCCGAAGAGCACCTTCGACTTGTGATACAGCATCGTGTCGGAGGTGTTCATGTACTTGCCCATGGGGTCGTCGTCGAAAAGTTTGCGCGCGCCGAAACCGATCGTGTTCGACGCGGCATCCTTAATCGGCCAAATCAGACGACGGCGAAACTTATCAATCGGCCCGCGTTTGCCCTGCGAGGAAATACCGGCGTCGATGAGTTCCTGGACCTCAAACCCCTTACGCAGCAGGTGCTTGGTCAGCGTGTCCCAACCGTCGGAGGCGTAACCGCACTCGAAATCCATGATCAACTCGCGCGAAAACCCACGATTGAGCAAGAAATCGCGTGCGACCTTCGCCTCAGGCGTTTCCAACTGCTCGCGGTAAAACTCGTGCGCCGCCTTATTCGCCGCCAGCAGCCGCTGGCGCGTGCCCGGCTTCACATCACGCGCACCCGTAGAACCGCCCTGGTAATTAATGCGGTACCCAATCTGATCCGCAACCGCCTCCACGGCCTCCGGGAAGGTCAACTGCTCCATCTCCATCAAGAACGAGAACACATCCCCGCCCTTGCCCGTAGAGAAGCAGTGGTAATAACCGTGAGCAGGGCGAACGTGGAAACTCGGGGTCTTCTCGTCCTTAAACGGACTCAGGCCCTTCAGCGAATCGTGCCCGGCAGGCTTCAACTGCACATACTCGCCCACAATCTCGTCGAGCGGTGCGCGCTGACGGATAGCCTCAATGTCACTATCCGGAATTCTGCCCCTTGCCATGGCGCTCATCGTAGCGTGTGCAACGATATGGGCCTATGAAGCGCCCGATTATCCTGCTGACCTGCCTCGCGTTGAGCAGTTGCGTATCGACGACCCCCTCACCCACCCCGGCACCAACCACCACCGTGGCGTCGACCGCGACCTCCAGCGCGACCGCCTCGGGGCTGCCGGCGTGCGACTCGCTTCCCGACGAAGCCTGGGACACCGTCGACCTCATCGAAGCCGGCGGCCCCTTCCCCTACCCCGCCAACGACGACAAACGCTTCGGCAACTACGAACGCGTCCTCCCCCAGGAGTCCCGCAACTATTACCGCGAGTACACCGTGGACACGCCGGGGCTGCGCCACCGCGGGGCGAGGCGCATCGTCACCGGCGGCGCTGGCGGCAATGCCAGGAACATCGAGGCCTGGTACTACACCGACGACCACTACGAATCCTTCTGCGAAATGGAGGTCAACTGATGAACCCGATCTTTATCGCCAACCCCGTCCACACGCTTGAGGACCTCGCCCGTGGCATCCTCACCGCCGCCTACGGCCCCAAAGACGCCGCCGACCGGCCCGTGCCCACAAACCTCGACGCACTCGCCGACCTGTTGCGGGAAACCCAAGTGAAACGGGTGGTGGTGGCTGTCTGGAGGGTGGAGGGGTCGTCGACAAGCAAAATGCGCGCAGTGTTTGAGGACGAAGGGGTCGAATTGGCAGCTTAGGGGCAAACCCGAACTCGGAAATGTCCACTATATTGTGCACGCGAGGGGTTCCCAACGCAGCCGCCAGGCGCGATACTGGCTTGCATGGGGTATGCAGAAATGGCTCACCTTCGGGGGTTGAGAGCAGATTTTGACGAGCAAGCCAACGCGCCCAGCGCGAACCCGCGCTATGTGACGCGGACAACCACCGTCGAGAAAGAATGGTGGCAATCGCTCCCACTGCGCGACCAAATGCTGGTCCGCGGTGCGGGAGTCTCGCGCGACAGTCGCAAAGCGATCCTCCTCGGTCGCTGGGCCGCAGTGCAACACGGCATGTGGATCGGGCCATTCACCGACTGGACCGTCGATGTCGCACTACCGTCCGGAAAACCGCCCGCCAAAAGCAAATGGCCCTATCTGACACGATTCCGCTCAGTGCCCGTGCGTGACGACGAAACCATCACCGCCCACAACATCCGCTACACCGACCGACTCCGTACCTACATCGACCTGTTCCGCTTCGGCACCATCACCGACCAACTCACGGCAACCGATTGGCTCCTGTCGCACTACTCACGCCGCACAGTGCACGATTACATCGACGGGTTCGAAGGTTGCCGGCCCGAGATTCTCAAACGGGCGCACAGAATGGTCGCTGGTGTGACACCGCTGCCCGAGTACCGGTACAGCCTCGCCCGCGCCGTCCTCTCCTCACACCGGATTGACTGTTACCCGGTGTTCCTAAAACCATGGGTCACATCCGGGCCTCTGATTGTCGACTGCGGCGGGATGCGCAACATCGCCATCATCATCGACGACGCCACCGGCTCCGATTTCGACTTCGGTTTCCCCGAAGACACGCGCGCCTCCTGGACCTCGCACCACAACTTCCCGACAGTCCGCTGGGACTTCTCAGATCTCTTCTTCAGGCCGGACCTTTTCATGAGGGAAGTAGGCCGGGCGCGTAATGCCGTCATATATAAGCACTCGCTGCCAAAGTGGGAGTGGTGAGGCGGTCGCCGGCTGTGTGAGCGCGTTGTGTGGGCGGTGTGTGAGCGCTGTTTGAGCGCGGTGAGGCGACCGCCCTGAGGGGTGGAAGGTGTCCGATTGGCAGCTTAGGGGCAAACCCGAACTCGGATGCGCGGCACGACCACAGTGGACCGCAGTGGAACGCAGTGAAGGCCGGTAGGAATCGCCGTCGGTGCGAGTTCGGGTTTGCCCCTAAGCTCAGTTTTCGCACATGTGCACCCCGGCGGGGGATGTGGCCCGGTGTGGACGCTCCGGGGTGGAGGGGTCGTCGACAAGCAAAATGCGCGCAGTGTTTGAGGATGAAGGGGTCACGCTGGTCGCGTAACCACGCACGCGTCATCTGACGGGTCGAGCCACTCCAACTCTTTGCAATCAACCCCCTCGGCTATAGCAGTCGCAGTTTCCTTCCATGCTGTGAACTCGGCTGCCAGCAGGCTGGGGTCTTCCGAAGTAATCGCTTCTCGAAGGTCACGCGCGCACGCCTCTCGGTCGTCCGGGGAAAGCGAGACCATCCACGGAAACGCTCGAGTCATTCGTTCCACGCGATCAAACAAATGCCTTCGCCTTTCGATACAGCTAGAAAAGTTCTACTACGCAAACTTATGCGGTCATCGCGCGGAAGTCGAGGGGTATCAGACATCCCGCTCACGTAATACAGCGCATAAAAAACACCCAAATGGAAACTTAAGAGTGTGCTGTGTGTCATAATTCGCAAACTGTGAACCACGACACGAATGGAGGACGCCCATGAGCTCGCTCATCCTAGTGCTCGTCGGCCTCGCGATGATGGCCGCCGGCTACCTGCTGTACTCGAAGTTCCTGGGCAAAAAGGTGTACCAACTCTCGGACGCCTACTCCACGCCCGCCCACACCATGGAAGACGGCGTGGACTACGTGCCCACCAACAAATACGTCCTGTGGGGCCACCACTTCACCTCCGTGGCGGGCGCGGCGCCGATCATCGGCCCGGCCGTCGCTGTGATTTGGGGGTGGGTGCCGGCGTTTCTGTGGGTGACGCTCGGCACGGTGTTCTTTGCGGGGATGCATGACATGGGGGCGCTGTGGGCGTCGCAACGCCACCGCGGGCACTCCATTGGCACACTGTCCGGCCGCTACGTCGGCGCGCGCGGACGCAACCTGTTCCTCATCGTGATCTTCCTGCTGCTGCTCATGGTCAACACGGCCTTCGCGGTCGTGATCTCCAACCTGCTGATCTCCACCCCAACCGCCGTCATCCCGACCTGGGGCGCGATCCTGGTCGCCTTGCTGATCGGCCAGGCGATCTACCGCTTGAACTGGAACTTGCCGCTGGTGTCCTTCGTCGGCGTGGCGGCTCTCTACGGCCTGATGATCCTCGGCGACCGCATGCCACTCGCCCTGCCCGAAGTCATGCTGGGCATCCCTGACCGCGGCTGGTGGATCATCTTCCTGTTCCTCTACGCCTTCATCGCCTCGCTGCTGCCGGTGTGGGTGCTGCTGCAGCCGCGTGACTACATCAACGGCCTGCAACTGTTCGTCGGCCTGATCATTCTGTACGGCTCGTTCTTCGTCGTCCGCCCAGAAGTTGTCGCCCCGACACTTCGCGACACCGTCCCCGACGGCACCCCCGGCATCTTCCCACTCCTGTTCGTCACCATCGCCTGCGGCGCGATCTCGGGCTTCCACGGCATTGTGTCCTCGGGTACGTCGTCGAAGCAGATCGATAAGGAAACCGACGTGCGCTTCGTCGGCTACTTCGGCGCCGTCGGCGAAGGCCTGCTCGCGCTGGGCACCATCGTTGCGACGACCGCCGGATTCAACACCATCACGGATTGGGAAAACGTTTACAACGAATGGAACGCCGGCGGCGTGGACGCCTTCATCCAAGGCGGCGGCGCACTGATGAACGAAGGCCTGGGCATCCCGCAGTCCCTGTCCGGAACAATCTTGGCGACGATGGCCGTCCTCTTCGCCGCTACCACCATGGACTCCGGTATCCGCCTGCAGCGCTTCGTCGTCACCGAAATCGGCGACCTGATGGGCTTCAAACTTTCCGGCCTTATCGCCACCATCATCGCGGTCGGCTGCGCACTCGGCCTGACGTTCTCCATGGGCATCGACGGCTCCGGCGGCATGCTTATCTGGCCACTGTTCGGCACCACCAACCAGCTCATGGCGGGCCTGACCCTGTCCATCGTGGCGATCATGCTGACCAAACTGCGCCGCCCTTCCTGGCCGGTGCTCGTCCCGCTGGTGTTCGTCACCGTCATGTCCCTGTGGGCTGCCGTGCTGCAGGTACGCACGTTCTACAACTCCGGCAACTGGCTGCTACTCGTCCTCGACGTGATCATCATCTGCTGTGCAATCTGGGTCATCGCCGAGGCATTCACTGCGATCTCAAAGGCACGTCGCGAGCCCGCAGTGATCTGGCGTGACGACGAAACCATGCCCGGCGAACACGCTGCCGCCGCAGCTGACGCGGACGCTGCAGATGCTCGAGCGCTTTAAAGCCTTCGCGGCCGGCCTGGACGAGTTCTACAAGGCGCCTTATCGTCGAGAATTTGCCCGCGCCGCCCGCGAAGAAGACGACCTGTTCACACTGCTCGTCGCCTCCGAAACGCTTGGCATCCCCAACCCCGCCTCCTTCTACACCCTCGAGCTCATGCCATTGCTTTACGACGAATTCCACGCCTGGCACACCCGCATGGGCATGTCCCACTCCCCCTTGGACGGCGTGCGATGCTGCTAGAAACCGCACCCGTGATGTTCTTCGGCGGCAAAGGCGGCGTGGGCAAAACAACCGTGTCTGCCGCCACCGCGGTGCGCCTCGCCGAGACCGGCCGGCGCGTGCTGCTGGTGTCCACCGACCCGGCGCACAACCTCGGCCACATCTGGTCAGTGTCGCTCTCCGACACGCCCACCGAACTCGAACCCGGGCTTTCCGTCGTCGAACTCGACCCCGCCACCACCACCGAACGCCACCTCGCCGACGTTGAGCAGTCCATGCGCGCAATGATGCCGGAACGCATGCACCCCGAAATCCGCCGCCACCTGGACCTGTCACGCAACTCCCCAGGCATGCACGAGGCAGCGATGCTGGAACGCGTGGCGGAACTTGTGGACACGCAAGGCGTCGACCACATCATTTTCGACACCGCCCCCTCCGGCCACACCTCCCGCCTCCTTGCCCTGCCGGAGTTGATGGCGGCCTACACCGGCGGGCTGATGCAGCGCCGCGAACAATCCGACAAGTTCTCCCGTGCCCTGCGTGGTCTCGGCGGCGCGGACCAAGACCCGGTGCAGCGCCGCAACCAGCAGATCCGCACCACGCTGTTACGGCGGCGTCGCAAGTTTGAGCGCCTGCGCGACATTCTCACCGACCCGGCCGCCTGCACGTTCACCATCGTGCTCACCGCCGAGCGGCTCCCGGTACTCGAGAGCACCGAACTTTACGACGACCTCACCCACCACCACATCCGCGTCTCCGGCCTCGTCGTCAATCGCCGCAGCCCCGCCGACACCGCTGGGGCTGGCACTGGCGCTGGTGCTGGCGCTGGCTCGAGCGCCAGCGAGTTCTTGGCTGCCCGGCGCGCCGTGGAAGACGACGCGCTTGCCCTTCTGGACGCGAAACTGCCCAACGTGCCGCGCGTGGAACTGCCGTGGCTTCCCGGGGAGATCGGCACCCGCGCCGCGCTCGCCGACATCGCCGAGCGCCTGTAGCCTCCCCGAGCCCCCGCTCCGAGGAGTGGAAGGAGTCCGATTGGCAGCTTAGGGGCAAACCCGAACTCGCTTCGAAGCCCTTTTTCATCTGGCCGGCTGAGTTCGGGTTTGCTCCTAAGCTCACTTTTCGCCGTATTCCACCTCGGCGCGGGTTAGGCTCACTCGCAATATCTGCGAGTGAGAGGAGACCCTATGTGCCGTCCCGCCCCCTGCACAACCTGCGGCAAGCGGCAACGGCCGCGGGCCTAGTAGAAGCCTTCGAAGGCGCTGGCTTTCTTCGCGGTGCGCTCGAGGCGAGACTCGGTCATGGAGGCGAT
The DNA here is from genome assembly GCF_001806995.1 of Corynebacterium sp. HMSC11D10. Taxonomy (NCBI): domain Bacteria; kingdom Bacillati; phylum Actinomycetota; class Actinomycetes; order Mycobacteriales; family Corynebacteriaceae; genus Corynebacterium; species Corynebacterium sp. HMSC11D10. Next base: position 50,581 of record NZ_KV787090.1, read on the forward strand.
TTGGTCGATGATCACGCGCTCGCGCTCGGCGTCGGTGTCGGCCGCTTCGAACCAGGCACGGAACATCGTGTCCAGGGTGCCCGGGGCGCCGGCGCGCAGGTACTCGTGGACGCGGTAGATGCGGTCGCGCTGGCGGTCCTGACGCGCGAGATGGGCGGGCACATCCATGACGTAGAGCACCGCCACGGTTTTGAGCAGGCGGACTTCGGCCTCGACGTCGGGAGGAACGATGAGGCGGCCGTGCTGGCGCCCCATCAGGCCCGAACCGGCGCCCACGCCGCCCGCGCCGCCCGCGCCCGCGCCGGCAGCAGCGTCGGTGCCTAGGTTCCCGTCGAGGGTCGCCTTGGTCACGCCGCCGATGTAGCGCCCCACCAACTGCGACGTCAGCCCCTTTAGGCGAACCCAGGAGGACAGGGTGTAGTCGAAGTCGGCGGCGGCTGCGATGGCCGGCAGGGCGCGGAGGCGGTCGGCGGCGTCGACGAGTGAGTCGGCGTCGCCACCAAAGGCGGCGGCGCCCTTCTCGGCAAGCGCGGCGAGTTCGACGAAGTCCCACAGCACCTGCAGGGAGACGCGCCCGGAGACGATGCCGTCTTCGACGTCGTGGACGGAGTAGGCGATGTCGTCGGAAAAGTCCATCACCTGCGCTTCCATCGGCGGCATGTCGTCGGTGTGGCCTTCGCGCGCCCACGCAAGCACCGCTGCATCCTCGTCGTATGCGGAGTACTTCCGGTTCAGGGTGCCGTCTGGGTTGGTGCGGGTCACGGGGTATTTCACGGCGGCATCGAGGGAGGCGCGGGTGAGGTTGAGGCCGTACGAGTGGTCGTCGATAAGCACTTTGGGCTCAAGGCGCGACAGGATGCGCAGAGTTTGCGCATTGCCCTCGAAGCCGTCGGGCGCGACCTCGTTGAGCGCGACCTCGCCGTTGTGGCCGTACGGCGGGTGGCCAATGTCGTGGGTGAGCCCGGCCATCTCGCAAAGATCGGGGTTCAGGCCGAGGCCTTCGCCGATGCCGCGCGAAATCTGGGCGACCTCCAACGAGTGCGTCAGGCGCGTGCGCGGGGTGTCACCGTCGCGCGGGCCAACAACCTGGGTCTTGTCCGCTAATCGACGAAGCGCCGCCGAATGCAGCACACGGGCCCGGTCACGCGCGAACGCCCCGCGTGAATCCGGCGCAAGCTGCGCCCCCTTTGGCCCCTCAGCGGTGCGGCGTTTCGTATCGTCGGCGTTATAGGCGTACACGAAGCGCTACCCTAGTCGCATGACTAGCCGTTACCTTCGCGTCCTCGCCGTCGGCGGCATGCTGTTTCTCGCAGCGCCCGCCTCAGGTTTTGCCGAAACGCCCGCGCTTGCGCAAGGCGTAGCCACGGAAACTAGCGTCCAGCCAGGCCTTTTAACCAAGCCTGTGACCGACGACGCCGGCGTGCTCACCGATAGCGAACGCGCCGAGATTGAACAGGCGATTCAGCAGGTCAGCCAGTCCCAGGGTAAGTCGGTGCGTGTGGTGTTCCTGCGTACCTTTGGCGACATCAGCCCGTCCGACTGGGTCGACCAGGCCATCGCTGCGAATGGTTCCAACACCGCCGTGCTGGTGATTTCCCCCGACGAGCGCGCCTACAACGTCGGCGGTGGCGAAGAATGGACCCAGGCCGAGATCGACCGGATGAACGAGGCCGCCTACGCGCAGCTAACCCAACTCAATTGGTCGCAGGCGGCGCTGAATGCGGTTGAGTCGGTAGGTGGGTCGTCGTCAAGCAACGGTGACGGCGCAGGCTGGGTCGCAGGCGGCCTCGGTGTCGCGGCGCTCGCCGGCGGCGGCATGTACGCGGCAACACGCAAGGGCTCGCGCAAGCAGCAAGCGAAGCAGATCGCGTCTGCGAAGGCGCTCGATCCGGCGGATACTGACTCGCTCGGCCGCCTGCCCACCGCGACCCTGGAGGAGGTCGCGCGCGACGCGCTCGTGTCCGCCGACGAGTCGATTACCCAGGGCAAGGAGGAGCTGAAACTAGCCACATCCGAGTTCGGCGCCGAGCGTGTCCGCCCGTTCACCTCCGCCATGAACGAGGCCACCCGCACCCTGCAGCGCGCGTTTTCCACCCACCAAAAACTTTACGACGCCATCCCCGAAACCGAACCCGAAAAACGCGCGATGCTCGTCGACATTATTTCGTCGTCAGGCAAAGCTGAGCAGGCACTTCGCGACAAAACCGCTGAGTTCAACGACATGCGCGGCGTGCTCATGCGCGCACCCGACGAGGTGGACAAGATCCTCGCCCGCACCGTGGACATCCGCGCGCGCCTCGAGCCGGCCCGCGCCACCCTTGCGCAACTGCGGGAGACGCACGCGCCGGAGATGTTGTCGTCGATCGTGGACAACGTCGATGTTGCGGAAGCCTCCCTCGACGAAGCCGAGAAGGCACTTAACGACGCCCGCAGCCTCGCCGCCCAGCCCGCCGGCCGCCAAGGCGCACTCCTGGACACGCTCGCGGCTGCCTCGCACGCCGTGGAGGTCTCTGACACCAACCTCAACGCGATCGAGCACGCGGAAGAGAACATCCGGGCGGCGAAAACCAATTTGCCAGCGCTTATCGACGAAATCCGCGCCGAACTCCGCGACGTCGAAACCGTCAAGGGTGCCCGTGAGCAGGGCGCGCGTATCGACGTCGCCTCTTTGGACGCGGTTTCCGCCAAGGCCCAGCGCATGCTCGACGCGATGGGCAACCGCGCCGACACCGACCCGCTTGCCCTCTACGAGGAACTGGCGAACATGGACGCCGAAATCGACGACGCCCTCGACCGTGCCCGCGGCGTCGCCGGCGACCAAGCCCGCGCCCTGCAACTGTTCGACCAACAAATGCAGGTCTGCACCGCGCAGATCCAGCGCGCCGAAGACTTAATCCGCTCCCGTGGCCGCATCATCGGCTCGCACGCCCGCACCTTGCTCGCCGAGGCGAAGCGCCAGCACGCCCAAGCGATCCAGCTGCGTGTGCGCGATACGCGTACAGCTATCGACGCCGCCCGCACCGCCACCGACACCGCCCGCCGCGCCGAGCAGGCCGCTAACGACGATATCCGCCGCTACCAAGCGGCCCGCAACCGCGAAACCGCCGACTCCCTGGCCAGGGCGGTGCTGTGGGGCACGCTGCTCTCCGGCGGCGGAGGTGGCGGGGGTGGCTTCGGGGGAGGCGGCGGAGGTGGCTTCTCCGGCGGGCGCCCCTCTAACCGCGGCGGCACGTTCTAGGCCGCGCGGGGCCGCACAGCCAGGCTGACGCAGCGGTGGTGCTGGCCCGCGCTGGGCAGCCGCGCTGCCGGGCCGCCGCGGCGCTAAATGCGGGTGCGGCGCGCGGGCGTGTCCACGAAAGTGAGCGCCCACGTCATGAACACAAGATCCTCCATAGGCAGGTCGGCCTCGGCTGCAGCGTCGACATCCGCTTTGACCTCAACGTGGAGGTCACCCGAAGCCTTGCCGCGGGTGATGGCGACGAGGGTGCCTGCGGCGTCGCGGATCTCGCGGTGCAGGCCAGAACGGTTCAGGGTGTAGCGGCGCCCGTCGCAATCCGCGGTGTAGCGCGCCACCGTAAACCCGGCCTTACGCAGCACGAACTCCCCGCCCGTATCCGCATCGACGGCCTTAAACCGGCGCGCGCTCCCGGCGGTGATGCGCAGCACCGCGCTCGGGTGTGCCCCACCGACGGTGATGGTGTCGGCGGTGGCGGTGGCGCGGGTGCGGGAGTCGTCGAGAAGCGTGGCGCCCTGCCAAATCACAGCAACGCCACCACAACGATGAACAGCGACAAGAACACCAAAGTGCTGATCAGCGCGGTCGAATTGACCATCTTGCGGGCCTCAAGCACCTCGCGGGTCAACCACGCAAGGCCGGCAACCTGGGTGGGCGGCAGGTCGGTCTCGCCCTCGAACTCGAGGATCGCCTTGCGCACACCGTTGTGGTCCTGGGTGAACTGGGCAACCTTCTCGCCGCTCGCATCCTCGACCACCCAGTTCTTGGAGGTCTCCGGGACGAACGCGTAGGCGTGGCCCTCGATGACCAGGTCGATGCGCTTCGCGCGCTTCAAACTGTTCGACGTGCGCACGATCTCCTCGCCGCGGCGCGTCGCTACCGCACCCGATTCGGGGTGCGACACCAACTGCCACTCCTCGCCGCCCACAACGGCGTGGTCGTGCGAGAACACACCCAACACCTCGGGTCCGTCCTCGGCGAGCAACTTCGGCGCGTCGCGGTCCGTGCGATCCCAGCTGACGTAGTGCATTAGCAGCCGATCAGGCGGGCGGCCAGGTAGGCCTCCAGCTCGTCGAGAGGCACGCGCTCCTGCTCCATCGTGTCGCGCTCGCGAACGGTCACAGCGTTGTCCTCAAGGGTGTCAAAGTCGTAGGTGACGCAGAACGGGGTGCCGGTCTCGTCCTGGCGACGGTAACGACGACCAATCGCACCCGAGGTGTCAAAGTCCACGTTCCAGTACTGGCGCAGCTTGGTGGCCAGCTCCTCGGCGGGGCCGGCGAGTTCCGGCTTCTTCGACAGTGGCAGCACGGCAACCTTCACCGGCGCGAGGCGACGGTCCAGGCGCAGCACGACGCGGGTGTCGGTGCCGCCCTTGGCGTTGGGTGCTTCTTCTTCATCGTAGGCGTCGATAAGAAATGCCATCATGGCGCGGCCCAGGCCAGCGGCCGGCTCGATGCAGTACGGGATCCAACGCTCCTCGTTCTGCTGGTCGTAGTACGACAGGTCCTCGCCGGACGCCTCGGAGTGGGTCTTCAGGTCATAGTCCGTACGGTTGGCCACGCCTTCGAGTTCGCCCCACTTGGAGCCGGTGAAGCCGAACGCGTACTCGATGTCCACGGTGCGCTTGGAGTAGTGCGACAGCTTCTCCTGCGGGTGCTCGTACAGGCGCAGGTTCTCCGGGTTGATGCCCAGGTCGACGTACCAGTTGAAGCGGTTTTCAATCCAGTACTCGTGCCAGGTTTCGTCCTCGCCTGGCTTGACGAAGAATTCCATCTCCATTTGCTCGAACTCGCGGGTGCGGAAGATGAAGTTGCCCGGGGTGATTTCGTTGCGGAAGGACTTGCCGATGTTGGCGATGCCGAACGGCGGCTTGAGGCGCGCGGACGTCATCACGTTTTTGAAGTTAACGAAGATGCCCTGCGCGGTCTCCGGGCGCAGGTAGTGCAGGCCTTCCTTGTCGTCGACGGGGCCGAGGTAGGTCTTCATCAAACCGGAGAATTCCTTCGGCTCGGTCCAGTTGCCCGGCTGGCCGGTTTCCGGGTCGTTGATGTCGGCGAGCCCGTTTGCTGGCGGGTGGCCGTGCTTCTCCTCGTACGCTTCGATCAGGTGGTCGGCGCGGTAGCGCTTGTTGGTGTAGAGCGACTCAACGAGCGGGTCGGTGAACACCTCGACGTGACCGGAGGCTTCCCATACGCGGGTGGGCAGGATGATGGAGGTGTCGACGCCGACGGTGTCGGGGCGGGAGGTCACCATGTGCTTCCACCACTGGCGCTTGAGATTTTCTTTCAGCTCGACGCCGAGTGGGCCGTAGTCCCACGCGGAGCGTGTTCCGCCGTAAATCTCACCTGCGGGGTACACCAAACCACGGCGTTTGCAGAGGTTGACGACGGTTTCGATCTTGGATGCGGGCATCACAATCTCCTGCGTGTAATACGGTTGCCAAAATACGTCGATCAGTCTAGCCGTTTCACTTTGCGACGACGCAGACGACCCTTTGGACATAAGTCCCACCTTTACGCCTGCTTCGAGTAAACTGTGTGACAACTGTGTAGGACTGTCGTCGAAAGGGGCCGCCCATGCGTGACGACCTTCGCTTTTCGCCGGAGGAGTTAGACCACACTGCCGCACTGATCCGAGTGCTGGATTCGGAGATGCGTCTTCGGATTTTGCTGCTGCTGCACGATTCACAGCGCGCGGTCCATGAGTTGGTGGGGATTTTGGGGAAGTCGCAGCCGCTGGTGTCGCAGCATTTGCGGGTGCTTCGCGACGAAGGCCTAGTCGCCGCCAAACGCTGCGGCCGCGAAGTCGCCTACGAACTTGCCAACCCCACCGTGATCCGGATTATCCACGCGCTCGTAGACCATGCCTGCGAGTTCTACGCGCCGGCCGCTGACACAACCCGGCGCACGTCGGTGCCGGGCCAGGACTAGCCCGAATCAGCACTAGCCCGAATCAGCACTAGGCAAGATCCGGCTAGGCCTCGTCCCAGTCGAGCGCCATCCCGGCTAAGCTGGCCCGGTATGAAACACCGCCCACACAGCACGCGTCCGGTCCCGAAGCTTGGCCCGAGGATGACTAAGCAGCGCGCGGCGGTCGTCGATACGCTGCGTGGCTTAGACAAATTCGCCTCCGCACAAGCCATCCACGAGATCCTCACCGAACAAGGCGAGTCCGTAGGACTGACCACCGTCTACCGCACGCTGCAATCACTCGCGGACGTCGACGCGGTGGACGTGCTTTACTCCCCCGAAGGCGAAACGCTCTACCGCGACTGTCTCGCCGACCACCACCACCATCACCTCCTGTGCTCCAAATGCGGGCGCAGCGAGGAAATCGAAGGCGGCCCGGTAGAAAGATGGGCCGAGGTGATGGCGAAGCACTACGGCTACGAACTTGTCGGCCACGACGCCGAAATCTACGGCGTATGCCGCGACTGCCAGGCGAAACGCTAGTTATCGAACTTATCTACCGCACCGCCGAAACGCCGGTCGCGCTTCGCGTACTCCAGCACCGCATCCCACAGGTCCTGCTTAGTAAAGTCCGGGAACAGCACGTCCTGGTACACCATCTCCGCGTAGGCCGACTGCCACAGCAGGAAGTTTGAGGTGCGCTGCTCGCCCGACGGGCGCAAGAACAGGTCCACGTCGGGCATGTCGGCGCGATACAGGTAGCGCTGGATGGTTTTTTCGTCGACGTGGCGCACGTTGTCGTCGATAAGCGCCTGCACTGCGTCGGTGAGTTCGGCGCGACCGCCGTAATTGACGCACATCGCAAGGGTGAGCCCCGTGTTGTGCTTCGTGAGCTCCTCGGCGACCTCAAGCTCCTCGATCACGCTGCCCCACAGCTTCGGGCGGCGCCCACACCACACCACGCGCACGTTCTTCTCATGCAACTCGTCACGCTGGCGGCGCAACACGTCGCGGGTGAAGTTCATCAAAAAATGCACCTCGGAAGGGCTGCGCTTCCAATTCTCCGTAGAAAACGCGTAGGCGGACAGCCACTCCACCCCACCAAGTTCGATGCAGGCATCGACGGCGTCCATGAGCTTTTCCTCGCCCACCTTGTGCCCCTCGGTGCGCTTCAAGCCCCGTTGCTGCGCCCAACGGCCGTTGCCGTCCATCACCAGTGCGATGTGTTTCGGGATGAACTTCTTGTCAATCTTCGGTGCGCCCATGGGCGTTAATTATGCCTGCTCCATGATCTTCAGGCTCTTCAGCCCGGCCTCAAGGTTGTGCTGCACGTGCGCCACGGTCGCGCGGTGAATCTGCGCAACGCGTATCGACGACACCCCGTACCCACCCCGCAACAACCACATATCGTGCAGCGTCTCCGGATCCACATCCATCGAGCCGGTGGGGCGGCAGTTGTTGCACACCGCCCCGCCGACGGTGGCGTTGAACGCCCTGTGCGGGCCCGGGGCCTGGCAGTTCGCGCAGTTAAACAGGCTTAAACCCCAGCCGGCGTGCTCGGTGGCCCTAAGCATGAACGCGTCGAGCACCAGCGTCGGATGCTGGTCGGTCTGCAGGTTGGTCAGCGCCTCCTGCACGAGCCCGAACAGTTCCGGGTCCCCCTGGTCGTAGGAAAGCTTCTCGGCGACCTCCATGACGGCGCAGGCGGCGGCATAGCGGTCGAAGTCGTCGATAATGCGGGCACCGTAGTAGGTGACGGTGTCTGCGCCGGTGATCGTCGATAAGCCTCTGCCCGGATACACCTGCACATCCACATCCACGAACGGCTGCAGGCGCGAGCCGAAGCGGCTTTTCACCTTGCGCACGCCCTTCGCCACCCCGCGCACCAGGCCGTGGTTGCGGGTCAGCAGGACGATGACGCGATCCGCCTCACCGAAATCGTAAGTGCGCACCACAAAGGCGCGATCGCGCCACGACGGCCTAGAAGCCAAGTCGGCCCAACGCCTTCGGATCCTGCTGCCAGTTCTTCAGGATTTTCACGCGCACGTCCAAGTAGATGTTCTGGCCGACCAGGTCGATGATCTGCTTGCGCGCACGGTGCACAATGCCGGAAAGGCGCCGCCCGTCCGGGCCCTCAATGATGCGCTTCTGGCCCGGACGCTCCAGGTACAGCACCGCGTAGATCATGGTGCGCTCCGGATTGTTCGGGTCTGGGTGCATTTCGTCGATTTGTACGGCGACGGAGTGCGGGAGCTCGTCGCGAAGACCGCGCAGCGCCTCCTCACGGATCAACTCGGCGATACGCGTCTCCACATCCTCATCCGTGGTGTGGCCCTCCGGGTAGAAACGCGGACCTTCCGGCAGGTGGTCGATGAGAATGTCCAGCAGCGTGTCCGTCTGCACACCTGCGGTTGCGGAGACCGGCACGACCTCGCAGTCGGGGCCGAGCATGTCGTGCAGTTCGAGCAGGCGCTCGCCGACAGCGTCCTTACCGGTCTTGTCCAGTTTGGTCACAATGCCCACGATCGGCGTGTTCGGCTTCGTTTTGCGGATCTCCTCGAGGATGAAGCGGTCGCCGGGGCCGATCTTCTCGTCCGCCGGCACAGTAAAGCCGATGACGTCCACGTCCGCGAACGTGTCCTTCACCACGTCGTTGAGCCGCTCGCCCAGCAACGTGCGCGGGCGGTGAATCCCCGGCGTGTCCACCACAATGACCTGCGCACCGTCGCGGTTGATCACGCCGCGGATCGGGTGGCGAGTCGTCTCCGGCTGATCGGCCATAATCGCGATCTTCTCCCCCACCAGCGCGTTGGTCAGCGTGGACTTGCCGGTGTTCGGCCGCCCGACGAAGCTGACAAAGCCCGACTTGAACCCTTCCGGCGTGTTTGTGAAACCGCCGTCAGCGATCGCGTCTTCTGGCAGGTTGTCCGGGAAATCAATCATGGTGCGCATCCTACCGTTGTGGATAACTTTTCTTGACGCGTGGGAGTTATCCACAGATTTTTTGCGGGGTCTTGTGGGGGTTGCGGTGGGTTTCTAGCGTCTGGTGCATGGATTTTTTGGAGTTTTGTCAAGCGGGCGTGGGGATGCTCGCCGGGTTTTCTCGTGAGGCCGCAGTTGCCGCTGGCTTATCGACGACACGAGCGCGACCTCGCCCGCGTCTTCGATACGTACTATGGCCCGACCAAGTTCACGCGCAAGCAGGCTGATGCGCTGGCGTTGGCGGAGGGGTTGCCGATCGACCAGTTGGTGCTCATCGAGAAGAAGTTGGTTGTGGTGGGCTCGGCTGCTGAGCGGTGGCGCATCCGGTTGGATCTGGTGCGGCATCGTGGTTCGTTTCGCTCGTTGTCGAAGCGCATCAGCAGGCTTATCGACGTCCCCGTGACCGCCCCCAAACCCTCCTGCCGGTTCACGCGCTCGCGTGAGGGCATGCGTACCATGACGCTGACGTACAACGAGCGCGATCTGGCCGACTTGGAGCACACGCTGCGTTCCATGATCGATGAGGATCGGCCGGCTGCGGAGCAGATGGCCGGCTCACTGTTCCGCCTGTTGCGCGAGGGCGGCGGGGTGCCGCGCGCGGCGCTGCGGCCGATGATTTTGGTGCCGATCCAGGCCTACACCCGCATCATGGACGGCTGCGGCGACGACGTCGAACTTGTACTTACCGACGGCACCACGATGACCGGCGCCGAGTTTTTGACCCGCGAGTTCGGCGACGTGCTTGAAGTGGCCGCTTTCCACCCGCAGGCCGGCGCAGTGAACCTGTATCGGACGCAGCGGCTGGCGAATGGGAAGCAGCGGACGATGTCGAAGTTGATGTCGCCACGTTGCGCCTTCCCCGACTGCAGGCATTCCGCCGAAACCACCCAAACCCACCACATGCACGCCTGGAAACATGGCGGGATGACCAACATGGACAACCTGGCGCAACTGTGCGCCTACCACAACGGGGTCAACGACGACGACCGGTGGCGGGCGATCCGCGGGCACATCGACAACCCGAACGGGCGCATCTGCTGGATCGCACCCAACGGGACCGAAGTGCCCACCGTGACGGGGGCGATGGAGCTGCTGTTCGACTAATCGATTCACCCGGCCCCGAAAACGCGAAAAACCCGCCCGGGTGGGCGGGTGACGCGGTGTGCCTGAAACCGGTTAGAGGGCTTCGACCTCGAACTGGAGTTGCGGGTTGGCGTAAAACTCCTGGGCCTCGACCAACTGGAGCTCGTTCGCGTCGGCCTCGAAGGTCACGCGCAGCATGTCGTAGACCGAGGAGGCGGTCTTTGCCAACGCGTCCTTTGCGTCGTGGCTGCGCACGTAGTGGCCGGTAAACAGCGCTGCAGTAACATCGCCGGAGCCGTTGCGCTTAAACGGCAGGCGCGGGGTGCGCACGATCCACTTGCCGTTGTCGTCCACGGCGATCATCTCGATCGCATCCTCGGGCGTTTCGGGGCGCTCCACCGAAGTCACCAGCACGGTCGACGGGCCCATCTCACGGGCCGCGTCCACGGCGGCGAGGGTGGAGTCGAGGTCGGTGACGTCGCGCTCGGTGAGGTAGCCCAACTCGAACTGGTTCGGCGTAATGATGTCCGCCGCCGGCACGATCGTCGAGCGGAACAGCGGCGGGATCGTATCCGCCACGAAGCAGCCCGACTTCGCCGACCCCATCACCGGATCGCACGCATAGAGCGCATCCGGGTTTTCAGCCTTGATGTCGCGCACGGTGCTGACGATCACGTCGGCGATTTCCGGGGAGGCCTGGTAGCCGGTGAGGATGGCGTCGATAAGCGGGAACGCATTGCGGTCGCGGATGCCCTTGAGCACCGCCGCAACGTCGGCGGCCGGAATGATCGGCCCCTCCCACGCACCATAACCCGTGTGATTGGAGTAGTTCACCGTGTACACCGGCCACACCTCGTGGCCGATGCGCTGCAAAGGAAAGACCGCCGCCGAGTTGCCAACATGGCCAAACGCGACGGCGGACTGGATCGAGAGAATATTGCTCATAGGAGCATTTTAGAGCTCCGGCGACACCAGAATCTTCACTGCGGTCTCGTTGCGGTTAATCAGGGTGTCAAAGCCCTCGTCGACGACACCGTCGAAGCCGATCTTGCCGGTGATGAACGGCTTCAGATCAATCTTGCCGGACTCCACCAACTTGATGGTCTGCGGGTGATCGTGGGCGTAGCCGATGATGCCGCGGATGGTCAGTTCCTTCATCACGAGCGCGTGGATGTCCAGCTCGGCCTTCTTCGACCAGATGGACTCGACGACCAGGGTGCCCTTGAGCTTCAAGCAGTCGATCAGCTGGTCGAGCACAACGTTGACGGAGGTGCACTCGAATGCGACGTCGACGCCCTTGCCGTCGGTGATCTTTTCGATCTCTGCCTTGAGGTCGGTTGCGCTCGGGTCGATCGCGTAGTCGGCGACACCTGCGTCGAGCGCCTTCTGGCGACGCAGCTCGGAGAGCTCGGAGACGATAACCGTCAGGCCGTACGCCTTCGCTACAGCAGCGGTGAGCACACCGATCGGGCCGGCGCCACCAATGAGGGCGACGTCGCCTTCCTTCGCCTCAGACGCAACGAATGCGTGGTGGGCGACGGACAGCGGCTCGATGAGCGCAGCCTCGTCGAGCGGAACATCGTTGGAAATCGGGTGAACCCAGCGACGCTGCACAGCGATCTTCTCGGAGAGGCCGCCGCCACCACCTGCGAGGCCGATGAAGTTCACGTCCGGGTGGAGGTTGTACGGGCCCGGCTCCTTCGGGTCGACGTCGTCCGGCAGGACGTACGGCTCGACGACGACGTGCTGGCCGACCTCGAGGTCGTCGACACCCTCGCCGAGCGCCGAAACAACGCCGGAGAACTCGTGGCCGAGGGTGATCGGCGGCTCCTCACCGGTGATGGGGTGCGGATGGCCAGGCTTCGGGCAGAAGATCGGGCCTTCGAGGTACTCGTGCAGGTCAGTGCCGCAGATGCCGCACCAGGCGACGTCGATGAGCACCTCTCCCTTGCCTGCAACCGGGGCGTCGATTTCCTCGACGCGGATGTCCTTCTGGCCGTAGTAGCGAACTGCTCGCATGGTGGAACTCCTTTCGGTTGGTTACAGGTGCTACGATACCCCGTTTTCGGGTTCCTCGCCGACGGCGACGAGGACGGTGCGGGTCTTGATGCGTCCGCGTCGGTCGCGGCCGCCTTCTGCGGTGTAGCGGATGCCGTCGCGAAGAATGGAGGCGCCGGGAAGGGGCACGCGGCCGAGTTCGTACGACAGCAGGCCGGCGACGGTGTCCACATTGTCGACGACCTCCTCCGAGTACTCCAGCGTGTAGTCGAGGTGGTCGGCGAGGTAGTGCACGAGGTCGTCGAGAGGCAGGCGCGCTTGGACGCGGAAGACGCGCTCGTCGATTTCTTCGATGGGGGCTTCTTCATCCTCGTCGTATTCGTCGGTGATCTCGCCGACGATTTCTTCAAGAAGGTCTTCCATGGTGAGCAGGCCTGCGACGTTGCCGAACTCGTCGATAACCACCGCGATGTGGGTGTTCTGCTGCTGCATCGCGCGCAACAGCAGGTCGAGCGGCTTGGAGTCCGGGATGAACATCGGTTGGCGCATCAACTCGGTCAGTGGCGTGTTCGGGTCGACGGGCGCGCCGCGGTCGGTGAACATGTCTTTGAGGTAGGCGACACCGATGATTTCGTCGACGTTTTCGCCGATGACGGGCACGCGGGAGTGGCCGGAGCGCACCATGAGTGCGGTGGCTTGGCGGGCGAGTTTTTCGCCTTCGATCCACACCATTTCGGGTCGCGGAACCATGACTTGGCGTGCGGTGGTGGAGGCGAGGTCGAAGATGTTTTGGATCATGCGGCCTTCGGTGGTTTCCACCACGCCTTTTTCTTGGGCGACTTCGACCATTTCGCGCAGTTCGATTTCGGTGGCGTATGGCCCGTTGCGGAAGTCTTCGCCGGGATGGAACAGGTTGCCGATCCAGATGAGCAGTTTCGCCACTGGTCCGAGCACGGTGTGGAAGATGTGCAGGCCTTGGGCGGCTTTGAGCGAGATGGTGTACGGGTTACGTTTGCCGGCGGTGCGTGCGAACACGCCGATGATGGAAAATTGCAGCAGCGTCACGACGATTACCGCCACCGCAATCGCCCACGCATCTGACGCGATGACGTCCATGGCCAGCATCGCCGCCGAGACTGCCGCCATGACATCTAAGACGGTGCGCAGCAGCACGAGGGTGTTGATGTGATTCGCGCGATTATCGACGACGCGCAGCAACGCATCTGCACCCGGCGTCTCATCCTTGACCATGCCTTCCACGCGGGCACGCGAGATGGGTGCCAGGGCAGATTCGACGGAACCGAGCAGGCCGGAGAGCAGTAGCGCAACGACGGTGATCGTTGCGAAGGTGATGGTCAGTGTCACTCGGCGCCCTTCATCAGCTTGTCGAGCTCGTCGCGGTCAGCGGCGGACGGGAAGGCGTGTGGGCCGGTCGGCTTCGGCTGGTATGCCACCCCGCGACGGGCCAGGTCGTCGTACCAGTCGGCGAGGATCTCGTTTTGCAGCGCGAACATTTCCCGTTCGTCTTTCGGCTCGATGTGGTCGTAGCCGAGCAGGTGCAGCACGCCGTGGACGGTCAGCAGCGCCATTTCGTGGGCGAGGTCGTGGCCGGCCATCTCGGCCTGTTTGCGGTCGTAGGCCGGGCACAGGATGATGTCGCCGAGCATCGCAGGTCCCGGCATGTCGGCGTCGGGCCGTCCCCCACCCGGGGTGAGTTCGTCCATGGGGAAGCTCATCACGTCGGTGGGGCCGTCGAGGTCCATCCAGCGGACGTGGAGGTCGGCCATGGTGGCTTCGTCGACAAGCGTGATGGTTGCTTCGGTGTCGGGGTGGACGTCCATGGTGCGTAGGGCGTAGGAGGCGACGTCGATAAGCATTTGCTCGTTGACTTCCGCCTCGCCGGACTCGTTTAAGACTTCAATGCTCACTGCGCTGCCTCCGCTTCGCGCTCTGCTTCAATCTTCTGCTGCCGCTTTTCGTAGCGCAGCGCGTTCTGGGCATCGTGGTGGTCGTAGGCGGCCACGATGCGGGAAATCAGGTGGTGGCGCACAACGTCGTCGGCGCGCATCTCCTGGAACGAAATGTCCGGAATGTCGCTCAGGATGCGACGCGCCACACGCAGGCCCGAGACGGTGCCGCGCGGCAGATCCACCTGAGAGGTGTCACCCGTGACCACCATCTTCGAACCAAACCCGAGGCGGGTGAGGAACATCTTCATCTGGGCGCCGGTGGTGTTCTGGGCCTCGTCAAGGATGACGAACGCGTCCGACAGGGTGCGCCCGCGCATGTAGGCCAGGGGCGCGACCTCGATGATGCCGGCCTCGATGAGTTTCGGGATGGCCTCTGGGTCCATCATGTCGCGCAGCGAGTCGTACAGCGGGCGCAGGTACGGGTCGATCTTGTCGGAAAGCGTGCCGGGGAGGAAGCCGAGTTTCTCACCGGCCTCTACGGCGGGACGCGTCAGGATGATGCGTTTGACCTGCTTGTTCTGCAGTGCCTGTACCGCCTTCGCCACCGCAAGGTACGTCTTGCCGGAGCCGGCCGGACCGATGCCGAACGTGATGGTGTTGTCGTCGATCGCATCCACATAGCGGCGCTGACCGGCAGTCTTCGGGCGGATCACCTTGCCGCGCCGCGCAATGATTTCCTCGCCGAGGATGTCCGCGACCGAGCCGGGGGCTTCCATCTCCATGAGTTTCACCGCCTCCACGACGGTGTCAGGGCGAAGCGGCACGCCGCGTCGCGCCATGGACTCCAGCTCCTCCACCACGCGCAGCGCGTGCGCCACGTGGGCGGCCGTGCCGCGCACCGACAAGGTGGTGCCGCGGGCGTGGAAACTCACGTCCAGATAGCGGTCCAGCAGTTGGAGGTTGTTGTCGTTGATGCCGAGAACGGATTGTGCGTACGCCGAGTCGAGTTCGACCTTGCGCGTCACCATTTCTTCCATGTGCGTTTACCCTACCAGCGGTTTGTCAGCGCGCCGATCGCGCTGAGCGCCGCGAACGCTGCTGTTGCGGTGCGCAGGACTTCGGGGCCGAGTTTCACGGCGTCCGCGCCGAGCAGTTCGAGTTCGTCTTGCCCGATGCCGCCTTCGGGGCCAACGATAAGCCAGATGTCCTCGCCGAAGTCCACCTCACGCAGCGGCACGGTGGCGTCCTCATGCAACACGAGCGCGTGACGCTCGTCCCTCGCATCACGCAGTATTTCGGACAACTGGTTCGTGGTCACCGGCTCGTGGATCTCGGGCACCCACGCGCGGCGCGCCTGCTTCGCGCTCGCCAGCGCTTGCGAGCGCCACTTTTCCACCTGTTTTGCCTGCTTGTTCGCCGGCCAGCGCGCAATGGTGCGGTGCGAAATCCACGGCACGATCGCATCCGCGCCGCCTTGGACAGCGAGGTCGACGGCAAGTTCCGCACGCTCGCTTTTCGGGATCGCCTGCACAACCGTCACGCGCGGTGTGGGACGCTCCACGAACTCATGCCTGTCGACGACCCCCTCAACCCTTGAGGCATCCACCCGCGTGACGGTGACTTCGGCGCGGTTGCCGGCGCCGTCGAAAAGCATGATGCGCTCCCCCGGCTGGATTCGCTTGACGTGGGCGTGTTTTGCCTCGGGGCCTTCGATGATGCCGGAGGTGGGGTCGTCGCTAAGAAAATAGGGCAGGCTCATCGGCGGAAACGATCACGCATCCGGGAGAAGAAACCATCGCCGTGCTCGCCGCCCTCCGAGTGGACCTTAGGGTCCTCCGGGTGGCCGGCGCGCAGGTCCTCGAGTGCGGCGCGCTCCTCGTTGGACAGGGCGGTGGGCACAGTCACCTCGATGTGCGCGATCATGTCGCCGGCGCCCTCCTGGCGCAGGCGCGGCATGCCCTCACCGGACAGGACAACGCGGTCGTCCGGCTGGGTGCCTGCGGGCACCTCGATGCGGGTCTCATCGCCCGTGAGGTTCTCCACGGTGAGCTCGGTGCCCAGCGCCGCGTCATACATGGGCACAGTCAGGCGCAGGTGCAGATCGTTGTTGTCGCGCACGAACACCGGGTGCGGCTCGACGTGCACCTCGACGTACAGGTCGCCGGCGGGACCGCCGCCGTGGCCGACCTCGCCCTGGTCCGCCATGCGGATGCGCATGCCGTTATTAATGCCGGCCGGGATGTTGACCACCAGGTCGCGGGTGGCGCGCACGCGGCCGTCGCCAGCACACTGGGCGCACGGGTCGGTGATCACTTCGCCGAAGCCATGGCACTTGTGGCACTCGCGGGTGGTCATCACATTGCCCAGGAAAGACTGCTGCATCTCCTGGACCGCGCCGTGGCCCTGGCATACGTCACAGGTAACCGGCTTAGCCCCTGACTTGGAGCCGGAGCCGTGGCACTTGTCGCACAGCACCGCGGTATCCACGGTGACGTCCTGCTTCACGCCCGTGAACGCCTCTGCGAGCGTGATCGAGGTGCGCAGCAGCGCGTCGTTGCCCGGCTGCACGCGCGAGCGCGGCTGGCGAGCACCACCGCCACCGCCGAAGAATGCCTCGAAGATGTCGCCGAGGCCACCTCCGCCAAAACCGGCGCCGCCCATGCCGCCGCCGGCCTCCATCGGGTCGCCGCCGCGGTCCACGATGGAACGCTTCTGCGGATCCAGCAGCACCTCTTGCGCTGCCGCGATCTCCGCGAACTTCTCGGCAGCTTCCTCGGACGGGTTCACGTCCGGGTGGTATTTGCGTGCGAGCTTGCGGTACGCCCGCTTAATTTCCTGCTCGGTGGCGTCCTTGTCCACGCCGAGGATGCCGTAGTAATCGCGAGCCATATCTTCCCTTCTATTCACCCCGCAGTGTGCGGCTGATGTAACGAGCCACGGTGGCAACCTTCTGCATGGTACCGGGGTAGTCCATGTGGGTTGGACCGACTACCCCGAGGCCGCCGAGTGCTGCATCGCCTGCCCCGTACGCTGTTGTAACAATTGAGGCGCTGGATAATTCCTCGTCTTCGTTTTCGCGGCCGATGCGCACGGAGACACGTTCGAGTTCTTGGGCGCCGGCGAGCAGTTTCAGTACGACAACTTGCTGCTCGAGGGCGTCGATGACGTCCTGGAGGCCGCCGGAGGGCACGAGCAGGTTTGAGGAGCCTGCGATGATGAGGCGGTCGGGGGCGGCGTCGACAAGTGTGGTGATGAGCACTTCGGCGGCGCGCGTGGTGGGTTCGGTCAGGTGCGGCGGGGCGCTGACCGCCACGCCGGCGAGTGAGGCGGAGGCGTCGCGCATGTTCTTGCCCACAAGTGCGTCGTTGAGGATGTCGCGAAGGATGCGCACGCCGTCGTCGCCAATTGGCGCGGCGAGATCAACGTTGCGTTGGTCGACGCGGCCGGCGTCGGTGATGAGCACGAGCAGCAGGCGCGTTGGTGTGAGTTCGACAACCTCACAGTGTTTCACGCGCGAGGCGGACAGGTTCGGCAGTTGCACCACGGCGGCTTGGTGGGTCAGTTGAGAGAGCAGTTGCACGGAGCGGCGTAGCACGTCTTCGAGGTCCACCCCGTCTTCGAGGAAGTCCAAAATCGCGTGGCGCTCGGCGGCGGACAGTGGTTTGACGTCGTGGAGCGCATCCACGAACTTGCGGTAGCCGGCCTCGGTGGGGATGCGCCCGGACGAGGCGTGCGTCTGCGAGATGTAGCCCTGCTGCTCGAGCACCGCCATGTCGTTGCGGATCGTGGCCGACGACACCCCCATGTTGTGCCGTTCCACCAGCGCTTTGGAGCCGACGGGTTCTTGGCTGGCGATGTAGTCCGCCACGATCGCCCGCAGCACCTTTTGGCGCCGCTCGTCTGCTGCGCTCATGATCGCCTCCTTACTCGGCTGCCAGGATATCGGTGATGATGCCGTCTGCAAGCAGTCTGCCGGTATCAGTCACGCGCAAGCGCTCTCCCCGCTCTAGGAGCCCCGCGCGCACATGCTTATCGACGACCCCACGCGCCCGATCCCCAACCCACCCGGCCGGAATCCCCTCACGCAGGCGAAGCCCGAGCATGATCGCCTCCATGTGGGCTTCGTCTGCGGTGATGGTTTCGGTGTCCTGGATGGGCAGGGTGTCGTCGTGAAGCAGTTGCGCGTAGCGCTCGGGTCGCTTGACGTTAAAGAAGCGCTCGCCGTCGACGAAGCTGTGCGCGCCGGGGCCTGCGCCCCACCAATTCTGGTTGTGCCAGTAGATGAGGTTGTGGCGACACTCGCCGCCGGGTTTGGCCCAGTTGGAGACCTCGTACCAGTCGTATCCGTTGCCCTCCAGCGTTGCGGCGATGATCTCGTAGCGGTCCGCGTAGACGTCCTCTTGCGGTGCGGGCAGTTCGCCGCGGCGGATCTTGCGGGCCATGGCGGTGCCATCTTCCACGATGAGCGAATACGCGCTGACGTGGTCGACGCCGGTTGCAAGGATGGCATCCAGGGTGCGGCGCACATCATCGTCGGTTTCGGTGGGCGTGCCGTAGATCATGTCCAGGTTCACGTGCTCGAACCCGGCCGAAAGTGCCTCGCGGGCGGCGGCGACGGCGCGGCCCGGGGTGTGCTGGCGGTCTAGGACTTTCAACACCGGCGTGGAGGCGGACTGCATGCCAAGCGAGACGCGGGTAAACCCGGCATCCAGCAGGCCCGCGAAGTAGTCGGGGCTGGTGGATTCAGGGTTGGACTCGGTGGTGATCTCCGCGCCCGCCGCGATACCGAAGGTGTTGCGGATGACGCCCAGGATGCGGCCGAGGCCTTGCGCGCCGAGCAGGCTCGGGGTGCCACCGCCGATAAACACGGTTTGGGCTTCCGGCAGGCCGCGGGCGGCGGCGAGCTCGAGTTCGCGCTCCAGCGCGTCGAGGTACTGCGCGTGCGAGGAATCCACCTCGGTGGGCGTGTACGTGTTGAAGTCGCAGTAGCCACAGCGCGTCGCACAAAACGGCACGTGGATGTACACGCCGAAGGAATCCATCACGGAACCCACCACGGATCCCACCTAAGCCCCGCGCAGGGAACGCTTCGCCGCCACCTTCGCCACAATGCGGTCGATGCGGGCGCGCTCCTCCAAAAACTCCGGCGGGTTGGATCCGCGCATCGTGCGCACGAACGCCGGGTGGTCCAAGCAGACGGTTTCGACCCAGCCGATCACAGCTTCCTCGACGATCTCGCCGACGCGTGCGTACAGGTGCGGAAGCGACACCACGCCGAGTTCGCGGGCGACCATGTCGGTCTGCTCCAGTGTGAACGAGACGATCTCCTCCAAGTGCTGCACCACCAGTTCGGTGCGGCCGACGAGTGCGTCGTGCATCGTCTGCACCGAAAATGGTGCTTGCAGCGGGAAGAGGTCTTTGAGGCCGGCGGCGTCGAGAAGTTCAGGCTGCGGGATGCGCTCCTCTGGGCGCACCCCCACCGACAGGTAGCCGGCGGCGCGGCCCGAGGTCAGCGCTTGGCGCAGGCCGATTAACTCGGCGACGATGCGGCGGGCGTCCTGGCGGGCGTCGTCGACAATCTCCTCGAACTCTGCCAGGCAATCTTCGGTGAGCTCACCGTCATAGTCCGCAATCGACTCGGCGACGTGCTCGATGTACTCCGCAACCTCGTCGCCGATGTTGTAAATCTCCTGGGTAAGTTCACGGTGACGCAGCACGGCTGCAGTTTTGTGCACGGCGTGAACCCCCTTAAAACGGACTGTGGAAGTGACAAAATGGGATGCTATGCCACAGCGTGAGCCGATGAGGGTAGGCGCGCCGTTAACGCTGATACAGCTTGTCGATGTCCTCCTGGAAACGCTGGAACACCACATTGCGCTTCACCTTCATCGTCGGCGTCATCTCGTCGTGCTGCTCCGACAAGTCGCGGTCGAGGATGCGGAACTTCTTAATCGCCTCCGCGCGCGAGACGGTCGCGTTGGCCATGTTCACCGCGTCTTGCACCTCGGCGCGCAACGCCGGGTCCTGCGCCAGATCCGACACCTTCTTGTTCGCCGGGATGTTGTGGTTCGCCTTCCAGCGCTTCAGTTCCTCCTCGTCGAGGGTGACCAGCACGCCGACGAACGGTTTACCGTCGCCGACCACCAACGCGTTAGAGATCAGCGGGTGCTGGCGGATGATCTCCTCCATCGGTCCCGGGGAGATGTTCTTGCCGCCGGCGGTGACGATGAGGTCCTTCTTGCGGCCGGTGATGGACACGAAGCCGTCCTCGTCGACCTCGCCAAGATCGCCGGTGTTGAACCAGCCGTCCGTGAGCGCTTCCTCGGTCGCGGCCGGGTTGCGCCAGTACTTGGAGAACACGCCGGGGCCTTTAAATTCGATCTCGCCGTCGTCGTTAATCCGCACCGAATAGCCGTTGACAGGACGCCCGACGGTGCCGATCTTGTTGCTGTGCGCGTTGTTCACACACGCCGCAGCGCACGTTTCGGTCAGGCCGTAGCCTTCGTAGACCGGCACGCCCATGCCGCGGAAGAAGTGCGACAGGTCCGAGCTCATCGCCGACCCGCCGGTGATGCCGTACCAGACGGAACCACCCATGGCCTCCTTGATCTTGGCGTAGACCAGTTTGTCGTAGAGCTTCACCTTCGCCTTTTGCACGCGCGACGGGCCGTCCGGCGTATCCAGCGCCTTGGAGTACTCAATCGCGGCCTTTTCAGCTTCGAGGAAGATGCGCTTGCCCACCGCAGACCCGTCGGCGGCCTTGTTGTACGCACCCTCGCGCACCTTTTCAAACACGCGCGGCACGCCGATGACCAGGTTGGGGCGTGCGCGCTGCAGCTCCACGGTCAACGTCGAAGTATCCGACCAGTGCGACTGTGTTGCGCCCGAGATCGTCCACGCCAGCGCCACAGCGCGCGCGAGCACGTGCGCCAGCGGCAAAAACGTCACCATGCGCTGGCCCGGGAAGGACACGGAGCCGATCTCGTTTTCCAGCAGCGCCCACGCCTGGTACGCCCAGTTGCCGTGGGTGATCTCCACACCTTTGGGGCGGCCGGTGGTGCCGGAGGTGTACACGATGGAGCCCAGATCGGGGTGGCGGGTGGCGGCCACGCGCTCGTCGATAAGCGACTGCTCCACCTCGCGGCCCTCAAACTTGATCTGCTCCACGGCGGCCGAGTTGAACTCGTAGATGCGCTGCAACTGCGAGGTCGAGTCGGCCATGCGCGGGGTGCCGTCCTCGCCGAGGAGGAACGGGCTCATGAGCATCGTGTGGTCGCGCGTTTCCGTGAACGCGATTTTCGCGCCGGAGTCCTCGAGGATCCACTGGATTTGGTGCATCGAGGACGACGGGTAGATTGGCACGGATGCGGCGCCGGCGGCCCAGATGGCAAAGTCGAGCAGCGCCCACTCGTAGCGCGTGCTGGACAGGATGGCCACGCGATCGCCGGGTTCGATACCTGCGGCAATCAGCCCCTTGGCCACGTCGTAGACTTCTTGCAGGAACTCCCCTGCCGTGACCGAGACCCATTCGTAGTTGCGGGGGCGCGAAAACAGCACGAGGTGCGGGTGCTTCTCGCACATTTCGATGAGTCGGCTCAGGCACGTTTCCGTGTCGTTGAGGGTGAATCCAAGTTCCGTCGTGTGAGAAGTCGATGGCATGGTGCCCAACATTACCGACGTTTTGGCAGAATGCGGAAGCGTGACCAACGTGGAACTGCTGCACGCCCTTGCCGAGTCCTATGGCTTCGGCACCTCCTACCGCGCGACTGACGGGAAGATGGTGTCGCCGCCGCCGGCGTCGTTTGTTGCGTTGTTGCGGGCGTTGGGGCTTTCGCTTGACGACGACCCCACCGACGAGGAACTCCACTTCCACCTCGACGCCCGGCGCGAACACTGGGCCACGCGCCCGTTGCCGCCGACGGTGGTGGCCACGGAGGGCCGCGAGCAGCATTTCAACGTGCACGTCCACGACGGGCACCCGGCGCATTGTTGGATCCGGCTGGAGGATGGTTCCTCGCGGGAGTGCTACCAGGATGAGAATTGGGCGCCGCCGCATACGGCTTCGGACGGTGTGGTGTGGGGCGAGGCGACGTTCCATACGCCTGGGGATCTGCCGCCGGGCTGGCACGAGCTGCACTTGGAGTCGGACAATTTTGATGCGGTATGCACGTTGCTCGTGGTGCCCGATTGCTTGTCGACGAACTCCCGAGTCGTCCAGCACCCCGTCTGGGGCGTGATGGCGCAGTTGTATTCGGTGCGCTCGGCTGCCTCGTGGGGGTTGGGCGATTTTGGGGATCTGGCGTTGCTCGCGGAGACGGTCGCCGCGCAGGGGGCCGATTATTTGCTGATCAATCCGGTGCACGCCGCCCAGCCGGTGCCGCCGGTGGAGGATTCGCCATATTTGCCCACCTCGCGCCGGTTTATCAACCCGCTCTACATCGCGGTGGAGCAGGTGCCGGAGTTCGAGCTGGTGGACGACAATCTTCGTGCGGCGATCGCCGAGTTGGCCGCGCCGCTGAAGGACCTGAACACTTCGCCAGCGCCGCTGGATCGCAACCGTGTGTTCGCCGCGAAGTTGGCGGCGCTGCGCGAGCTGTTCTGGGCCTCGCAGGCCGATGCCGCGCGCACCCACGACTTTGAGCTGTTCTGTCTGGACGAGGGCGAGGGCCTGCGCGAGTTTGCCACCTGGTGTGCTGCGCAGGCCGCCGAGTCGGAGCATCACCCGGAGCATCGCTCGCGGCACGCCGGCGGCGACATCGAGGACCTCGTGCAGTTCTATATGTGGCTGCAGTTCATCGCCGACGAGCAGCTGCGCCTCGCCCAGGAGCGTGCGAAGGCGGCCGGGATGTCGATCGGCATCATGACGGACCTTGCGGTGGGCATCCACCCTGGCGGCGCGGACGCGGCGACACTGCGCGAGGTGCTCGTGCCCGATGCGTCGGTGGGAGCTCCCCCGGACCAGTACTCGCAAAAAGGCCAAGACTGGTCGCAGCCGCCGTGGAACCCGCAGCAACTCGCCGAGTCCGGCTACGGGCCGTGGCGCGACCTGCTGCGCACAGCGCTGCGCCACAGTGGCGGCATCCGCGTCGACCACGTGCTCGGACTGTTCCGCCTGTTTTGGGTGCCACGCGCCGGCACACCCGCTGGCGGGGTGTACATGAACTACGACTTTGAGGCCATGGTGGGCACCCTCGTGTTGGAGGCGCAGCGCGCCGGGGCAGTCGTCGTCGGCGAGGACTTAGGCACGTTCGAGCCGTGGGTGCAGGACTTCCTTCGCGACAAGGGCATTTTGGGCACCTCGGTGCTGTGGTTCGAATCCATCCCGCCGGGCGTGCCGCGCCCCTCGCAGCAGTACCGCCACCTGGCGCTTACGGCTGTGGGCACGCACGACCTGCCGCCCACCGCTGGCTACCTCAAGGGTGCACACAACGAATTGCGCCATGAGCTCGGGCTTGTCGACGACCCCGTGGAGCACCTCAACGCCACCGACCGCATCTGGATCGACCAGGTGCTTGGCCTCGCGCGGGAGGAAGGTGCGCTTACCGGCGACGACGAAAAGGCACTGATCACGGGACTGACTCGCTTCGTCGCCTCCACCCCATCGGCGATGACGTGTACGAACCTGGTGGACATGGTTGGCGACGAGCGCATTCAAAACCAGCCCGGCACCAACGGCGAGCAGTACACCAACTGGCGCATGCCGCTTTGCGACGCCACCGGCACCCCCGTGCTCATCGAACACCTACCGGAGATGGAGTTGTTTAAGGCGGTGGCGGAGGCGTCGATACGCAACTAAAGCGCGCCGATCACCGCAGCAACAATGACAAGAGCGATGAGCACCCACATTGCTTGGGTCACCCGCGACTGCGGGTACTTACGCTGCGGCTTGGGCAGCTGTTGATCCTGCTTGCGCAGCTCTTCAGGGTTGGCCATGGTGCCCAAGCCTAGACCGAGCCGGTCGACGACCCAAAGCAGCACATAGGACACCGCCGCGCACGCCGGCAGCGCCAGCACCACAATCAGCGGCACCTGCAACCACGGGCTCAACCCCATTAACCAGCCCATTTAGACCGCTTTCAACGCCATCATCACGATCGGGCTCACCGCGGCAACAACCACCAAAATGCCGATAATGATCCCGATAACTTGCGACGCCGACGGGCCCGACGGCGCCTGCTCCGCCGCCTTCTGCCTTGGTGCCACCGTCGGCACACTCGTCGGCGTCGCGGCACCAGACTCAAACGTCGCCTGCGCAGGCGTCCTTCGCGGCACCAAGGTCGGCGTCAACGTGATCGTGCCACCCGGCGGGTTGGTGATCGTCGTGGAGTAGCGCAGCGAATACTGGTACTCCAAAAAGTCGTCGACCTGCTCCTCCCCGTACACCGGGCCACTGTCGAGCGAACTGGCGCGCTGGAACCCAATCAACTGATGGTTATCCTCGCCCGCGACATAGTTCGCGCCCGAGATCACCCCCACCAGGCCGCGGCCCGGGATGTACACCGGCCCACCGGAGTCACCTGGCACCGGCATCTTCGGCGCGTCGAAGTACGTGGTGTTTTCAACCGTGCCGACGAACTTGCCGCACGTCGAGGCATCCGAGCGCCCATGGGTGGAGTACCCGCGGAAGCAGATCGTGTCGGTGCTGCTGATCTTTTCCACCGGTATAACCGTCCCGCCATACGGGTTGCCGCCAACACGAACGTCTTCGAACCAGTAGATCACCGCCCAGTCGTTGGCGGACGTCTTCGGCGAATACGCCCGCGCGGGGAAGATCAACCCTGCGGGCTCGTCGATTTGTTTGCCGGCGCTATCTGCAAGGTAGACCAGCGCGCCCTGGGGGAAGTACTGCTCGTTTTGCACCACGCAGTGGGCGGCGGTGTAACTGCGGCGGTGCTCGACGTCGTTGAAGCCAAGCGTGCAGGCGGTGAGGCGGTTAGAGCCTAAATTATCGACGAAAATCCGCCCACCCTGCGCTGCATTCAACGCAGGCGAAGCAGGCGCGACTGCAGGAACCACCGACGCCGCAAGCGTCGTGGCAACCACCGCAGCCGCGCACCAATGCTTCACACTTCCGCGGGACATGCCGCCAGCGTAGCGCAGGCCGTTAACCGGCTATGCCGATACGTCGGAGCCCGCCAGGCCGCGACGCTCCAGCAACGGACGCGTGTCCTTGTCGCGGCCACGGAACGCACGGTAGGCCTCGGCGTAGTCGCGCGAGGACCCCTTGGACAGGATGGTCTCGCGGAACTTCGCGCCGGTGTCGCGGTTGATGCCTTCCTGTTCGACCAACTGGTAGCCGTCGGCGTCGAGAGCTTCTGCCCACAGGTAGGAGTAGTAGCCCGCCGAGTAGCCGCCGGCGAAGATGTGGTTGAACCAGGTGGAGCGGTAGCGCGGCTCGAGCCCGTCGATGTCCAGGCCAACCTCGCGCAGGGCTTCTTCCTCGAAGGTTTGGATGTCGGACGGGGTGTCCTCGGTGATCGAGTGCCACGCCAGGTCGATCGCGCTGGCCGCGAGGTACTCGGCGGTGAGGAAGCCCTGGCCGAACTGACGCGAGGCCTTCAGTGCGGCGAGTTGCTCGTCGGAAATGACCTCGCCGGTGTCCACGTGGCGCGCGTAGTTGCGGGCGATCTCCGGGGCGAACGCGTAGTTCTCGTTGATTTGGGAGGGGAACTCCACCCAGTCGCGCGGCACGTTGGTGCCGGAGTTCGACGGGTAGCGCACGTCCGACAGCAGGCCGTGCAGCGCGTGGCCGAACTCGTGGAACAGGGTGGTCACTTCGTCGATAGTGAGCAGGTTCGAGGTGATCGACATGACGTTGACCACCACCGGTTTCGTGCCCGCCAGGTGCGACTGGTCCACAAAGGAGCTCATCCAGGCGCCGCCGCGTTTCGACGAACGCGCGTTGTAGTCCGTCAGCAACAGACCAATGCCTGTGCCGTCTTCCTCCTTGACCTCCCACACATCGACGTCGTCGCGGTAACCGTTGAGGTCCTCGCACTTTTCCACCGTGATGCCGTAGAGGAGGTTGGCGGCGTAGAACACGCCGTCGGTGAGCACCTGCTCGAGCGGGAAGTACTTGCGGATCTCCGCCTCGTCGATGCCCAGTTCCTGCTCGCGACGCTTCGCCTGCCAGTAGGGCCAGTCCGCGCCGTCGAGGTCTTCACCGGCGAGTTCGGAGGCGAGCTTGCGCTCCGCCTCGGCGTTCGCAGCGGCGGCAGGCGCCAGGTCCGCGATCAGTTGGCGGGCGGCGGCCGCGTTGCCTGCGGTCTCCTCGGCGATGACGTAGTCGGCGTGCGAATCGAAGCCGAGCAGCTTCGCACGCTCGAGGCGCAGCTTCACCGACTCGGCGACGATGTCGGCGTTGGTGTCGCGGCCGCGGGCGCGGGAGGCGTCGAAAAGCTTGTGGCGCGCGCCCGAGTTTTCGAGTTCGGCCTGCAGGGACTGGGTGGTCGGCAGTTCGATCGGCACGACGAAGCGCTCGCCGTCCTGGTAGGCCTCGATCTGTGCCTCGGATAGGCCCGCAAGTTCCTCGCGGGTCAGTTCCACGGCGAGTTTCTTCGTATCTGCCAGCAGGTTGCGGCCGAAAAGTTCGGAGAGTTCCGACAGGCGCTGGTTGATCTCCTGCAGGCGCGTCTTGCCGGCCGCATCCAGGTCGGCGCCGCGGCGTGCAAACCGGCGCTTGAGTTCGTCGTGAAGCCGCTGCGATTCCTCATCCTCCGGCGTCGTGACCTGCTGGATGCGGGAGTAGAGCTCGCTGTTTTGGTAGATCGAGTCCACGTGCGCGGACAACTTCGGCACTATCCGGTCGGCGACGGCGTCGAACTCGTCGGTGGAATCGGTGCCCTGCAGGTTGAAGAACCACGCCATGACACGGTCCAGGTCCGCACCGGCGAGCTCGAAGGCCTCGACGGTGTTCTCCCAGGTTGGGGTGTCTTGGGTGGTGATGTCCGCGATTTCCTGCACGTGGTTGACCAACGCCTGTTCAAAGGCGGGTTCCACATGCTCAAGCCGGATTGCGGCGAAGTCCGGCAGGTTGTAGGGCAACGTCGATGGCGCAAGCAAAGGATTTGTCATGCGCGACAGTCTAATAGCTCAAATTGCCCTTGAATGTGACGTTGCCAACAGTGAACTCGGCGTCCCACAGGTTGCCCTGCGCGACCTCGAAGGGGAACTTCGCGTTCGTGGTGGCACCCGGGCCGAGCGGCATATCGATGCCGACGACATCCACCTGGGCCTTCTCCGCATTGGAGATGTAGGAGGCGTCGGTGTGGGAGGAGCCGTCGGTGCTGTAGCGCAGTTCCGGTGTCAGCGCGTCGACAGGCAGTGGCGCGTCGGACGTGTTGGTCACCGCAATAACGCCCACGGTGCCCACGCCTGTCGACGACGTCCCCTGCCACTTGTACGACAACTCCATCGCCGGATCCTTGACGGACTTGCCGGTGAGCTCGTCGGTGACCTTCGGGTCGGTTTCCTCAACGTTGAAGGTGGGCTTGTCGTTGACCTTCGATTCGACGGATTCTTCGAGGTTCTGGCTGGTTTCGTCGCCAATCGGGTCTTCTTGTTGGTCCACGCAAGCTGCCAGCGGCATGGTCGTGGCCAGGATGACGGCGGCAAGCCGGGTGCTCGTGCGGATGGACATGTGCGCCTCGTTTTCTGTCGCGTAACTAGTGCTTCGCTGCACACAATACCGCGCAGGTACCCTGTGGAAATTATGCAGTCTTTGATGCGCGTCGTTCGCAGTGCTTCCGCGTTGTGGCCGTTTTATATCGCGGTTGTGGTGGTGTCGTCGATAGTCGCGGGGCTTGGGCTTATCTCCCCGTTCCTCATTCGGGAGGCAACCGACACGATCATTGCGGCGCTTGGCGACGAGCCCGTGCCCGACGCAACCCGCACCGTCGTCTGGCTCGCCATCGCGCTGTTTGTCGCAGAGGCGTCCGCTTCCATGCTGCACAACGTGTCCGGATACCTGGGCGATGTGATGGTGGCGCGCATCCGCCAGATTCTGTCTACGCGCTACTTTGCCAAGTTGCTCGCACTACCGCAGCGTTACTACGACAACCAGGTCACCGGCACGATCATCGCGCGGCTGGACCGCTCGATTGCGAACGTCACGCAGTTCATCCAGTCCTTTACTAATAACTTCCTGCCGATGCTGCTGCAGGTCGTGGCCATTTTGGGCATCACGGCCTACTACTACTGGCCGCTGACGGTGCTGCTGGCGCTGCTGTTTCCGTTGTATACGTGGCTGACGGCGTTGACGTCGAAACGCTGGCAGGTTTTCGAGCAGGAAAAGAACGCCAATATCGACGAGGGCAACGGGCGTTTCGCCGAGGTCGTTGGCCAGGTGAAGGTGACCAAGTCCTACGGTGCCGAGGTGCGCGAGTTAGAAAAGTTCGGCCGCCACTACACCAACACGGTGGACATCACACGGCCGCAGTCGCGCTGGTGGCACTCCATGGATACCGCGCGCGGCGTGGCCATGAACCTGATCTTTTTGGGGATTTACCTGATCCTGTTCACGCGCACGCTCGACGGGCATTTCACGGTTGGCGAGATGGTCATGCTCATCCAAATGGTGACCATGGCGCGCCAGCCGGTGACCATGATGAGCTGGATCGTCGATTCTGCGCAGCGCGCCATCGCGGGCTCGCGCGACTACTTCAAGGTGATGGACGAGCCGGTCGAGCCGACTGCGAACCGCCAGCTGGTCGCTGCAACGGAGGCTTCGGTCATGCCGGCGCTCGACGCAACGCAGCAGACACCGCTGAGGGTGCGCGAACCGGTCGTCGCATTCGACAACGTCACCTTTGAGTACATGCCGGGTGAGCCGGTGCTGCACGATGTGACGTTTACCGCCCGTGAGGGCGAGAAGATCGCGCTGGTTGGCGAGTCCGGCGGCGGCAAGTCCACGATTGTGAACCTGCTGCTTGGCCTCTACCCCATCACGCGTGGCCGCCTTGAGGTGTGCGGCGAGGAGATCTCGCACCTGGACGTGGAGAAGCTGCGCGCCACCACGGGTGTGGTGTTCCAGGAGGCGGCGCTGTTTTCCGGCTCGGTGTTTGAAAACATTGCCTACGGCAAGCCGGACGCGACGATGGAAGAGGTCGTTGCCGTGGCCAAGCGTGCGAACGCGCACGACTTCATCATGAAGTTCACCGATGGTTATGACACGATCATCGGCGAGCGCGGCCTGCGCCTGTCGGGTGGTCAGCGCCAGCGTGTGGCGGTGGCGCGCGCGATGCTCAAGGACGCCCCACTGTTGATTCTCGACGAGGCCACCTCCGCCCTGGACACCAAAGCCGAGCGCGCCGTCCAAGCCGGCTTGGATGAGCTCATGCGCAACCGCACCACCATCATGATCGCGCACCGCTTATCGACGATCGCCGGCGTGGACACCATCATCACCCTGCGCGACGGACGTATCGACGAGATCGGCTCGCCGGCAGATCTGGCTGTCTCTGGCGGTATTTATTCAGAGCTGTTGCGCCTGACGGCATCCTCTTCTGCTGCAGATAGGAAGCGGTTGAAGGCATTTGGCTTCGCCGCCGACGGGGGCGATGACGACGAGTACGACGAAGATGAAGACGAGGGCGCAACGGACTAAACCGAAATCACGTTCAAAAGCTCTTCAAGACCTCTAAAGTCCTGCGGATTCCTCGTATACAAATCAAGCCCTTCCGCCACAGCAGTGCTTGCGATCAAGAGATCAAACGCACGCCCTCGTGGCTTTCGCCCGGCACGGATCACTGCCCCATATACAAGGGCATAGGCTTGTGCTGCACGATCGTCGAACGGAATACACTCAACTAGTTCAGCGATTGCACGGGCCTGATTTGATCGGCGGGCACGCTCCAAAGGATCCTGCGCTGCAACAGGGCCGACAGCCAGCTCAGCGAAAGCGATAGACGAGATTGTCCACTGCTCTGGCAGTAGATTTGGATCTATTTCATCGAGATCGAAGAGCACTGATGTATCCAACAAGCCTCTGCTAGTCACGCGGATCAATTCGTTGGTCTACATACTCGTCAATATCGGCCCGGAACTTTTCAAAATCGACTTTCGGAAGCCGCTTGACCGTTGCTAACAAGTCTTCTTTTCGAGCGAATCGTGGCTTTCGTAATGGTCGCAATTCACCCACCGGTTGCGAGTTGCTCGTAATCACAAATGTCTCCCCCTCATCGAGCGCTCGCATGATACGCCCGCTTTCATTGCGCAGCTCTCGCTGGCTGATTGTCTCCGTCATGTACTGACCGTAGCACCACGCGCTACGGCATAAAAGGGTCCGCAAAGGAAAAATCTCACTACCGTAGGGCGCATGCAATTTCCCAGCCTTGAAAACCTGCAAGCCCGCGGCACGCGTAAGTGGACACAGTTCGACGCTGACGTGCTGCCGTTATTCATCGCGGAAAGCGACTTCCCCACCGCCCCGGCGGTAAAGGATGCGATTGCGGATGCGGTGGAGCGCGAGATGTTCGGCTACACCCCGGCGCCACATGCGCACCATTTGGGTGAAGCGGTAGCTGGGTTCTACGAGCACCGCTACGGCTGGCGCCCGGACGCGGCAAAGATCTTCCCGGTTGCGGATGGGGTGCGCGGTGTGATGCTGGCGATCAAGTACTTCACCGAGGGTGATGTGATTGTGCCGGTGCCGGCGTATTTCCCGTTCCTGGATGTGGCTCAGGTTGCGGGCCGCAAGCGTGTGGATGTCTCCAGCGCGGGCGGGATCGACCTGGATGAGGTGGACGCGGCGTTTGCGGGCGGCGCGAGCAGCATCATCGTGACCAACCCGTTCAACCCAGGCGGATACGTTTTTACTGCTGATGAGTTGGATGCCGTCTGCGAGGTTGCCCGCAAGCATGGCGCGCGGGTCATTGTCGACGAAATCCACGCGCCCCTTGTCTTCGACGGCACCCACGTCTGCGCCGCGGCAAACAACCCGGACGTGTGCATCACGGTGACGGCAACGTCGAAGGCATGGAACGTGGCGGGCTTAAAGTGCGCGCAAATGATCTTTACCAACGACGAGGACGTTCGTACGTGGAACGCGATGTCGGGGGTAGCCAAAGACGGCGTGGGCACCCTCGGCATTGTGGCCGCGGAGGCCTGCTACACGCATGGTCGTGAGTTCCTCGACGAAGAGGTAGAACAGCTGCGGGCCAACCGCGACTGGCTGGTGGAGCACCTCCCCAAGGCCGTGCCGGGTATTGCAATTGAGGTGCCGCAGGCGACCTATTTGATGTTCCTGGACTTCTCAAAGACCAAGCTTGTGGATGAAAAACCGGCGACGTGGCTTCGTCGTCACGCAAAAGTTGCGATGAATGAGGGCGTGGACTTTGGCCCTGGCGGAGAGCACCGTGCGAGGATGAACTTTGCTACTTCTCCGGCGATTCTCCAGGAGGCTGTCAAGCGGATCGGGGACGCAATCAACACCATCTAACGTCCCACCTATTGGAACTTAGTTCCCATCTAGCGGGCGTGTGGTCTATGCTAAGGCAACTGCACACTAGCTAGAGAGGTTCTCCCAATGGGTTCCACAGCGATTTCACGGGCAGACGGCCAGTCAACGAATGGACGCTCCACCAGCGCCATCATCGTGACTGCGCTCGCCCTGTTCTCAATGTTCTTCGGCGCGGGAAACCTCATCTTCCCGCCAATGCTGGCCGTCCAGGCCGGTGACAACTTCTGGCCGGCACTCATCGGCTTCCTCATCACCGCATCGCTGCTGCCGGTGCTCGCCGTGATCGCGATTGCACTGTCCGGCTCGAACCTGCGCGACCTTGCACAGCGCGCCGGCACCGCCTTCGGCGTGGTCTTCCCGGTCCTGGCATACCTTTCCATCGGCGCGTTCTACGCACTGCCACGTACCGGTGCCGTCTCGTTTGAAACCGCAATCACCCCGCTGTTCGGCTTTGACTCGCTGGTTGCCTCGGGCATCTTCAACGTCGTGTTCTTCGGCATCGCCCTGGCGCTGTCCTGGAACCCGACCACCATCATGGAGAAACTGGGCAAGTTCCTCACCCCGGCGCTGCTCGTACTGCTGATCGTCATGATCTCCGTGTCCGCATTCCGCTGGAGCGCCGAGCCGGCCACCCCGCAGGAGCCGTACGACAACGGCCCGCTGACCTCCGGCCTGCTCGAGGGCTACCTGACCATGGACTCCATTGCCGCACTGGCGTTTTCCATCGTGGTGATTTCCACCCTGCGAGGCCGCGGCTTCAAGGAAGGCACCCCGCTGGTCAGCGGCACCATCTACGCAGGTGTTGGCGCCGGTGCCATGCTTGCGCTGGTGTACGTCGGTCTTGGCGTCATTGGCCGTGTCATGCCGGGCGCATCCAACTTTGACAACGGCGCAGGCTTGCTCGCCGAAGCCTCAAACCTGACCATGGGTGGTGCTGGACAGGCAGTGTTCTCCGCAATCGTGCTGCTCGCCTGCCTGACCACTGCTGTCGGCCTGATCACCGCAACCGCCGAGTACTTCTCGGAGCAGTTCCCGGGTTCCTACCACGTGTGGGCTGTCATCTTCGCTGTCGCTTCCATGATCATGGCAACCCAGGGCCTGGACTTCGTTATGGCGATCGCTGCTCCGGTGATCGGCTTCCTGTACCCGCCGGCGATTACCCTGATTGCCCTGACGCTCATCGAGCCGGCCTTCCGTGCACGTACCCGCTTCAGCTGGGCGTTCTTCGTCCCGCTGTGGGTCGCCGTGGTCTGGTCCGCGATCGAGACCTTCATCTCGCTGGACTGGGCAGCCGATGCGCTGCGCCCGATTGTGCAGTGGGCCCCGTTGGCCGCTGAGGGCCTCGGCTGGGTTGTTCCGGTTGTTGTGGCCTTCATCATCGGTTTGATCGTGGACCTGGCCAAGCCGAAGCCTGCGATGATCCCGGGCACCATGGAGTCCATCGAAGGCGAAGACCTCTCCGCCGAAGGTGACGCTGCACCGGTACTGCAGTCGTAGTCACACCTGACTCTCCTGCGAGGCCCCACTGTTCGCAAAACGCGTACGGTGGGGCCTTATGCGTACGCCACTTTCTCTGATCGACTTCTGCACCCGCTACCCCGACGAGTCCGTCGGCGAGGCGATGAAGCGCTCCGTTACTTTCGCGCAAAAGGCGGAAGGGTTGGGCTACGACCGGATTTGGTATGCGGAGCACCACAACATGTCGAGCATTGTGTCGTCGTCACCCGCAGTGCTCATTAGCCACATCGGCGCGAAGACCGAGCGCATTCGCCTCGGTTCGGGTGGGGTGATGTTGCCGAACCACTCCCCGTACGTCATTGCGGAGCAGTTCGGAATGCTCGAGGAGCTCTACCCCGGCCGCATCGACCTCGGTTTGGGGCGCGCGCCCGGTACTGATCAGCAGACGTTGGGCCGTGCTTTGCGACGAGACCCTGCCGCCGCCGAGCGCTTCCCCGACGATGTTCTCGAGCTGCAGGCCTGGCTGTCCGACGAGTCCCCACTGCCGGGCGTGACGGCAATGCCCGGGTTTAACACGAACGTGCCGCTGATCATCCTGGGTTCGTCCATGTTCGGCGCATCCCTGGCCGCGAAGCTGGGCCTGCCGTACGCGTTCGCCTCCCACTTCGCGCCGCAGCACTTGGAGCAGGCCACCACCTACTACAAGGAGAATTACCAGCCGTCGGAGCGCTACCCGGAGCCGTACTGCATCGCCGCAGTCAACGTCACAGCCGCCGATTCCGAGCAGGAAGCCGAGGAGCAAACCCGTATCGTGCACCGCAACCGCGTGCGTGCATTCATGGGTCGTCGTGGCACTGCACTTTCGGACGATCAGCTCGACGCCGTGGTCAATTCCTTCCAAGGCCGTCAGATCACGGACATGCTGCGCTACACCGCGAAGGGCACCGGTGAGCAGGTTGTGGAGTACCTCGAGGCGTTCCAAAAACTGGCCAAGGCAGACGAGTTGATGATCTCGTTGCAGTCCGGCAGCCACGATGCAACTCTGCGCAACATGGAAATTTTGGCCGATTCCTGGGGAAAGTAAAATTCTGGTGAACAGTGGTCTAGGATTTGGCTATACAAATCCGCGCCGATACCGAAGGATCTGACCCTCATGGCTCAATTGCCCACCGGTCCACTACGCCGCCCGCAGCAGCACGAAGAGATCGCCGATTATCTTCGCGACGAGATCTTCGCAGGTCATATCCCTGCGGGTGAGTCACTGCCGAGTGAGGTCGAACTGTGCGAGCAGTTCAACACCTCCCGCGGACCGGTGCGTCAAGCGGTAGCGACGTTGCGCGCGGAGGGCCTGCTTTCCTCGGGCCGTGGGCGTCGCTCCCTGGTGCTGTCGAATACCCGCACTGAGACGTTCGAGGAGATCCTGTCCACCACCTCGTGGCTGTACCGCATGGGTAAGAACCCGGGCGAGGTGGTGAACCGCCGCGGCATCATCGAGGCGGACGAAGACGTCGCCGACAAGATGCACATCGCTCCTGGCACGGACGTCTACGTCCTCGACCGTGTACGCAGCGCCGACGACGAGCCGCTGGTGGCCGAAGTGATGTACTTCGACGCTTCGCTGACTGATGTGATTGAGACGGTGGACACCTCCGAGGATTCCATCCACCGCGAACTCATTCGCGCGGGCGCGGACTTTAACAACCTGTCGCGTGCCTTCACGGTGGAGCGCGCCGATGCGCAGCTGGCAAAGCAGCTCGGCATTGAGGAAAACGACCCGGTAGTTGCGGTGGCGCTGAAGGCGCTGACACACAACGGTGACGTGCTGGAATACGCCGTACACATCTTCCGCGCGGACAAGGTGACCTTCGGATTGAACAATGTTCGGGGGCACTCGTCCCCCCTGTGGTTCCAGGTGGACTCCGACATCCACTAATCTCACAGCATGCTTTCAAGGACGCTGGTCGCAGCCACCGTCTGTCTTGCTCTGCCGTTGGCTGCCTGTACCAATTCCGAGACCCGTGATGAGGTGGTGGTTGCCGCTTCCGCAGCCCCTGCCGGTCTCGATTTCACAACAACTGGCGGTGCCGCCGCACCCCAAGCGCTCGTGGGCAATGTGTACGAGACGCTGGTGCGTATCGACGACAACGGCCAACCCATCCCCCACCTCGCCTCCTCATGGGACCGCGACGGCGACACATTCACGTTCCACCTGCGCGACGACGTGACATTCTCCGACGGCAAAGCGTTTACCGCCGAGGATGCCGCGTTCTCCATCGATTACGTGCAAAACGAGTGGACGAATGGATTGAAGGCCCAGATGGCTCCGGTCGTCGATACGCACGTGCTCGACGAGCACACCTTGGCCGTCACCGTCGAGGGTGACGCGGATGCGTGGCTGTGGTCCATGGCAACGCTGACCGGCGCGATGATGACCCCGGCGAGCATCGAGCGGCTGGCCACCGACCCGCTGGGAACCGGCCCTTACACAGTGCAGCGCTTCGACATCGGCGAGAAGATCGTCTTCGACGCCCGCGAGGACTACTGGGATGGCCCCGTCGAGCGCGACGCCGTGATGCGCTACTTCGACGACCCGGTATCTGCCGTCAACGCGCTACGCGTCGGTGACGCCGACGTGGTGTGGGCGATGCAGGCCCCGCAGTTGATAGCAACGCTGCCCGAGGACATCCGGGTGGAAGTGGGCACCACCAACGGCGAAGTGCTGCTGAGCATGAACAACCAGCGCGCCCCATTCGACGATCCGGACATCCGCCGCGCCGTGGCGTACGCAATCGACCGCGACGCGATCAACGAGGTGGTCTACAACGGTCTGGCCACCGACACCGGCGGCGCACCCGTCCCGCCGACCGACCCGTGGTTTACCGGACACAACTACTACCCGTTCGACCCCGACAAGGCCCGCGAACTGCTCGCCGGGCGCACCCCGGAGGTCACCATCACAGTGCCCAACCTCCCGTACGCGCAGACCGCATCCGAGCTGATCTTCTCGCAACTGCGCGACGTCGGATTCAAGATCAACCTGGAAACCGTCGAGTTCCCCGCCGTATGGCTCAGCCAAGTCCACAAGGGCCACGACTACCAGTCCTCACTCATCGCCCACGTGGAGCCGCGCGACGCCGCCCAACTGTTCGGCAACCCGGACTACTACCTGGGCTACGACTCGCCCGAGGCCCAGCAGCACTTCGCGGACGGCGACATCAAGGCCGCCATCGACCAAGTCATGGCCGACGCGGCGTCGCTGACCCTGGTCAACGCGCCCAATATCGTGCTCTACGCCCCGGGTGTCAGCGGTCTGAACCCCAACGTGGTCACTGATTCGCTACGGCTTAACGAGGTGACAAAATGATCCGCACCATCAGCAAACACCTCCTGCGCTTTGTGCTGCTGCTTGTCGCCGCCAGCCTGATTATCTTCACGCTGCTGCGCGCAGTACCCGGCGACCCGGCGCGCATCGCCCTCGGGGTGGCGGCAACCGAAGCCGACATCGCAGAATTGAACACCCGCCTCGGGCTCGACCGCTCGTTGCCGGCGCAGTATTTCGACTGGATCGGTGGCCTGATCACCGGCGACTTTGGGGTTTCGTTGTCTTCGGGCAAGGAAATCACCGAGTCCGTCATAGAGCGCGCCGGGGTGTCACTCACGCTGACGTTGCTGGCCATGGCGGTGTCGCTGCTCGTTGCAGTGCCGGCTGGTGTGTACATCGCGGGTCGACGCCGCTCCGTGGGCTCGGCGGTGGTCAGTGGACTGTCGCAGGTGGGCATTATCGTCCCGTCGTTTCTTGTCGGTATTGCGCTGGTGGCGTTGTTCTCCGTGCGACTGGGCTGGTTGCCTGCCAATGGGTGGGGAACGCCTGCCCACGTGGTGCTGCCGGTGGCGGCGCTTTCGCTTGTGCAGGCGTCGATTCTGACCCGCTACATTGCGGCGTCGGTGCGTGAAGAGTTGGGTAAGGATTATGTGCGTACGGGGCGGTCGCAGGGGTCGTCGATACGCGCAGTGCTCTACTCCTCTGCCCTGCGCAACGCAGCACTGCCGGTGATCACGGTCGTGGGCGTGCAACTGGCGTCCTTGGTGGTTGGTGCGGTGGTCATCGAGCGCGTGTTCACGATTCCGGGGTTGGGCACAATGCTTCTCGACGCCGTGGGCAACCGTGACCTCACCACCGTCCAAACCGTGATGATGCTGGTCGTGGCATTCACGCTGGTGGTCAACCTCATTGTGGACCTGACGTATGCGGTGGTTGATCCGCGGATTCGGAGGCGAGCATGACAACACAACGCAAGATTGGCGGGGTGATCGTCCTGGCCGTCGCGGCGGTCGCTGTGCTCTCACTGGTGTGGACACCGTTCGACCCGCTACAGGCCGACGTTCACAACCGCCTGCAAGGTTCCTCGGTGAGGCACTGGATGGGCACCGACCAGTTCGGTCGCGACATCACCTCGCGTGTCATGGACGGTGCGCGCCTGACCCTCACGGTGGCTATCGGCGCAGTCGGTTTGTCGGCGCTGGTCGGTGTGCCGCTGGGGATTTGGGCCGGCATGCGCCGCGGTGCATCCCGGTTTGTCATGGCCGGCGCTGACCTGTTGCTCGCGTTCCCGGCGCTGCTGTTGGCCATCGTGTTCACCGCCGTGTTTGGTGCCTCGATCTGGATCGTCGTGTTGGCCATTGGTATCGCCGGCGCACCCGGGTTCGTCCGCGTCGCCCGCGCAGGCACGCTGCAGGTGATGCAGAACGACTACATTCTGGCCGCGCGCATTGCCAAGGTGTCCGGAGCCAGGATCGCGTGGCGCCACGTGCTGCCAAATATCTGGCCGATCGTGCTCACGCAGGTCTCCGTCGCCGTTGCTCTTGCCATTCTCGCTGAGGCCGGCCTGTCCTTCCTTGGTCTTGGCTCCCCCGCACCGTACGCGTCGTGGGGCCGCATGCTGCAAGCCTCGCAGCCGTTCTTGGCCACCTCCCCGCACCTCGCACTGTGGCCGGGTCTGGCCATCGCAGTGACCGTGTTGGGCTTCAACCTGCTTGGAGGCACCAATGATCGACGTTAAGCACTTCAGCATCGACGGCATTGTCCACGACATCACCTTCCACATCGCCCCCGGCGAACGCGTGGGCATCATCGGCGAATCCGGATCCGGCAAGTCCGTCACCGCGCTGAGCATTATGGGGTTGAGTGACTTGCCCGCGACCGGTTCCATCACCGTCAACGGCACCGAGATGGTGGGCACCCGCGACCGCGTGCGCCGCCGGGTACGCGGCAAGACAGTCGCCATGGTGTTCCAAGAGCCGATGACCGCACTCGACCCGCTGAAAAAGATCGGCCGGATCGTCTCACGCGACCTGCTCCGAGACGTCGGCGTGGACCGTCCCGACGCCTACCCACACGAACTCTCCGGCGGCCAGCGTCAACGCGTGCTTATCGCGCTCGCCTTGTCGCAGAACCCGGACGTGCTCATTTGCGACGAGCCCACCACCGCCCTCGACGCCATCGTCCAGTCCGACATCCTCGACCTGCTCGACCGCCTTGTTCGCGAGCGCGGCATGGGCCTGCTGTTCATCTCCCACGACCTGGCCGTGGTGCGCCGCATGACCGACCGCGTATTGGTGTTCAAGGACGGCCGCATCGTCGCACCTGACTCCGACTACGCCAAAGCCCTTTCCGCCGCAGCGGAGCCCGGCGCGCCCGCTGCCCCTGTCACGCTCGGCGAGCCGGTCGTCGAGCTCGACCACGTCTCCCTGCAGCGCGGCGCCACCATGGCGGTAGACAACGTCACCCTCACCGTGCGCGAAGGCGAACGCCTGGCCATCGTGGGCGGCTCCGGCTCGGGCAAGACCTCGCTGCTCCACCTGATTGCGGGGCTGCGCCAGGCCACATCCGGCAC
The DNA here is from genome assembly GCF_001806995.1 of Corynebacterium sp. HMSC11D10. Lineage (NCBI taxonomy): Bacteria > Bacillati > Actinomycetota > Actinomycetes > Mycobacteriales > Corynebacteriaceae > Corynebacterium > Corynebacterium sp. HMSC11D10. Next base: position 89,508 of record NZ_KV787090.1, read on the forward strand.
CGTGACAGTCGCAGGGGACGTGCAGATGGTGTTCCAGGACCCCTACTCCTCCCTTGATCCACGAATGGAGGTTGGGGCGTCGATTCGTGAGGCGGGCGTCGATAAGCAACGCTCCGACGAAATGCTCGAACGCGTCGGCCTCGCCGGCACAGGCCACCGCAAGCCCGCACAATTTTCCGGCGGGCAGCGCCAACGCATCTCAATTGCGCGCGCCGCGGCGCCTCGCCCGAGCATTTTGCTTGCCGACGAACCCGTGTCCGCCCTCGACGCCACCATCCAAAACCAAGTGCTCGACCTGCTCCGCGACACCGTAGGCAACCACACCCTCATCTTCGTCACCCACGACTTAAACGTCGCGCGTGAACTGTGCCCCACCGTTGCCGTCATGCAGTCCGGGCGCATCGTCGAGCAGGGTCCAACCGAGGAAATCTGGGCCAACCCGCAACACGCCTACACCCGGGAGCTGCTCGCCGCCGTACTATAGGCACCCATGAGTGCCGCAAAAATCTGCGTGGTCGGATCCATCAACGCCGACCTCACCGTCAATGTTGACCGACACCCCACCCCAGGCGAAACGCTGCTCGGCTCCGGCGGAGGCATCACCGCCGGCGGCAAGGGCGCGAACCAAGCCTGCGCCGCAGCACGCCTCGGTGCCCCCGTCGCACTGGTCGGCGCGGTAGGCACCGACTCCAACGCCATCCCGGCAACCGCGCTGCTGCGCGAGGCGAACGTGGACCTCACCCACGTCGAGGAAGTCAACGAGGTCACCGGCCTTGCCGTGATCGCCGTCGCGGCCAACGGCGAAAACACCGTCCAGGTCGTCCCCGGCGCCAACGCGCTCGTGGACGCCGATTTTGTCTCCCGCCACGCCGAACCCGTCGAAGCCGCGGAAGTGGTCCTCTTGCAAGGCGAAATCCCGGCCGACGGCTTCGCCCGCGCCGTCGAACTCGCACGCGGACGGGTGGTGATCAACCTCGCCCCCGTCGTCGACGTACCGCGCGAGGCCCTGCTCGCCGCGGACCCGCTCATGGCCAACGAACACGAAGCAGGCCTGATCCTCGACCAGCTTGGCTACGACTCCACCGGCACCCCCGAGGACCTCGCCCGCCGGTTGAAGGACGCGGGCTTCGCCTCCGTCGTGCTCACCCTCGGCGCGGCAGGCGCACTCGTCGCTGACGACAACGCGCTGACCCACATCCCCTCCCCACAAGTCGAAGCCGTAGACACCGTCGGCGCCGGCGACTCCTTCGCAGGCGCGTTCTGCGCCCGCATCATCGAAGGCGACACGATCGTGGAAGCCTCCTCCTACGCCTGCCGCGTCGGCGCGTTCTCCGTCACCCGACCCGGGGCACAACCGTCCTACCCCACCGCCACCGACACCCTGCCTGGAGCGTAAACCCAAATGAGCCCTCAGATGATGCCGCGACGGTCGTCGTCGACAAGCAATAAACGCCCCATGCGCGTCCAACGCACACAAGGCGTCTACCCCGACGACATGCACCCCGGCCTCGTCCCGGGCATCAGCGTCGAAGAATCACGCCACAACTTCAGCCTGGACAAAGTCGTTTTCGGCGTGACCGCCGCAGCCATCCTTGCCTTCATCATCTGGGGCGTGACCTCCCCAGAACAGGTCGGCTCGAGCGCGTCAAGCGCACTGTCATGGGGCCTTCGCAACTTCGGCTGGCTCTTCAACATCGTGCTCGTCGCCTGCGTCATCATCATGGCAGTGCTGGCGTTCTCTCGCTTCGGCAACATCACACTGGGCAAAGACGACGAAGAACCCGAATACTCGTTCTTCTCCTGGGTCGCCATGATGTTCGCTGCAGGCATCGGCGTAGGCATCTTCTTCTTCGGCCCCTCCGAACCACTGACCATGTACCTCGACCCGCCACCGCTGACCGTCGAGGCCGAAACCGAAGAAGCACTGCACCGAGCAATCGCCCAAGCCAACTTCCACTGGGGCCTCTCCCCGTGGGCGCTCTACGCACTGGTCGGTGGCGCCATGGCCTACTCCTGCTACCGCCGCGGACGACCCACGCTTATGTCGTCGCTGTTTACCCCGGTGTTCAAGCGCTCAGGCCCTTTCGGCACCATCATCGACATCCTGGCGATCGTGGCCACCCTGTTCGGCACCGCGGCCACGCTGGGTATTTCTACCCTGCAGATCGGCGACGGCATCGCCATCATGCGCAGCGGCGACTCCGCCCCCATGGGCGTGCTGCTGACCGTCATGGGCGTGCTCACCATCGGCTTTGTTATCTCCGCCGTCTCTGGTGTGGGCAAAGGCATCCGCATCCTGTCGAATATCAACATCTCGTTGACGTCGGCGGCCATCCTGTTCATCTTCGCCACCGGGCCAACCCTGCTGCTGGTCAACCTACTGCCGTCAGGCACCCTGGTCTACGCCGACCGCTTCTTCGACATGGCGTCGCGCTCCTTGTCCTGGGGTGAAGACACCCTCGACTTCCAGTCTGCCTGGACTGCCTTCTACTGGGCGTGGTGGATCGCCTGGGCACCGTTCGTCGGCATGTTCATCGCACGAATCTCCCGCGGACGCACTCTGCGCCAATTCGCGGTAGTGACCACGCTCGTCCCCACCGCCGTGCTCATCTGCGCGTTCACCATCTTCGGCGGCACCGCAATCACCTTCTCCCGCGAAGGCCGCGAAGGCTTCGACGGCACCGCCACCCCGCAGCAAGTGCTCTTCAACATGTTCGGCGAAATGCCGCTGGCGGAGATCACCCCGTACATCCTCATCGGCATCCTCGCGGTGTTCTTCATCACCTCCGCAGACTCCGCCTCCACGATCATGGGCTCCATGTCGTCCAAGGGCGACCCCGAGCCGAACAAACTCGTGGTGGTCTTCTGGGGACTGGCCATGATGGGCATCGCTGTGGTCATGCTGCTCTCCGGCGGCGAAGACGCCCTGTCCGGCCTACAATCCCTGACCATCCTATCCGCAATGCCGTTCTCGGTGGTCATCCTGTTGCTGATGTACTCGTTTATCAAGGACCTCTCCACCGACCCCATCGCCATCCGCAATTCCTACGCCCGCAACGCGGTGAAGTCCGCCGTCATCCGAGGCATCGAAGAATACGGCGACGACTTTGAAATCGTGGTCGAGCCCTCCGCAGCAGGCGAAGGCGCAGGTGCCGAGTTCGATTCCACGTCCGACGAATACACCGACTGGTATCGACGCACCGACGAAGAAGGCACCCCCGTCGGCTACGACTACGAAACCGGCGAATGGTCCGACGGCTACCAGCCCGAAGAGGAAGACAGCACAACCGCCGAGAACGACGGCGCCGCCGAAGACAACCGCGGCTAGCTACTTCCCCGCCATGTCCAGCAGGCGGCCAAGCACCGCCTTGCCGTGGCGGCGCAGCCCGTCGTGCTGGAACTGGTCCGTCTCAAACACCTTCGCACCGATGACATCCGCAGTTTCCAGCGACAGCTCGCGCGGCACGTAGATGTCGTCGGTGTACACCGCCGCGTACGCATCGTGGCCCCCACCGAGCCCGCCATACAGGTTGTCCCAGTCATCCTTCTGCGCCAGCTGTTCTGCCACAGCCTTGAACGGGCGTAGCTCCGGATCCTCGTCGAATTGGAACGGGAAGATGTGCTCGCCGGTGAGGTAGAACTCCTCGTCGTTAGGGCTGGCGTCCGGCGCGAACCCTGTAAGTTCGCGGGAGACCCGCTCCGCCGCCCAGTTCGTCGCCCCCGGCACCGTGCCGCCGTAGATCGACTCATGCACCGCCGCATACAGCGGCCCCTTGGCAAAACTCACGCGCTCCCCCACCGACGCCAAAAAGTCCGTGCGCAGCCTGCCGTTCGGGTGGAACGGCGCCTCAAACAACTGCGCCAGCGACGCGAACCCATCCTCGCGCCCCAACTCGATGCCGAGAGTGCGCAGGCGCCGCGCGCTCAGCCGCTCGCCGGTGGGCAGCAGTTCCTCCTCCGCCTCCAGGTGGCGGCACACCTCGCGGATCGTCCGCTCGGCTTCCGGGTACTGCTCGTTGAACTGCAGGTGGCGGTGCTTGAGCTTGGCAAAGGTCGCACGGTAGACGCTCTCTACGCCCTCGCTTATCGACGGCAACCCGCCCGTAAACAACGCCCTCCCCACACTCTCCGGGTGCACGGCCAAATAATGCGTCAGGCAGAACCCGCCAAAGGACTGGCCCAACACATCCCACTGCTTCAGCCCCATCTCCTCACGCAACGCTTCCGCGTCGGCGATGATGTCGCTGGCGCGAAGCTGGGTGAGCACGGTGTCGTCGATAAGCGACGGCGTCGCCGAATCAATCCTGGTCGAGCGGCCCGTCCCGCGCTGATCCAACATGACCACCTGGTAGCCGCGCTCGAGCGCAGTTTCCACCCACTCGAACCGCTCACGCGGCGCCGGAAAACCCGGGCCACCCTGCAGGAACAACAACGCCGGGGCATCCGCCTCACCGAAGATGCGGGCGAAGATGGAAAAGCCGCCACGGTTCAACACAATTTCACGCATACGGCGATTGTAGGAACCGGGGCGAGAGTTTCCACGTCAAATAGTTATGTACGACGGAATGAACATCGAATTCCCGCCAACCATCGTCAATGCGTCCCAGATGGAACGCGGACAAAACTACCTGCCTGTTAGCAAACAACGCTTCATCCACGAGCGCCACAGCCTGGAACAATGGGCAGTCCAACTCGCGGCACGACACCACCCGCACAACCAGAAATACGACGTGCCCGCAGCCGTGCGCGCCGTCGTCCACGCGTACGAACGCCCAGGCAGCGTGGTGTGCGGATTCTCCGCGCTCGCTCTCTACGGATTGCCGTATCTCGTTGAAGGCGCAGACACTACTCTGCGAGCACCCACACCCCAAAAACTCACCGCTTCCGCTATACGTCCCTCCGTCGCACGACTCCACGCCCCACACACAGAAACATGGACCCTCACCCACCGCGGTGTGCCCATCCGCGTTTCTCGACCATTACGTGCAACCGTGCAGGCTCTGCAACAGATTCGACGAGGCGAACACTCGTGGCAGACAGAGCCAATCCCCGGTGTGAGCCCAGAAATGGTCAAGGCTGTACAACTTGTCGACTGCGCCCGTCGACACCTCGGACTACAGGCGGAAGACATTCGCGCCAGCGCCCTTCGGCAAATCAATCAACGGTGGCTGTCTCGGGTGCTCGATCTGTCCCGTTCAACTGCCGATTCGCCGAAAGAAACCGAACTGCGGTTGCTCCTCCAGCCAGTGGTTCGCAACTACGGCCACACGCTCGTAGAGCAGTATCCGCTGACAGTGGGCGGCAAAGCCATTACGACCTTTGATTTTGCCATCCCCGAACTCAAGATCGGGATCATGTTCGACGGCCGACACCACTGGGAGTACGACCAACGACAGTTAGATACGTCCATCAACCTGACATCGATGCTTCATGGTTGGACGGTTCCCCGGGCGGGGTCGAAAACCATGCAGCAATGCGTCGAGGTCGTGGAGAAAACGATCCGGCAGGCGCGTCGGCCCTAGCGCGATGCAAGATGTTACAAGGCCCACGGTAGCGACCTGGGCAAAGTGTAAAACCACGCAGGCGGTACTGCGTGGTTTTACATCAAACTAGGGCGCCGAACTACTCCTCGTCGGTGGACAGCGCTGCCACGAACGCTTCCTGCGGCACGGTGACCGAACCGATGGACTTCATGCGCTTCTTACCGGCCTTCTGCTTCTCCAGCAGCTTGCGCTTACGGGAAATGTCGCCGCCGTAGCACTTCGACAGCACGTCCTTGCGCAGGGCGCGGATGTTTTCACGGGCGATGATCTTCGAGCCGATCGCGGCCTGGACGGGCACCTCGAACTGCTGGCGTGGGATGAGCTCTTTGAGCTTCTTGGTCATCTTGTTGCCGTACCACTGGGCGGAGTCCTTGTGCACGATGGCGGAGAACGCATCGACGGGTTCGCCCTGGAGCAGGATGTCCACCTTGACCAGGTCGGCTTGCTGCTCGCCGGCTTCTTCGTAGTTGAGAGAGGCGTAGCCCTTGGTGCGGGACTTCAGCATGTCGAAGAAGTCGAAGATGATCTCGCCGAGCGGCATGAGGTAGCGCAGCTCCACGCGGTCCTCGGAGAGGTATTCCATGTTCTTCATCTGGCCGCGCTTGGACTGGCACAGTTCCATGGTGGTGCCGACGAACTCCTGGGGCACGATGATCGTCATGTTCACGATCGGCTCGTACACCTCGGGGATTTTGCCGCCGGGCCAGTCGGACGGGTTGTGCACCATTTGTTCGGTGCCGTCTTCGGCGATCACGCGGTAGGTGACCGACGGTGCAGTGGAGATGAGGTCCAGGTCGAATTCGCGCTCGAGGCGGGTGCGGGTGATCTCCATGTGAAGCAGTCCCAAGAAGCCGCAGCGGAAACCGAAGCCGAGGGCGACGGAGGTTTCGGGCTCCCAGGTGAGGGAGGCGTCGTTAAGCTGCAGCTTCTCCAGCGATTCGCGCAGGGCCGGGAAGTCCTCCTGGGACACCGGAAACAGGCCCGAGTACACCATCGGCTTCACTTCCTCAAAACCCTCCAAGGGTTGCGAAGCACCTTTAGAAGCCCAGGTGACGGTGTCGCCGACGCGGGTCTCGCGCACGTCCTTCACGCCGGTGATCACGTAGCCGACCTCGCCCGGGCCAAGCCCCTTGGTCTTCTTCATCGTTGGGGAGACCACGCCGATTTCCAGGATCTCGAGCGTGGTGCCGGTGTTCATCATCTGTACCTTCTGGTTCGGCTCGAGGCGGCCGTCCATCATGCGCACATAGGTGACGACGCCGCGGTAGGTGTCGTAGACGGAGTCGAAAATCAGGGCGCGGGCCGGCGCCTCTGCGCCGTGCTCGGACTCCGGAGCCGGGATCAGCTCAACGACGCGGTCGAGCAGTTCCGGCACGCCCTCGCCCGTCTTGCCGGACACGCGCAGCACGTCTTCCGGTTCGCAGCCGATGATGTTGGCGATCTCGAGTGCGTACTTTTCCGGGTCGGCTGCCGGCAGGTCGATCTTGTTCAGGACCGGGATGATTTCCAGGTCGTTGTCGATGGCCATGTAGAGATTGGCCAGGGTTTGGGCTTCGATGCCTTGGGCTGCGTCGACAAGCAAAATTGCGCCCTCGCACGCGTCGAGGGAGCGGGCGACCTCGTAGGAAAAGTCCACGTGGCCTGGGGTGTCGATCATCTGCAACACCATCTCTTCACCCGCGTGCGTGCCGGTTTTGGGCACCCACGGCAGGCGAACGTTTTGGGCCTTGATGGTGATGCCGCGTTCGCGCTCGATGTCCATGTTGTCGAGGTACTGGTCGCGCATCTCACGCTCGTCCACCACGTTGGACAGTTGCAAAATGCGGTCTGCCAGCGTGGACTTACCATGGTCGATGTGGGCGATAATGCAGAAGTTACGGATGCGGGCGGGGTCCGTGAACGTATTTTCCGCGAAGTTCGTCGATTTGGCAGCCATAATTGCTTCATCTTACGTGTCGCGCGGCGCGCTAACGTGTGGGCATGCCAACTGAGTTTCACAGAGCTGGTTTAACGCACCGTTTGCGCAAGCCTGCGTGGTGGCGTCCGCTCGTCGAGTTCGTGGTGCTTGCTGTGTGCATCGCAGCGTTCACGATGGCGATGGCGGTGCCGATCGGCCTTGCCGCTGGGTTCTACGGGCTGGGCGATCTTTTCGACGAAACCTCCTCCGACCCGCTTGCCTCCCTGGTGCAGGTGTTGTTCATCGCGGCTTGGCTGCCTGCGCCGTTTATCGCCGCGCGGGTACTCGGCCGCAAACCTGGTGCGCTCTCCAGCATCGAGGGGCACTTCCGCTGGGGCGTTGCTGGGCGCGCGTTCGTGGTGGTCGGCGCGATCTATGGGGCGCAGGTGCTTCTCGACGCCCTCCTGTTCGGGACCGGCGACCTTTCGCTGAGTCCTCGCGAATGGATGCTGCTCGCCGCCTTTGTGGTTGTCGTCCCGCTGCAGGCCGCGGCCGAGGAGTACGTCTTCCGCGCGAGCCTGCCGCAGATCCTCGGCCAGTGGATCTCACCTGGCTGGATTTGCTACGGGCTGCCCGCCGCCGTGTTCGTGGCGTTGCACTTGTACAACTGGATCGGCCTGCTCGACATCGCCATTTTCGCCCTGTGCGCCGCACTGCTGACCTGGCACACCCGCGGTGTGGAGGCGGCCGTAGTTTTGCACGCGGTGTCCAACACCATCGTGTTTTCCTACGGCACGCTGGGATTGACTGATCCAGGCGAAACAGAAATCACCCTGCCTCAAACGGCCGTCTCCGCGTTGCTCACCATCGGAACGACCGCGCTACTCATGTGGGTGCTGCGCGACGTAGGGAAACATTCGCAGCAAAAAGTGGTTGTTCCATCCCCCGCGAAGGCTTAGAGTGGCCAGTGACCATAAACCGGAGGTGAAACCGTGGCGTTTGAGCGCTTTAAGCGAAAGAGGAAACCCGTCCTCGACCACGGTTTTACGCTGCTTGGTGATCGACTGACATCCCAGATCCAGCAACGCCGTGGTCGTGCCCCGCAAGTCTCGGTGCGCCCCACCGACTCCGTGTGTCGCAGCATCTACTACGCCCCGGACATGGACGGCACCGCCGAACCAGGCGAGGTTGTTTGGGTCACCGTCCCTTCACATCCGCCGCGGCAGCGCTCGATCCTGATCGTGGGCCGCGAGCGCCACGACGTGTTGGGGTTGCTGATCTCCCCCGAGCGGGAACACGAAAACGATGAGCGGTGGTTTGAAATCGGGCCGGGCGATTGGGAATCCTCCGGCCAGCCATGCTGGGTGCGTTTGGATAAGACCCTGGTCGTGCCGGAATCAGACGTGGAACGTCGCGGCACCACCGTCCCGCCACGCCGCTTCCAGCGGGTGGCCAACACGCTGCGCGAACGCTTCAACTGGTCGTAACTCCAACAGTTTGGTTTGTGCAGTTCACACTGTTATTCTTTCGGGGTTGTTCGCATCCGGCGCTCAATAGGGTGTGCGGTGCTACGCGGACAGGACCTTGGGTTCGCGTTTGATACCCAAAGCACTGCACGCAATGCCCTGCCAGATGCCGCGACATGTACATGTTCGATTGAGAAACCAAGAGGTATTTCACGATGGCAAACATCAAGCAGCAGAAGAAGCGCGTTCTCACCAACGAGAAGCGTCGTCAGCGCAACAAGTCCTTCCGTTCCGCTACCCGCACGGAGATCCGTAAGTTCCGTGAGGCTGTGGAGTCCGGCGACAAGGCTGCCGCTGAGGCACAGCTGCGCGTTGCTTCCCGCAAGCTGGATAAGGCTGTGACCAAGGGCGTCTTCCACCGCAACTCTGCGGCGAACAAGAAGTCCAACATGGCTCGCGCCCTGAACAAGATGGACTAATTGCCGTTGTTCACAGGTTGATCCCGCCCAGGTTTATTCGGGGCGGGATTTACTTGTTTCTAACGCCGCGTGCGGCCCGACAAAAGAGGAACTTCCGTGAAAATTAAAAAGCGTGCGGTTGCGGCCGCGCTGACGTTTAGCCTGATGGCATCCCCTGCAATCGCTCCAGAGGCGAAGGCTGCAGACCCGTCCGTTTCGGCATCCGTGGATGCAGCTGAGCTCGTTTCGGCATTGTCGAAACTCCTTCCGATGAATAACCCGCAGGTCAAGCAGGCGCTTGGCGTGTTGACGTTGATCATCGCCGGTATTTTGGTTGCGGTGCCGATGGCGGAAGCGGGGTCGTCGATACGCAATGGCGCCGTGGGCGACAAGGCTCCGGGCAAGCACACGCGCCGCATCGTGGTGGATGGCACCTCGCGCTCCTACGATGTGGTCCTGCCGTCGAACTACTCCGAGGGCGTCGCCTACCCGGTGATTCTTGGTTTTGGTGGCTGGCAGCACACCGCAAGCCAGACGCGTGACTACCAGAAGTTCGAAACCGCAATCGACAACACGATTGTGATCTACGCGCAGGGTGTTGACAACGCGTGGGCTGGAGCGCCGTATGCCCGCACGTCGCTGAATGAGGACATCGCCTACACGCGCGCCATTATCGACGACGCCGCCACCCAGTACGGCGCCGACCCGAACCGTGTCGTCGCAGCCGGCCTGTCCAACGGCGGCGGATTTGCGGCCGCACTTGCCTGCCACGCCCCCGACACCGTCAAGGCGGTCGCCTCCGTCGCTGGTGCGTTTTACAACCCGACCGTGACCGGCTGCACCTCCGGATCGGTGCCCACGCTGATCATGCACGGCACCAACGACAACGTAGTGGGATACAACGGCGGTATCCGGCACGGTGCGTTCTACGAGTCGGTGGATAGCGTCATGCGCACCATGGCCTCGAAGAACAAGTGCTTGGGCACGACCACCCGCTCGCGCTCCGGCAACGTGACCACGTTTGAGGCGCAGGGCTGCGACGCGGCCACGCGCGTGGAGCGCATCGAGGGTGGCATCCACACCTGGTTCACCGACCCGAGCGCAACCGCCCACACGGTGCGCTTCCTCCTGCCCTACCTGTAAACGGCGAGCCGTTTACAGGGCGGTTAGAGCGCCAGCGCCCCGCGCACGATCAAGGTCAGGCCGACGATAACGAAGAACGCGCCTGCACCGATGTCGATGTAGGGGCCGGCGCTCAGGAACTTCCGCCGCACCCGCTGGGTAGAGATCACCTGGACAAAGACGGCGAACAAGACGAAGGAACTCAGCCACAGCGCAAACGTCACGATAAGGGCGGTGCTCAGGCTGGGGCTGGGCGGCAGCAGTGGGGCGATCATGGCGGACAGCGCGATGACGATCTTGGGGTTGGCGAGGTTCGTCGCTAAGCCACGCATGTATGCAGAGCGCACCGTGCCGAGCCGCTGCTCCGCCTCTTCGAGGGTCATTGGTGGGTTGTGCCGATCCGCGAGACCACCACGAACGTTGCTCGCACCCATCGCAATCAGCACTGCACCACCCACCAGTTGGACGTAGGTCAGCGCGTCTGGGAACGCGTTGAGCAGCGCCGCAGCACCAAAGACGGTGAGCGCGCACCACATGAGCACGCCAGTTTGGATGCCGATGGCGGTTGCCCACCCGTGGCGGCGCGAACGCGTCGCGGTGCGGGTAATCAGCACCACGTCGGGACCTGGCGCGGCGGCACCGATGACGTTGAGGCCGATGATGACGGCGAGATCTCCCGGCGCGATCATACGAGCTCCGCGATGCGTCGCACGGCGTTTTCCAGGGCGAACTCGGCGTCGCCGCCTTGGCCTTTCACCTCTGCGTCGAGGTCAGCCACGATGATCACCGCTTCGGACACCGCTCGGCCGGACCAGTGGCGCGCCACCTGCATGGTTTTCTTGGCCACGTACGGGTGCATGCCTACGGTGCGTGCGATCTGGTCGGGGTTGCCGCGCACGCCGTAAAGTTTCGCGATGTCGCCGATTTTGTGGGCGAGCGCTGCGGCGATGGTGGCCGGTTTGACGCCCAGTTGAAGTGCTCGGCGCGTCGATGCGAGTGCGCGGTCGGCGCGGCCGGCGACCATTTGGTCGGCGATGTCAAAGCCTGCGACCTCCGCGACGCCAACGTAGTATTCGCGCACTGCGGCGACGGTGATTTCCCCGTCGGTGTCGGCGACAAGCTGGCTAACGGCGGAGGCGAGTTCGCGCAGGTCTGAGCCGACGGATTCCAGGAGTGCGGCAACCACATCGGGGGTAGGGCGCACGCCGTGGGAGCGGAACTCTTCGGTGACCCAGGTGCGACGTTGGCCGTCGTTAAGCGGATTGGCCTCGTGCACATCGGCGAGTTTTTTGAACTTGGGCACCAGCGATTTCTGCCGCCCACCACCGGTGTGCTGGATGATGATCACGATGCCGGGCGCAGGATCCACGCACGCTTTCAGCAGTACCTCGGTGGGTTCTTTGCCTGCGAGTTCTGCGTGTTTGACCAGTACGACGCGGTCTTCGGCGAACAGTGACGGGCTGGTTGCCATGGCGATTTCGCCTTCGGTGACGTCGCCTGCACGCAGGGTGGTCACTTCGATGCCGTCGCCAGCGTCGGCGATGATCTTTTTTGTGGCACGCTCGGCGAGGAATTCGTCTTCGCCTAAGACAAGGTGCACGGGGTTGAGCATGACGACCATCTTAAAACTCTCGCCGCGGCAGCACTTGGGTGCCATCCGGGTAGATGGCAACGTTGCCGTCGCGGTTGGGAAAGATCACGGGGATGCCCTGGTCAGTGACCACGGGTCTTCGGTGGGGGCGGCCCTTTTCAAGCACGACAACAAGCTGCGTGCCCGGCGGAATGGGCAGGGCATCTTCTTGCTTTTCGACGACATGAGCACGCAACCTGCCCACATCCACGGGCGTGCCCGCCGGCGCCTGCGACAGGACCACACCAAACCCGCACACAAGCGCCGCCGCCAGAGTGGTCTTCGGGTATCCGGCAAACAAGCCCGCGAGGAACCATCCGTAGACAACCACGACGACGATGGGTTCCGTCTCTACCGTGGCACCGGGAAACCGTGCACCGTTTTCTGCGACCACACGCACCCAATAGGCCATGGGTTCCACCACCCACAGCACAGGTGCAGCCAACCCGCCGTGGATGAGGCTGAGCAGCACCGCCGCAAGGCCGAGCACAGTCACCGGGCCGGTCACCGGTGCGACGATGACGTTTGCCACCACAGAGACTAAAGAAACCCGGCCGGCCATCATGGCGACAATCGGCATCGTCGCTACGTCGGCGGCAACCGCAACGGCAAGTGCACGCACGAGAATGTCGGGCCAGCCCGTGGCAGCAAGGACGCGGTACAACAGCGGAAACAGCGCGACGATGCCCGCGGTCGCCGCTACCGAGAGCGCGAACCCGTAATGCACCGCCAGGTCTGAATCCACCAGCACTAGGCCGATCACCGATAAACACAGCGCGTGGATCGGCTCGGACTGGCGTGAAGCCAACACCGCAGTCAACCCCACCAACCCAGACACGGAAGCGCGCAGCACGCTCGGCTCGGGTCCGACCAGCGAGGCGTAGAGCAACAGCGCCGCAGCCGACGCCACGATACGGCCCCGCAGCCCCAAGCCCACTGCCGCTGCGGCAATCGCTGCGAACGTGGTCACGATTGCCACGTTCGCACCAGAGACTGCTGACAGGTGCGAGAGGCCAGTGTCGATGTAATCCTGCTGTTCTTGGCTGGTTTGCAACGAGACGTCCCCGAGCACCATGCCCGGGATCAGCCCTTGGGCGGACTCCCCCACGGTGGCCTGGACAACGCCGGCAAACGTTTCCCGGGTGTGCTGCGCAAACGCAGCCAACCCCTGCGGTGGGGAGACCACCTCAACTGACCCGTTGACCGCGATCGGGTTTATCCCGGCCATCTCCGATTCCTTCACCACGCCGCGCACAACCACCTGGGCGCCGGACACGGCAGTGTCCGGCACTTCATCGACAAACACGGGCGTCAGCGTCGGGTTGCCGTCTACCTGCACGCGGACGATGAACCCGCCGGTGCTCGTCTGCTTCGGCGCGCCCGATACCCGGCCCACGAACTGACCCGCGGGCTCCCACGCGCGTGCGATGTGCAGTCGCACCCCGGTGGTCACGACGGCGGCCGCACCCATCCCCGCAATGAACACCGCCTGCCCGTAGGCGCGCAGCACCACAGCACCGATAACGGCCACCAGCACCACAACCACCGCGATGCCCACTCCGAGGGTGATCGCCACCGCAGCCGCTGCCCACACCACCAGCGCCGCCGGGACAAGCCTGATCTCCCCCACTTACCCCACGCCCCCGTCTATAAGCCGACCTGGTCGCGCATTGCCGCAAGTTTCGCCGGTCCAATTCCTTTCACGTCCGTCAACGCATCTACCGACGCAAACGGCCCGTTTGCCTCACGGTGCGCCACGATCGCGGCTGCGGTTGACGGGCCGACTCCGGTAATCGTCGTCAATTCCTGCACCGATGCGGAGTTGATCGACACCACCCCACCCGCCGAAGCGGCAGCGCCACCAGCGCCAGCACCGCCACCGGAATCCGTGGCGGCCGGTGGGGCGTGTTGGGAGCGGACGTGGATCTGTTGGCCGTCGACAAGCAATTGCGCATGATTGATCGAGATCAAGTCAGCATCCGGCAATGGCCGGGCCGTCTGCAGCGCATCCGCGACCCGTGCACCCTGGTTCAACGTGATCAGGCCCGGGTTTTCCACCTCACCAACAACAGAGACCACCACGGTGCCTGTGACCTCGGTGGGAGAGGCGACCTGCTCCCACGCAACGCCCTCATCATCCACGGGGCCGGATCGGGTCACCGCCCATCCGCCGACGGCGAGCAGCACTGCACCGGCGGCGGCCGCAGCTTGTTTCACAGGGATGCGCACCCGCGGCTCTGGGTAGCGCACCGTCAGGAGGTCTTCTTCCCCGGTGGGCCGGGTGAGCTCCTTGAGTCGTTCAGTGGCGTTCACACCAAAAACGCTATAAACCCCCGGCACACGCGCCAAGGGGTCAGAAAAAATCTGTGGATAACCCGCCATCTACGGGCGACGAAAACAACAGTTATCCACAATTACGAGATGAGAACACCACCGACAGGCCTATTGCCCCTTCGCCGGTATGCATCGCGATCACCTTCACCAGCGGCTCGACCATGACCCGTGAGCCTTCCGGAAGTGTTTCGCGCAGCAGATCCGCGAGTTGCTCGGCGGCGTCCGGCACGTCCGCGTGCTGCACTGCGGCGAAAACGGGCTCGTCGCACGCGCGCTCTTCTACCAACTCGGTGAGTTTGGCAAACGCCTTCGACTGTGTGCGAGTCTTGCCCGCGAGTTCGAGCTTGCCTTCCCGAATGTGCAGGATCGGCTTGTTTGCCAGCAGCGCAGCCGAGAGCATCGCGGTGCCGGCAGGCAGGCGGCCGGACTTGCGCAAATCGTCGAGTTGGTGCAGGTACAACCACGTTTCGGAGCGCGCGATGGTGGACTTCGCCATCGCTTCGCACTCGTCTAACGTGCCGCCTTCCGCCGCAACAGTCGCGGCTGCCATCGCTGCGGCGCCGATCGCCATGCCCGCGGAGTGCGTCTCCACGACACGGACCGTGCCTGGGAACACCGCAGAGGCGGCCACCGCAGCCGACCAGGTGGACGAGAACGTCTTAGCAAGGTGGAGGGCGATCACGCCGTCGTCGCCACCACGCTCGAGCTGGCGGGCATAACAGGCGGCGAGTTCCAGCGACGACAACCCAGACGAGGACTCCCCTTCTGCGCCCTCGACACGGTGCAGGTCAACGACGCAGATATCGAGTTCCTCCACGACCTCCTGCGGCAACCCCGCGGAGGAATCCACCACGACGCGAACACCCATTAGTTACGGCCTCGGTTCCAGGCTTCGATGTACCACTGGGTCTTGGTGTCGTCGTCAATGCGCGGCATTGCCACCAGCCGCGACGTGTTCGCGTTACCGAGCCCCTTGAACAGCGGATACTGAGACACCTGCAGACCAAGCAGCGTGGCGGTCAGCGCGGCGATGGTGCCTCCGTGCGCCACGAGCAGGACAGCAGCATTGTCCCATTCATCGTGGTCACGCATGAGTTCCATGACCACTTCGCGGGAACGTTGCGCAACGTCGATGCGGCTTTCGCCCTCTGGCGGCGCCCAGGTGGGGTCGGTGCGCCACAACGCACGAGCCCCGTCGTGGGCGGTGTCCACTTCCTCGTGCGTCTTGCCTTGCCACTGGCCAAGGTGGGTTTCGCGCAGACGCTTATCGACGACTACCTCAAGGCCCAAATCTGCCGCCACCACATCAGCCGTATCCTTCGCACGGATGAGGTCAGACGACACGATCTTGTTAATACCCAAGTGCCGCAGGTCCTCTGCCGCAGCGTGCGCCTGGGCGCGTCCGCGCTCGGACAGTTCAGTATCCAGCTGGCCCTGCATGCGGCGAGTTGCGTTATAGAGCGTCTCGCCGTGACGCAGCAAAATCAGTCGGCGCTGCATGGGTCTTAGTACTCGTCGTCTGCGGCTTCGGGTCCCTCACCTGCCAGAGGAAGGTCCTCGATGGTCTGGGCTTTGCGCAGGTCGGCTTCGTCGCCAAACGCTGCGGGACGCTCGTAAGGCTCGAGCCCTTCGACCTCAATGGCCGGGCAGTCTGCGTACAGGCGGTCCAGGCCGTAGAACTCGCGCTCGGCTTCGCGCTGGATATGGACCACGAAGTTGCCGTAGTCAAGCAACACCCAGCGGTTTTCGCGGTTGCCCTCACGGCGCTTCGGTTCAACACCCAGGTCGGTCAGGTCGCCTTCGACCTCTTCAACAATGGCGGCAACCTGGCGTTCGTTATCTGCAGAGACGATGACGAACACGTCGGTGATCGCCATGACGTTAGACACGTCGATAACAGCGATATTGGTGCCGAGCTTCTCGTCGGCGGCCTTCGCGGCTACCTTGGCGCGGTCAATGGAGATCTGCGGGGCAGTCAAGTGGCAATCCTTATTCAGGTCATGGACAAATCAACTGGGCCATTGTCCCACGTATGACCGCAACATTTCCAGTTCAGGGGTCGCGCCTAGGGTGCGTAGAGCGAATTCTTCGCGATGTACTGCACCACACCGTCCGGCACCAGGTACCAAACCGGGCGCCCATTGGAGGCGCGCTCGCGGCAATCGGTCGAAGAAATCGCCATGGCGGGGATCTCCACGAGGTGCACGCGTTCCTGGATATCCGCAGGCAGCATGTCTTCGCGCAACTCGTAGCCGGGGCGCGTCACGCCGACGAATTCGGCGAGTTCAAACATTTCTTCCCAGTCGTGCCAGGACATGATCGACGCCAACGCGTCCGCGCCCGTGATAAAGAACAGGGCCTCGTCCGGGAATTGTTTTCGTAGGTCCCGCAGGGTGTCAATCGTGTAGGTGGGTCCCCCACGGTCAATATCCACCCGTGAAACGGAGAAGCGCGGGTTGGACGCGGTGGCCACCACGGTCATCAGATAGCGGTCTTCCGCCGGACTGATGTGCCGGTCGGCCTTCTGCCACGGCTGGCCGGTGGGTACGAAGATGACCTCGTCGAGGTTGAAGCGATCCGCCACCTCACTCGCGGCAACGAGGTGGCCGTGGTGGATCGGGTCGAACGTGCCACCCATCACCCCGATGCGCCGGGCGTTGTCCAGCGATGCCGCGTAGTGCTCAGCCATTGGGTGTTTACCTCCGTCCTGGCAGTGGCTGGATGTTAATCGACTCAATAAACAGCAAAGACATGCCGATGACGCCTGCGACCAGCGCGCCGAGAATACCCAGCACCGTGCCGATGATCACCGGACGATTCGACTCGTCAGCCCACTTTGCCTTGTTGGAGCTGCCCGGCTGGGACACGGTCTCCGTGACACAGATCTGCTCGCCCTTGCTGTTGGTCACCGGGACGGGGTTGCCGCCCTCCTCATCAACTTTCCACTGGCACGTCTCCTTGACGGTTTTCGTTTCCTCGGTCTTGCGCACAAACTCTGCGGCCGAGGCAACAGTAGGCGTCGCGCCAGCCAACAACGCGGCAGCGACAGTAGCGGAAATGATGCGGTTCATTAGCGGTAGCGTACCTGATCAACAAATCGGCCGAAAGCATCCGAGACTTGGTTGTCCCAGCGCGATGGCCAACGGAAGTAACGCGCGTGGTTGCCACCAGTTGGCTGGGATGCCTGCAGCGTCTGAATGGACAGGTCACACACGGAGTCCTGCGGCAAGCAGTAGTTCACGCGGTTCGGGGTCGCCCCTGCGGTCTTGGTGTTAAACGGCAAGAAGCCAAGCATGCCTCCGGCACCACCTGCTGGCACGCCGACGGTGGACCAATCCCCCGCCGCCGTGTTCGGGTTGCCAAAGTAGACCACACCCGCCAACTGGCCACGGCGTGCCAGTTCGCGCTCGTGCTCAAGCAGAATCATCGCGCCTTGCGAGTAGCCGGACAGGATGTACTTCGGGCGGCAACCACTGCGATGCTCGTAGTCATTGACCATCTGCATCACACCGGTGCGTCCGATCTGGACCGAATCCACGAACTCTGTGGCTACTCGCCTTGCCATCATCCACACCGGGTTGGCGTACTGCAGCGCAAGAGCCAGTGCCTGCAGGATGGTGCTTGGTACGGCAACCGACGGTACGTCGTATTCGGGGAACGTCGCCGGGTAGTAGCGCGGCTCCAGGCCGATGACCTCGACGTCCTTCATCAGCGAGTTACCGCCGTGGGTGGCTGCGTAGCGACGCTCCGCATGCTGCAGGAACGCACGAATCGTCTCACCCTCCCAACCGTTGGAGGTCCACGGCGCAGCCCACGAATACTTCGTGCGGTAAATCTGCGTGTTCTGGCCCGAGCCGCGGGCAGCGATGACGGCGACCGCCGGACAGCGCGTCTGCGCGTCTGCTTCGGGGGTCGGTGCGACGGGGCTCAACGTTGCGGTCACAGCCGTCGCAATAGCCGTGGCAAACAGCGCAAACTTGGCGCGAATGGAGGTCCGGGATTTTAGCACGCCGATAGACTAGCGCACCTGGCCATTACCTTCCAGAATCCACTTCGTGGTGGTCAGCTCCGGTAACGCCATGGGTCCGCGTGCGTGAAGCTTCTGTGTAGAGATGCCGATCTCTGCACCCATGCCGTATTGCTCCCCATCCGTGAATGCGGTCGAGGCGTTGAGGACGACGGCGGCGGAGTCGACGGCGGCAGCAAATCGTCGCAAAGCATCTGCGTCTTGGGCTGCGATCGCATCCGTGTGGCCGCTGGAGTAACGCGCGATGTGCGTGGTCGCACCATCGACGCCGTCAACGATGGCGCTTGCGATGTCCATGCTGAGGTATTCCTCGGCGAAGTCCTCCTCCGTTGCGGGTTCTACGGTGGCACCGAACGCAGCATGCTTATCGACGTCACCATGCACCACCACACCAGCCTCCTGCAGCGTCGCGATGATGGTGTGTTTGTCGGTCTCGGACAGGTGGGCGTCGATAAGCACCGTCTCTGTCGCGTTGCACACGCTGACCCGGCGCGTCTTGCCGTTGAGCAGCATCGCGATCGCCTTGTCCAGATCTGCGGACGCGTCGATGTAGAAGTGGCAGTTGCCGGTGCCGGTCTCGATGGTGGGCACGGTCGCGCCGGTCACCACCGCGTTGATCAAACGTGCACTTCCGCGCGGGATGACCACGTCCACCAGCCCGCGAGCGGTGATGAGGTCCTGGACAGAATCGTGGCTCTCACATGGCAGGAGCTGCACGGCCTCGCGCGGCAAATCGTTGGCAGCGAGGACGTCCTGCAACACGGCGACGAGCGCCTCGTTGGAGTGGCGCGCCGTCTTGGAGCCACGAAGCAGGGCCACGTTGCCCGACTTCAGCGCCAGGCCGAACGCGTCGACGGTGACGTTCGGGCGTGCCTCGTAAACCATGCCCATCACGCCGAGCGGGACGCGCACCTTCTTCATCTGAATCCCGTTGGGCAGCGTACGTCCGGTAAGCACCTCGCCCACCGGATCCTGCAGGCCCGCAACCTGGCGCAGCCCCCCGGCGATGCCGTCGATGCGTTCCTCGTCGAGCGCCAGCCGGTCCAACACCGACTCCGCCAGCCCGTTCGCGCGACCCTCTTCGATGTCGCGCGCGTTGGCTTGAAGGATTTCACCTGCGCGCTCGGCCAGTGCCTGCGCTGCCGCCAACAGCACCGCATCCTTCGCCGGTGTCGGCAGCACCGCAATCGTCGGGGCAACATCCTTGGCACGCTGTGCTTTCTGGAGTACCTCGTCGCGCTCGGCTTGGCGTTGCTGATCAGTCTGTTGGGCAGTCATGCGGCAATCGTAGCGTTAATGCAACTGCCAAGGTCTTGACACCGACAGTGGGCTGGCGCACCATTTTTTCATGTCCGACAAGCACACGCCCGACCCTGAAAACGTAAAACGATCAGAAGCCTTAGCGCGACTTACCAAACTTCCCCGGGTGGACACCGGGCAAGAATCCGTCGCAGACGCGGTGCGCTCAGAGCGGGACTCTGCCGCACTGACGTAGTGGTGATCTAGTACCCGGCCTCGACGTCGACCTCGGTCGACATCTTCTCCCCCGCTTCGAAGAGGCCCCAGTTCTTCAACGCCAGCGCCCCGATGCGGCGTTCCATGTACCGCGGGATATTCGCGGTGTGCGGCGTGATCACACAGTTATCCAGGTCCCACAGCTTGTGGTCCGCCGGCAGCGGCTCCGGCTCCGTCACGTCAAGACCAGCGCCACGGAGCTTGCCGTTGACCAGTGCGTCGGTGAGCGCCTCCGTATCAATCAGCGGACCGCGCCCAACATTGACGACGACCGCCGTGTCCTTCATCTGCTCAATCCGATCAGTGTTCACCATGTGGCGGGTCTCCTCCGTCAACGGGGTAAGCAGGACAAAGTAATCGTGATCGGCCCAGACCTCGTCGGCATCCTTCATGGCAACGGTCCGGTCCGCACCGTCCACCGGGTTGCCCGAGCGGTTCACGGCGGTGATCTCCATACCGAACGGCTCCAAGAAGCGGATCAGGGTTTTACCGATACCACCAGCACCAATCAGGGCGAGCTTCTTGTTATCGAAGAGGTACTCTTTCTCTTTGAACAGCTGTGTGTTGTTCCACTCGCGGTCCACGGCCTTCATACGGTGCTCCACGGCAAGCAGGAGGGCGAGGGTGGATTCGGCCACGGTGTCGTCGTAAAGCCCACCCGCATTAGCAAAGCGCACACCGTTGGCCGCATGTTCAGCCAGGATGCCAGCCTCCAGCAAACCCTCGATGCCGGCGTACTGGATCTGCACGACCTTCACGCTGTCGGGCAGCTCATCCGGGAAATCCTTCGGACCGCCGCCGAACAGTACCAAGTCCGGGTTGTCCTCGAGAGCGACATACTCATGGCCCTGTGCCTCCAGCGCGGCGATGGGCTCGTCTTTGGGCTTTGGCAAATACGTGAACTTCATGCCTGCCCAGAGTACGGAAGAACCCGACCCCCGGCACCGACATTGGAACTATTCGAGTGTCCACGATCGCACGGGCGCCACCCCTGTAAGGAAGTTAACAGTGCCCGTCAAGAATTCCTCAAGAAAACTCATGTGATCACACCTATAGGACCTGTAGTGTTTCCCCGACACCTGTAGAAGAAAGTGCATTGCCTATGACAACTCCCCTCTCGCCCGAGCTCGTGATCTACATGATGGAAAACGGTTACCGACAGGTAGAAATCGCCCGTGAGTACAACGTTTCCCGCCAGTACATTCATCAACTGGCAAAACAAGCCGGCTACACCTCTCCAATCACCACCGTCCAAGAGAACCTGCCCTGGGACGTCGATCCGGCCCTCACCAAAAACGCCACCTTCGTCGCTTTCCGGCTCATCGGCCACGAAATGGTCGCGCCCGGAAAACTGACAAACGAGTCCCGCGAACGCGCCAACGGTCTCATGAAACGCCTCCGCCAATTCGACGTGGTCATCGACTACGACCCGTCCTACCCGCCCATCATGGGACTGACCAACACTCCAGGATTCGCCTACCTTCCGCGCACAGCTAGCGACGAAAACTTCCTGATGAAGATCAAACCCGAAACCCGCATCACCCCACTCGGCGAAAAAATCTGGCGGATGCCCACCGAACTGTTCCGCTAACGCCTACAGCCTGGACTACAACCTGGACGCGTAGTTGCTCAGGTAGTCCGCGTGGACGACTGGGCGGCGCTGGTGTTCGGGCAACTCGTCGGAGTGGCGACCCAGCATCCCGGCGAGTTCGGCGGCGTCGTACGCCACCTCGCCACGGCCAATGGCTTCAGAGTCGGGCCCGAGGATCTCCACGATGTCGCCAGCGTGGAACTCGCCTTCGATCCCGGTGATCCCCACCGCGAGCAGGCTCGTGCCGCCACGTGTTACGGCTTCAACCGCACCGTTGTCCAGGCGCAGCACACCCTCCGCGTCTGCCGCGTAGAGCGCCCAGAACTTCCACGCCGAAAGTTTCCGGCCCGGGCGCGTATGGAACACGGTGCCCACCTGGCCGTGGTCGAGCGCGGCGTCGATGTTCTCCGTTGCAGTGAGCAGCACCGGCACGCCGCCACGTGCAGCCAGGCGAGCCGCCGACACCTTCGCGGCCATGCCACCGGTGCCGAAGACACCGCCGTCGCCGGCTTGGACGGCTTCGAGGTCCTTGCCGGTTCGGACTTCGTCGATACGCACTGCCCCGGGCTCAGCCGGGTAGCGGTCGTAAAGCGCATCCACATCAGAGAGCAGCACCAGCGCGTCCGCAGCGATGAGCGTAGCGACGATCGCCGACAACCGGTCGTTATCACCAAAGCGCATCTCAGAGGTGGCAACCGTGTCGTTTTCGTTGACGATCGGCACCGCCCCCATCTGACGCAGCCGCTCGAGTGTGCGCTGCGCGTTGCGGGCGCGCTCACGCGAACCTGCATCGGACTGGGTGAGCAACACCTGGCCAGTCGTCCGGCCATAGCGGGCGAAGGAGGCACCCCACACCTGAGCCAGGTGGATCTGGCCAACCGAGGCTGCGGCCTGCTTCGTCGCGAGGTCTCGCGGGCGCGTCTTCAACCCGAGCGGGACCATGCCGGCGGCGATCGCACCGGAGGACACGACAACCACGTCGGTACCGCGGGCGATGCGTCCTTCGATGGCGTCGACGATGCGGTCGATTTTTGCTGGGGATACCTGCCCGGTGTCGTCGACAAGCGAACTGGTGCCCAGCTTCACCACAATGCGACGTGCGGACGCGATCTGGCTGCGAAGATCCGACATCCCTATCCCTGCCAGCGCTCGCGATCGGCCTCTTCGCCGGTGCCGTAGTCGTACTCGTCGATCAGGCCACGACGAGCCTGCGATGCACGCTTGCGCTCCGCCGAGGACACACGGTCGGTGCCACCAAGACGCGCGTCCTGGCCACGGCCGGCAAGGGTCGGGTCGCCACCGATCGATGGCTCCCAGTCGAAGGAGATCTCACCAATCGTGACCGTATCGCCCTCTTCCGCGCCGAGCTTGCGCAGCATTTCCTCCACGCCAGCTTTGTTCAGACGGTCAGAGAGGTAGCCGATGGCCTCGTCGTTTTCAAAGTCGGTCTGGCGGATCCAACGCTCAGCCTTCTCACCGGTAACCAGCCAACCCTCCGGGTACATCGGGTCGCGGGTGACCTCGATGCCGCCACGGTTGGAACGACCCACGGCGCGCGGACGGATCACCTCAGCCTCAGCGGTGCGCTCCGGCTTCGGGCGAGCCTTGCGGGCCTTCTTGACGATCTCCCACATCGCCCACTTCAGCTCATCAAGACCTTCGCGGGTGGCGGTGGAAATCATGTAGATCGGCCAGCCGAACTTCTCCTCGATGTCGTCCTTGAGGAACTCCGCGAGCTCCTTAGCCTCCGGCACGTCCATCTTGTTCAGCACCACAATGCGGGGACGCTCGCGCAGATCGCCCAGGCCGGTGTCCATATCCAACGCCTCGGCGTAGGTATCCAATTCGTGCTCCAGCGCCTCGATGTCAGAGATCGGGTCGCGCCCCGGCTCCATCGTGGCCACATCCACGATGTGGGCCAGCACGGCGGTGCGCTCGATGTGACGCAGGAAGTCCAGACCAAGCCCCTTGCCCTGGCTTGCCCCCGGGATCAGCCCGGGCACATCGGCGATGGTGAACGTGTCATGGCCAACGTTAACCACACCCAGGTTCGGCGCGAGCGTGGTAAAGGGGTAGTCCGCAATTTTCGGCTTTGCCGCGGAGAGCACTGCAATTAACGACGACTTCCCCGCCGACGGGAAACCCACCAGGCCCACATCAGCCATGGACTTCAGTTCCAGGATCAGGTCCAGCGCTTGGCCCGGTTCACCCTTGAGCGCGAAGCCCGGCGCCTTACGCTTCGCGGTAGCCAACGCCGCGTTACCGAGGCCGCCGAAGCCGCCTTCCGCAGCGATGAAGCGGGTGCCAGGCACGGTGAGGTCTGCGAGCACCTCGCCCTCTTCGCTGCGCACAACGGTGCCGACCGGCACCTCGAGCACGAGATCCTCGCCGCGTGCACCGTTGCGCCAATCACCCGCGCCGTTGCCACCACGCTTCGCCTTCACATGCGGGCGGTATTGGAAATCCAGCAGGGTGTGGACCTGTGTGGAAACCTCAAGGATGATGTCGCCACCGTGGCCGCCGTTGCCACCGTCCGGACCGCCGAGGGGTTTGAACTTTTCGCGGTGGACGGACACACAGCCGTGGCCACCATCGCCGGCTTGGAGGTGCAGGGTGGCACGGTCAACGAATTGAGCCATGGTTGTTTTCCGCCTTTCTGTAACACGGACGATGATATGCAAAAAGCGCCGCAAGCCCGAATGCACGGGACCTGCGGCGCCGAAGCGTTACACGCGCTTACGCGGTTGCGGTGTTTTCCTCAACAACGCCTGCTGCCTCAGCCTGCTCGAGGACCTCGGAAGCAACACCCTGGCCGTCAGCCGGGATGATGTTGACAATGCGACGCTTGCGCTTGATGCCGAACTGCACGGAGCCGGAGGCCAGTGCGAACAGCGTGTCGTCGCCACCACGGCCGACGTTGTCGCCCGGGTGGAACTTGGTGCCGCGCTGGCGGACGATGATCTCGCCGGCCTTGACCTGCTGGCCACCGAAGCGCTTCACGCCGAGGCGCTTCGACTCAGAGTCACGACCGTTCGAGGAGCTGGATGCACCCTTCTTGGTTGCCATAGTTCAATCTCTCCTAGTTGGTTACTTGATGCCAGTGATCTTGACGGTGGTCAGCGGCTGGCGGTGACCCTGACGGACCTTGTAGCCGGTCTTGTTCTTGTACTTCAGAATCTTGACCTTCTTGCCCTTGCTCTGCTCAACGATCTCCGCGGAGACCTTTGCCTTGGACAGAGCGTCGGCACCGGAGGTGACGTTTGCGCCATCAACGAGAAGGACCGGGGTGAGTTCGACCTTGTCGCCTGCTTCACCCTCAAGCTTCTCGACCTTGACGAGGTCGCCTTCGGCAACCTTGTACTGCTTGCCGCCGGTCTTGACGATCGCGTACATAGAGGGTTACCCCTTATCTCTACTCGCCCAACCCCGGCATGCAACGAGGTCGGAATGGAACAACTTAAGCGTTTTAGGGCCTAACGTGGCCAGCCGTGCCCGCATGCAAAGGCAACGAGGCGGCACGCCCCAAAACAGCGACTGCCAAAGACTACACCGCCCCTACGCGTTACTCCAAACCGCGCCCGCCACCACGTCGGGTAGCACGGCGGCGGCCACGTCGTGCAGCAGGCGCTTGTCGACGAGTCTCCTTCTTCACCGGCTTGTCCTCCGGATCCGCTGCGACGTGCTGACGCACCGGCGCAGAGGTTGCCGACTTGCGGACAACACGACGGCGACCACGACGGTTCGTCTTCGTCGTCACCTGCACGGTTGCCCCTGCTTCTGCGCTCCTCGATTTACGAGACGCACTGCGCTTCAGGGCCTTTTCTTCCTGCTGTACCTGCTGTTCCTGCTGCGCTTGCGACTCCTGCTCGAAGTCTTCCCGGCGCGGCCTGTGATCGGATCGGGAGTTGCCGCGCGTGCGACGCTTGCGGCGCGGCGAGGCCTCGAACTCCTCAACCGCTTCCTCGTACGTCTGGGTCGGCTTCTCTGGCTGCGCCGGCTTCTCGGACCGCTCGCCGCGCTCCGGGGTGGTGGCGCTGTCACGCTGCTCACCACGCTGCGGGGCGTCGGAGCGGCCGCGGCCACGGCTGCCGCCACGGCGCCCGCGACGGCGGGTCTGGCGCGGCTTCTCTTCGCCAGCCGACTCTTCAGTCGGCTCCTCAGCGGAGCCGTTTGCAGATTTGTCAGAGGAGAAGATGGAGTCGAGCAGTTCGTCCATGTGGTCGTCGTCAAGCGGCTGCTTCTGCTGCGGCTTGCGCTGAGACTGCTTCGACTCGCGAGACTTGCGAGCAGGGCGGTCGGGCTTCCTCTCCTCGGCCTCGACGGGGTCCTCGGTGAGCACAACACCGCGGCCGTCGCAGCACTCGCACGGCTTGGAGAACGTCTCCAACAGGCCGGTGCCCAGGCGTTTGCGAGTCAACTGCACCAGGCCCAGCGAGGTCACCTCAGAGACCTGGTGGCGGGTGCGGTCGCGGCCCAGCGCCTCGTTGAGACGGCGCAGCACGAGGTCCTGGTTTTCCGGCAGGATCATGTCGATGAAGTCGATGATGATCATGCCGCCGATGTCGCGCAGGCGAATCTGACGCACGATCTCCTCAGCCGCCTCGAGGTTGTTCGAGGTGACCGTCTCCTCCAGCGAGCCACCGGAGCCGGTGAACTTGCCGGTGTTGACGTCGATCACCGTCATCGCCTCAGTGCGGTCAATGACCAACGTGCCGCCCGACGGCAGCCACACGGTGCGCGACAGTGCCTTGGAGATCTGTTCGTCGACGCGGTATTCCTCGAACGCATCCTTGCCGTCGTGTGCGTTGCGGTCGAACTTCTCCAACCGGTCCAGCAGATCCGGCGCAACCGACTGCACGTACGCTTGCACGGTGTTCCAGGGCTTCCGGCCATCCACGATCAGAGAGGTGAAGTCCTCATTGAACAGGTCGCGCACAACCTTGACCAGCAGGTTCGGCTCTTCGTAGAGGGTCACCGGCTTGGCACCCTTGGAGTTTTTCTCCTCCTCGGCGCGCTTTTGAATCGAGGTCCACTGGTTGTGCAGACGGTTCACGTCCGCAGCAATCGCTTCCTCGCTGACGCCCTCTGCGGCGGTGCGGATGATGGCACCGCCCTTGCCCGGCACCACGTCCGCAAGGATCTGCTTGAGGCGCTTGCGCTCCGGGGTAGGCAACTTGCGGGAGATACCTGCGCTGCGCCCACCCGGGACGTAGACGAGGTAGCGGCCCGCGAGCGAAATCTGGGTACTCAACCGTGCACCCTTGTGCCCGATCGGATCCTTAGTCACCTGCACCAGTACTTGGTCGCCGGACTTCAGCGCATGCTCGATGCGGCGCGAACGCCCACCGAGGCCGGCAGACTTCCAATCCACCTCGCTGGCGTAGAGCACACCGTTGCGGCCCTGCCCGATGTCGATGAAGGCAGCTTCCATACTCGGCAGCACGTTTTGCACACGCCCCAGGTAGATGTTGCCAATCATCGAGGCCTGCGCATCGGAGGTAACAAAGTGCTCGACGAGCATGCCGTCTTCAAGCACACCAACCTGCGTGATCCGCCCCTGCCCGTCGTGGCGCTCCCGTTCACGCACGACCATGTGGCGCTCGACCGATTCGCGGCGCGCCAAGAACTCCGCCTGGCTCACAATGCGGGAGCGCTTGCGGTGTTCCTCGCGGCGCTCCGAGCGACGACGGCGCTGCGCCTCCAGACGAGACGACCCCTTGATCGCTACAGGCTCGTCGATCTCGCTGTGCGTATCGACGACACCCTCACCCGAATCCTCTACCTGGCTATCTTCGAGTGGCTCGTCTACCTGCTGCTTCTGTGAGGCGGTGTCCTCGGCCGGCTTCGCCTTGCGGGTGGCGCGGCGGCGTTCCGAACGCGTCGGTGCCTTAAACAGCGGCGCGTGAGTAGCGGGGATGCGATCCTCTTCCGGATCCTCCTGCGGCGCCGGGGTGATCTCGGGCTCGATATCGGTGAGCGGTTCCTCGGCCGGTTCCTCCGCTGGTTCTTCGGCAGGCTCCTCGGCCGGTTCTTCAGCCGTCTGCAGTTCCGCCTCGACCTTTTCTTCGATCTGGTGGATCTCGTTTTCCACGTCCTTGCGCACGCGGTTACGGATCTTCTCATCCGCCTCTTTATCGCGCTCAGGGTCGGATGTGGTGCTGGCCCCTGCCGCCAAGGCGTCGAGAAGCATGTCTGCTTCCGCCTTGGTCAACGTAGACTGCGCAACCTTCACCAGACCTAAGTCTGCGAGTGCGACAACCAAGTCCTTCGATGGGACATCAAGCATTT
Organism: Corynebacterium sp. HMSC11D10; assembly: GCF_001806995.1. NCBI lineage: Bacteria > Bacillati > Actinomycetota > Actinomycetes > Mycobacteriales > Corynebacteriaceae > Corynebacterium > Corynebacterium sp. HMSC11D10. The sequence goes on from NZ_KV787090.1 coordinate 117,379, forward strand.
TCGCCAGGTTGAACACCCTGGTCTTTTCCGACAGCGCCGAGCGGTCAAAATCGGCGAAACGGTTTGATTTATTTTTAGCCAAAGCGGCACGCTCCAGTGTTCCTGCCGTGGCCAACCGTCATGTCCGGGCGCCGGCAAGACTACCGAGCAGCCGCGCGGAACATCGTGTGCCACGGGTATGCAAAAGTTTCTCAGCTCCGAGTCATCCTTGCTCGTCGCCTGAGACTCATTCTTGCACAACTTTCGTGCCACAGATACGCGACGCTACTGCTCGGCGACACGCAGGAGATCAATCACCGCAGAAACCGGGGCGTCGCGGTGGTTTTCGGTCACCGCAGCACCGACGGCTACCTGGACAACACGGGTGGAGTTCAGACCGTCCACACCATGCTGTTCCATCATTTTGGTGACCATGCCCTTGAGCTCCTCAAGACCAGCGGAGGAAAACGCCTGCACTTCGCCCGGCTCGCGTTCGGAATCGACGAAAGCGTAGACCGTCTGGCGTACGCGCTCTGCTTGTGCGCACGAGATGACATTGACAACCGCTTCAGCGAACTGCACAGGGTCCTTCAGGTCGACGCTGCCACCCATGATCTCGTGGAACACCTTACGGCGGGACTCAAAAAGCTGATCCAGGCATGTGACCACGAGCTTTTCGCGCGTGGAATAGTAGTAACCGATCGACCCGACCGGCACTTTTGCTTCGGCGGCCACCTGCCGGTGGGTCACGCCGCGGAGTCCCTCGTTGAGCAGCAATTCAGTTGCTGCGTGAAGAATTGCTGCGCGCTTTTCAATCGCGCGCGCCTGCTCGGACCGTGATGACGTTGCCATCTACCCTCCATCGCATCGTGTAGACATGCGATTTCTTTAAATCCAATAAAAGCCGTAGAAAATCATAGAGTTTCGTTTCGTGGAAACGAAAACGGCACCTGCGCCCCTCACACGGGGCACGGTGCCGGGAAGCGGACTTACCGCTTAGAGGTTCGGGAACCAGATAGCGATCTCGCGCTCAGCGGACTCCGGAGAGTCAGAGCCGTGCACGACGTTCTCACCAACGGTCAGGGCGAAGTCGCCACGAATGGTGCCCGGGGTTGCCTTGGACACCGGGTCGGTGCCGCCAGCGAGCTGACGCCACGCCTCGATGGCGCGCTCGCCCTCGACGATGCCAGCTACCAGCGGAGCGGAGGTGATGAAGTCGACCAGATCGCCGAAGAACGGCTTGTCCTTGTGCTCTGCGTAGTGCTTCTCAGCGGTCTCGCGGTCAGCGGTGCGCAGGTCGAGCTCGACGAGCTTCAGGCCCTTGCGCTCGATGCGGGAAATGATTTCGCCGACGTGGCCGTTTGCCACGCCGTCCGGCTTGATCAGGATCAGAGTACGTTCAGTCATGGCTCGCAATCTTACCCAACCCGACACGTGTTGCACGTCTTGGCTATGCCGTAGTCTTGCCCCCATGTGTCACCGCAGCCCACTTCCGGATATTGATCTACCGGGGACAACCCTGTTCGCGTCTGTCTTTGCGGCGGATGAAGAGGCGCTGCCGGATACCCCCGCAATTACGGAGATCGACACTGGCCGCACAGTCACGTACCCGCAGTTGCGTGCGTTGGCGCTCGGCACTGCGGCCTCGCTCGCCGCGCGCGGCGTGGGCCCGGGCAGCGTCGTCGAGCTGCGCATGCCGAACTCCATCAACTTCGCCGCCGGCTTCCTCGGCGCATCCGCGACTGGCGCACGTGTGTGCGTCATTGGGCATTCGCTTATCGACGACGAAGCGAACCACCTCGCAACCCTCGCCCACACCACTGACCGCGTCACCGCCGAGGACATCCGCCCCGGCGAGTTCGACCCCGTCGGAAGCGCTGACGACGTTGCGGTGATTCCGTTTTCCTCCGGCACCACAGGCCTGCCGAAAGGCGTGGAGTTAACCCACGTCGCGATCACCGCCAACGCCGCCCAGTTCAACGCAGCACTGGCTGCAAGCGGCATCGGCCGGGGCGGTGGTGTGATCGCCCCCCTGCCGTTTTCACACATCTATGGGCTAAACACACTGCTGTTGTCGTCGCTGACCGCACGCCGACACGTCACCACCGCGGCCCGCTTCAACCTTGCTGAGTTCACCGCTGCCCACCGCGGCCGCGCAATCGATGTGTCCTACATCGCTCCCCCGCTTGCACTCGCGTTGTCCAACCACCCCACCCCTGAAGATTTCGCCACCACCCGTTTTTTGGTGTGCGGCGCGGCATCGCTGGATACGAACCTGGCGCGCAAAGTCGAGCGCCACATCGGCGTTGAAATCCTACAAGGCTACGGCACGACCGAATCCGCACCCGTGACCCACGTCGGCATCTCCGGCAAGTCCGATCCGGGCACGATCGGGTTCGCCATCCCCAACACCGAGTTCCGCCTCAGCCAGGACAACGAACTCCTCGTGCGCGGGCCTCAACTCATGCGTGGCTACTTGGACAACCCGGCTGCCACCGCAAACGCCATCCAGGACGGCTGGCTGCACACCGGCGACATCGCCCGGATCAACGAAGATGAAACGGTCACCATCATCGACCGCGCCAAGGACGTGTTCAAGTACCACGGGTTCCAAATCGCCCCCGCAGAACTCGAAGCGCTCCTGCTTACCCACCCCGACATCGACGACGTCGCCGTCACCGGCCACCGCCGAACGGTGGACGGGGTGGTTGAGGAGGTGCCACGGGCGTTCGTCGTCACACAACAAGCGCTGAGCGACAACGCCATCATGGCTTGGGTCGCCGAGCGCGTCACCCCCTACAAAAAGGTGCGAATGGTCACCTTCGTCGACGCAATCCCCCGAAGCGCAGCAGGCAAAATCCTGCGGCGCGAACTTACGTCCCCAGGTGCTGAGTAACCAGGTAACCGTGACGCATGCGCTGGATCATCTCCGAGCGCATTTGGATGATGAAGTACCACACGATGCCGAAGATCACGCCCACAGCGGTCACCGACCAGTGGATGAAAAAGCCAAAAATCAGCGGGACCTGCAACGCCAGGTCGATCCACAGGGCGCCGGGCTTGCGCTGAAACGCAGCCATCACCACGTGCGCCAGACCAACAAAGGTGATGTAGACCCAGTTAAACGTGGTCCAGTGCTCGCCCTCATCTACCTTGAGGATCACCGTGAGGATGAGCAAGATCGTGATCGCTTCCATGATCAACGTGCCGGACAGAACACCGGTAAGCCCAGCCATCGGATCCTTCACCGGAGCGTGACCGGGCCCAAGTGGGCCCATTTCCTGCTGCGTCTGCTTTCTCGCCATGGTGGTAATCGTAGCCAGACCTAGCTGGCATCCATAACCTGCGCCCGGCGCGGCGCCGCCGCAAGGTAGACAATGAACGGCAGCGCGAGAACGAACAACCCCACGGTGCCAATCGTCGCTCGAGGACCTTCCGGGATGACCTGCAGCACGGTAAACAGCCACGCGAGCGCCGACAAAATGTACACGTTCAAGGTCTTGCGCAACAGGTGGTTGACGTCGCGGTCTACCTTCACCGACTCGTTAATGCTCGGTACACCAAGTTGTCCGCGCAGTTTCGACGGAATACCAATGACCGCATCGAGTGGCTCGATGACGCTGATGTGAGAGTTCTGGCGGAAACGGGCGTCGTCGACAATCACCATCGCACGCGCCGCAATCGTGCGGTCGCCGTAGCGCAGCCGCACAATATCCGAATCCTCGATGCCCAACGACTGCATCGAATCCGCGGTGAGTCGCACCACTGCGCGGGACTCGTCGATGTCGTTCGGTCGAGCGACCCGCATCACGTAGGTTCGCGAACCGAGGAGCTTCCTCGCGGTCCAGTACCAGGACCTGCGCAGCGGGTTCTTGCGCGCGGTGGAACGTTCGTTGTCCCCGAACACCGATGTACCTTCGCCTTCGATCATCGGCACGACCATGATGTCGAAGAATTTCGCCGCACGAAGGGCCCTATTGAGTTGGATGCGGTCTGGGTACGCGATGTCGTCGATACGCTCGCGCGGCCAAACACCCCTGTCCTTGTAGTGGGTGTCAATGAGCGTGTGGTGCTCTGGCGGGATAGCGTCGCGATGCGCCTTTGTGATGTCCATCGGCGGGTGCAGACGCAACAGGATGCGCTGATAACGAGAAATCTTGATGGTGCCGTCGGAGTATTCGCCTTCTGGGAACGTCTCGATCTCGTCGCGGGTGACAACGAACGAGCACCTGGTAAACGGGCATACCACCCGGTAGTGCTCCGCTTCCGGCAGCCGGGCGCGAACGGACTCGCTGATCACGATCGAACTATCGCCCGCCTTGTCTGCGCGCTGTTTCACGTTGGTGGAAAACACCTCCGCGTGCACAGGCTGAACCGACGCGACACCGTCAGGCACGGCACGGAGGATGCGTGCGGTTGCAGATGCCTCCTCGCCCGCACCACCCTTGATCAACTGCACCGCGGTAGTGCCGTCCAAGAGCGCCGGGTGGAAATCGCTGAGCCCCTCCCAGCCCGGCCAATCCCGGCCGATGACCAGTGAGTTCACCGGGTAGGTTGCCACACTGGCTTTCTTCCCGTTGAGTCGCACCTCACGGGCCGGCAGGTACATCTCGGTCATAGCTGCTCCAGATATTCAACGACTGCTGCTGCGACATCGATTCCGGTGGTTTCCGTCAGCGACGCAAACTGCGCGTTCGAGTTCACCTCGCCGACCAGGGGGTCTTGCGCATCAAGGAAGTCCACCGACCCAATATCCAGCCCGAGCGCTGCCATCGCGGCGCGCGCAACGTCGACGTATTCGGCCGGGGGATCCCAGGCTTCCGCACGCCCACCACCTGTGATGTTGGCGCGGAAATCTCCACCTTGGCCAAAGCGCCGCATCGCTGCGACGGGTGTGTCGCCCACCATGTAGATCCGCGCGTCGCGGCCGTGCGAGCCAGCGACGTACTCCTCCACAATCACCGGTGAGGGGTACGCCTCACGCAGCATGTCGATGAGCTCGTCGCGGCTTTTTACAAGAAACACCCCGCTGCCCCACGACCCGACGGCATGTTTCGCCACCGCCGGAAACCCCAGGGAGTGTTCGACCGCGGCAACAAACTCGCTGTTGGCCCATTCCTCCGCCGCGAGGTTGCGGTACACCAGCGGCGCGGTGATCGTTTTCGGGTGCGCGATCCCCGCCCGAGTCAGCGCCGCATGCGTGTACGCCTTGTTGTCACACAGCGCAATGCTTTGCGACGAATTCACGCACCTGACCCCGAACGCCTCCAACTGCGCAACCGCGGCGACATCCTTATCCATGACGAAGGCCACCTCGGGAAGGTCGTCCAAATGAGTAACCGCGTAGTCAGTGGTCACACGCTTAATCTGGCCGTGTGATGCCCCGATGATCTGGTCGAACTGCCACTCAAACTTGTCCCAGTGCAGCCATCGGTTAGTCACCAGCCAGGTCGGTTTCACGCCAATTCCTCCGCAAAGCGCTGCACTACGCGAGTCAGGGCAGCCAGCATATGTTCGCGCGGCCCCTCGTCGAGCGCAGCACTGTTCATCTCCACCTGCACATACGGGATGTTGGTCCGCGCCGCGACATCGGAGGACACGCGGTGAAGTCCCATTGCGGGAAAGATTTCGTCGACAAGCACGGGCACACCGCACGCGTTGAACTCGGCGACCACAATGTCGCGCACCCGCCAATCGTCGTGGATGTTGCGCCCGCGACCGGTTCCCAGGATTACCTGATCGGGCCGGTCCGGGTTCATCTGGTGCAAGTCGATGCCCGCAACGATCCCACGCTGCTCGACCTCGCGCACCGCGACGTCCCGGAACGGACTGTGCTCGTCCGAGTTCGGATCCGCCTTATCCGCGTCGGTCTTGATCAACGCTGTAGCACCTGCGTACTCGTGGAGTTGCTCCGCGAGCCAACGGGTCGCGGGCTCCGCAAGCTTGATCTTGCCGTCGCGCTGCTGCTCCACGGCGTGTGGCGCCGTAACAATCACCGGCGCCGTGCCAGGCAACAGCAGGTGCGCGGTCACTGCACACCCCGCGACGAACGGAGGTAGGTGCGCGCCTGACCTGCGGTGGCAACGGAGCCGGTGATGAGCACACCGACGCCTTCGGGGCCTTCCTCCTCGGCCAACTCGATGGCGAGTTCGATCGCCGAGGGCAGGTTGTCGTCGACACGCACACGCTCATCGCCGAAGATCTCGTAGGCGATCTCCGCCAACTCGTAGGCATCCATCGCGCGCGGGTCGGTGTTCTGGGTGATCACCACATCCGCGAGCACCGGCTCGAGCGCTGCCAGCATCGCACGGGCGTCCTTGTCCGCGAAGATGGACACCACGCCGATGACGGACTGGTAGTTGAAGTCGCGCTGCATCGCCTCGGCAAGCGTGGCCGCGCCATGGGGGTTGTGAGCGGCGTCAATGAGCACCACCGGATCGCCCAACACACGCTCCACGCGCGCAGGCACCTTCACCTCCGCGAAGCCCTGGCGCACCGAATCCATATCCAACGGGTGCTCGCGGGACACGCCGAAGAAACTCTCCACCGCAGCCAGCGCCACCGAAGCGTTCTCTGCCTGGTGTGCGCCGGAAAGCGGCAAGAAGATGTCGTCGTAGACTCCGCCAAGGCCCTGCAGCGATAGTTGCTGGCCGCCGACGGCGACTGAGGAGTCGTCGATAGTAAAGTCGTGGCCCTGTCGCGCCACCGCCGCGCCGGTTTCCACCGCACGCTCCAGGATGACGTGCATCGCCTCCGGCTCCTGCTCAGCAACGATGGCGATGTTTTCCGCCGGTCCGTAGCCGTCGCGCTCCCGGGCCTTGATAATGCCTGCCTTGTGCGTGGCGATCTCCTCGATCGTCTCACCGAGGAACCGCTGGTGGTCGATACCGATCGGGGTGATGACGGACACGTCCGCCTCCACCACGTTCGTCGCATCCCAGGTGCCGCCCATGCCGACCTCGACGATCGCAACATCCACGGGTGCGTCCGCAAACGCCGCGTACGCAATGCCGACAAGCAGCTCGAAACGGCTCATCTCCGCCTCGCCGCGCTCGCGGAAGTGCGCGTCCACCATGTCCACGTACGGCTCAATATCGCGCCACACATCCACGAAACGGGTCTGGGAGATCTCCTCACCATCGATGAGGATGCACTCGGTGACACGCTCCAACTCCGGCGAGGTGAACAACCCCGTGCGACGGTTCAGCGCGCGAAGGATCGACTCCGCCATACGCGCCGTCGACGTCTTGCCGTTCGTGCCCGCCACGTGAATGACGTTGAAGGACTGCTGGGGCGTACCCAAAAGATCCATCAGCATCGCAATGCGGTCCAGCGACGGGTTCGGGTCATTCGCCGCCGCACGCGCATCCAACTGGGCGACCACCTTGTCAAAGTCCGGGTGGTCGCCCTCCGGAGCCAGGGTTGGTACAGGCTCGTCGGTATCGGCGTCGGAGCCGTCCGCGCCGGTCTCGGCCGGCATGTCGGCAAGGTTGAGCGTGATGCCGTGATCGGTCATCTCCAGGTGGCCGAAGTCGGTGTCACGGCCGGATTCGAGGTCGGCGATGTCGATGCCCTCGAGGGCGTCGTCGCCAAGCTGTGCTCGAAGTGCCTCGTACGCTGCCCGCGCTTCCGGGTCGAACGACTTATCCGCCATTACTTCAGCGCCTCAAGACGAGCCGTGACGCGCTCAAACTCTTCCTGTGCGACCTTCTGACGCGCCTTGATCTTCTCGACGACCTGCGCCGGCGCATTAGCCAAGAACTGCTCATTGGCGAGCTGCCCGCCAGTGGTGTCGAGCTCCTTCTGCGCCGCCGCAAGCTCCTTTTCCAGGCGCTTGCGCTCCGCAGCGACATCGACGGTGTCGGAAGTATCCAACGCGACGTCCAGGTTGACCTTGCTCAGGCGCATCTCAATGCTTGCCGATGCCTCAAAGTCATCGTCCGGCGCCGTCACCTTCGCAATCTGGCGCACCATTGCCTCCTGGCCAACCAGATCAGCCGAAGCGAAGTCCAGGCGAGCCGGCACCTTCTGCGACGGCTTCACACCCTGATCAGAGCGGAAGCGACGCAGCTCGGTGATCAGCTTGATCGAATCTTCGATGCGACGGCGAGCGTCCTCGTCAGTCGCGGCACCACCGTTGGTGTCCTCTGCGGTCGGCCACGGCGCGAGCGTCACCGTTTCGCCGCCGGTCAGTGCCTTCCACAGCACCTCGGTGATAAACGGCATCGTCGGGTGCAGCAGGCGCAGCACAACATCGATCACACGGCCAAGCACAACCTTGGTGTTCTCGCCACGGTCCTTCTCTTCCGACGAGGCGTCAGCCTCGTCCCGCGGGATCTGGGTCTTGGCGATCTCCAGGTACCAGTCACACAGCTCATCCCACGCGAAGTGGTAAAGCGCCTCGTTAGCCTTGGCAAACTGGTAATCGTCCAGGTAGGCGTCCACCTTGGCGCGGACTTCCTCGGCTCGATCCAGGATCCAACGGTCAGCGTCGGTCAGCGCCTCGCGTGCAGGCAACGCGTCCACGCGCGCGCCGTTCATGAGCGCGAACTTGGTGGCGTTAAACAGCTTGGTGGCAAAGTTGCGGGCGGCGGTGGCGTGGTCGTCGCCAATCGGCAGGTCCACACCCGGGTTCGCACCACGAGCCAGGGCGAAGCGCAGCGCATCCGCACCGTACTGCTCCACCCAATCCATCGGGTCGATGCCGTTGCCCAAGGACTTCGACATCTTGCGGCCCTTCTCGTCGCGCACCAGGCCGTGTAGGTAGAGGTGCTCGAACGGGATCTGCGGGCGGCCATCCTTACCCTCCCCCAGGATCTCCGGGGTGGTCGAGCCTGCAAAGGTGCCGAACATCATCATGCGGGCAACCCAGAAGAACAGGATGTCGTAGGCGGTAACCAGCACGGTGGTTGGGAAGAACTTCTCCAAATCCGGGGTCTTGTCCGGCCAACCCATCGTGGAAAACGGCCACAGTGCCGACGAGAACCAGGTATCCAAAACGTCTGGATCCTGCTCGTAGCCTGCCGGCGGCTCTTCGTCCGGGCCGACGCAAACCACGTCACGCTCGCCGTTGTCGTCCTCCGGGCCGTACCAGATCGGGATGCGGTGGCCCCACCACAACTGGCGCGAAATGGTCCAGTCGTGCATGTTGTCCACCCAGTCGAAGTAGCGCTTCTCCATCGACTCCGGGTGAATCTTCGTGTCGCCTTCGCACACGGCGTCGCCGGACATCTTGGCCAGCTCATCGACCTTGACAAACCACTGCAGGGACAGGCGCGGCTCGATCGGCTCACCGGAGCGTTCCGAGTGGCCCACGGAGTGGACGTACGGGCGCACTTCCTTCACAATGCGGCCCTGCTCAGCCAGCGCCTCGCGCACGGCGACGCGGGCTTCTTCGCGGCTCATGCCGTCAAACTTGGTGCCGGTATCGGCGATGCGGCCCTTTTCGTCCATGATGATCGGCATCTCAAGGTCGTGGCGCAGACCCATCTCGTAGTCGTTCGGGTCGTGCGCCGGGGTGATTTTCACCGCACCGGTGCCGAGTTCCATGTCCACGTAGTCGTCGGCAATGACCTTGACCTGCATACCTTCGCGCAGTGGGTGCTCGAAGACTTCGCCGATGAGGTGGGAGTAGCGCTCGTCGTCAGGGTGAACGGCGATGGCGACGTCGCCCAGCATCGTCTCCACACGCGTCGTGGCAACGATCAGGTGCGGTTGGTCGTCGTCAAGCGAGCCGTAGCGAATGGAGACGAACTCGCCCTCGACGTCCTTGTACACGACCTCAATGTCGGACACAGCAGTCTCCAGCACCGGCGACCAGTTGACCAGGCGGTAATCGCGGTAGACCAGGCCGCGGTCGTAGAGCTGCTTAAAGATGGTCTGGACGGCGCGCGACAGGCCCTCGTCCAGCGTGAAGCGCTCGCGGGACCAGTCGACGGAATCGCCGATCGCACGCATCTGCGAGGTGATCGTGCCACCGTACTGCTCCTTCCACTCCCACACCCGGTCAATGAACTCTTCACGGCCGTAGTCGTAGCGGTCCTTGCCTTCTTCGGCCTTGAGCTTCGCCTCGACCTTGGTCTGGGTGGCGATGCCTGCGTGGTCCATGCCCGGCAGCCACAGCACCTCGTAGCCCTGCATGCGCTTGCGGCGCACCAGGGAGTCCATCAGCGTGTGGTCGAGCGCATGGCCCATGTGCAGCTGACCCGTCACGTTTGGCGGCGGCAGCACGATGGAGTACGCAGGCTTGTCAGAGTGGGCGTCGGCAGTGAAATAGCCTGCCTTGACCCAGCCTTCGTAGAGGTCGCGTTCGTGGTCGCTGGGCTCCCACGACTTCGGCAGCGCGTCAGTGCGGTTCAGATTTTTGTCAGTCACGCGACCTATCTTAACGAGCTACCTAGAACAGCTTGTCGGCGATCGCCGCCTCGTCCTTCAAGGCGGTGATGTTGGCGTCGATACGAGCCCGCTGATCGTCGCTGAGCTCCAGCTTTTCGACGACCTCCCACGCACCGTTTTCACCCGTCACCGGGAAGCCGAACACAAGCCCTTCGTCCACGCCGTACTGGCCCGTCGACGGCAACGCAGCCGTCGTCCACTTGCCAGCCGTGCCCTGCACCCAGTCGCGCATGTGATCCACCGACGCCGACGCCGCAGACGCCGCCGAGGACTTACCGCGCACCTCGATGATCTCCGCGCCGCGCTTGGCCACGCGCGGGATGAACTCGTCGGTATACCAGGCGCGATCCACCTCAACCGGGTTGCCGTCCACCGTGGCGTAGGTGATGTCCGGGAACTGCGTATCCGAGTGGTTGCCCCACACTGTCAGGCGCTCAATGGCGCTCGAGGCCACCCCGAGCTGCTGCGAGAGCATCGACAGCGCACGGTTGTGGTCCAAACGCATCAGCGCGTTGAAGCGATCCGCTGGCACATCCGGCGCCGCCTTGTTCGCAATGTAGGCATTCGTGTTCGCCGGGTTGCCGACCACCAGCACGCGGACGTCATCCGCAGCACCGTTGTTGATCGCCTGCCCCTGTCCGATGAAAATCTTGCCGTTTGCAGCCAGCATGTCCGCGCGCGACTCCCCCTTGCCGCGCGGCTTCGCCCCCACCAGGAACGCCGCCTGCGCACCGTCGAATGCCTTGTTTGCGTCGTCGGTCACCGTGATCTTGTTCAGAAGCGGCAGCGCCGAGTCGTTGAGCTCCATTGCCGTGCCCTCAGCCGCACGCACTGCCTCCGGGATCTCCAGCAGCGTCAGGTTCACCGGACGATCGGGGCCGAAGACATCGCCTGCTGCCACGCGCCACAGCAACGAGTACGCAATGTTGCCTGCTGCGCCGGTAACAACGACATTTGCGGGGGTCTGGGACATGATGAGGCCTCCTCTTTCTGTTTCTGTTTCCCCTTCAACCTACCCCCACAGGGGGCAACATTGGCCGGTACTGCGCCACTGATCTGCCAAGTGGTGCACGATGAGAAGAAGCAAAGAAGCGTATCGACGACCCCACCACACCGAGCCACACCGAAAGGGAGCCCACGGACATGGCCGACACCGCCGCACCCGAGACTGCCACCTCCCCTTCCCCCGGTGCTGTCGTCGATGCCGCGATTGTCGCGTTTGCCCACAACGGTTACGACGACGTCAAACTCAACGCGCTTGCACGCACCACGGGCATGAGCAAGCGCATGATCCACTACCACTTTGGTAACAAGCGCGGCTTGTACCTCGCAGCGCTCAAGGTGGCAAGTGCTCGCATCACCCCGCCTCAGGACATCGCCACCCGCTCCTACGCCGCCCCCGTCGAGGGGATGCGCCGTTACATCGACGCCCTCTACCACGCGTTTTTGGACCACCCCGACGGTGTGCGCCTCGTCCTGCGTGAAAACCTCGACCCCGTCGCCGCCGAAGAAGACGCCGCAGCGCTTGTCAGCGAGAACGAAGTACTCCTCCACGTTGAACGTCTGTTGCTCGCAGGCCAAGACGCGGGAGCATTCCGCCCAGGTATCTCCGCTGTCGATCTGCTCACGCTGGTCGCATCGCTGTGTTTCTTCCGCGTGGGCAACAGCCTGACCGCACTGAGCGTCAGCGACGTGGACTTTGCAAGCCGCCGCAACGTCGACGGCATGCGCCGCATGGTCATCGACACCGTGCTGACGTTCCTCACGTCCAACATCCCCTACTCCGGCTACGAGTCCTACCTCGAACCCACCCCCACTGCGGAAGAAGAAACCGCCGACGTCTACAGCGACGACGGCGGCCTAGTCTAAGCGAACTGCGTTACGCGGAGCGCTGCTTTTCTTCTTCAATGAACTTCGGTTCGCCCTCCCCGCGAGCGGCTGCCTCATCCAGCACAACCTCAGCGACGCCGTCACGGTCCGGCAACTCGTACATCACCGGAACGAGCAGTTCCTCCATGATCGCACGCAGGCCACGAGCACCGGTCTTGCGCTCCGCCGCCTTGTCCGCGATCACACCGAGCGCCTCGTCGGTCACCGTCAGTTCCGCGCCGTCCATCGCGAACAGGCGCTTGTACTGCTTGACCAACGAGTTCTTCGGCTCCGTGAGCACGCGCTTCATCGAGTCGCGGTCCAGATCATCGACGTGCGCGATGATCGGCAAACGGCCAATGAACTCGGGGATCAGGCCGAACTTCACCAGATCGCCCGGCTGCACCTGCGCCATCATGTTCGCCTCGTCGCGCTCCGACTTCGAGTCGATCTCCGCCCCGAAGCCGATGCCCTTCTTGCCCACGCGCTCCGCGATCACCTTGTCCAGGCCAGCGAACGCGCCGGCCACGATGAACAGGATGTTCGACGTGTCCACCTGGATGAACTCCTGGTTCGGGTGCTTACGTCCACCCTGTGGTGGCACGGACGCAACCGTGCCCTCCAGGATCTTCAGCAGCGCCTGCTGCACACCCTCACCCGAAACGTCGCGGGTAATCGACGGGTTTTCGGACTTGCGGGAAATCTTGTCCACCTCGTCGACGTAAATGATGCCGTGCTGCGCACGATTCACATCGAAGTCTGCCGCCTGCAGTAACTTCAGCAGAATGTTCTCCACGTCCTCGCCGACATAGCCAGCCTCGGTCAGGCTGGTGGCATCCGCGATCGCAAACGGCACATTCAACATGCGCGCCAGCGTCTGCGCGAGATAGGTCTTGCCAGAACCCGTCGGGCCAAGCAGCAAGATGTTGGACTTGGAAATCTCCACTTCCTCGTCCTTCGCACGGGCCGAAAGGTTCGACTCCTCCGCCTTAATGCGCTTGTAGTGGTTGTACACAGCCACAGCAAGCGTGCGCTTGGCCGCATCCTGGCCGATCACATACTCGTCCAGAAACGCAGTGATCTCCGAAGGGCGCGGCAAACGCTCTCCTGATTCCTCCTGGCGTTCTGCGCCGGCGAGCTCCTCTTCGATGATCTCGTTGCACAGCTCGATGCATTCGTCGCAAATGTAGACGCCTCCGCCCGCAATCAGTTTGCGGACCTGCTGCTGGCTTTTGCCGCAGAAAGAGCACTTCAGAAGGCTAGCGCTGTCATGCGTAGTGGCCATATGCGCGTATCTACTCCCGTTCCCTCGCCGAAATCTTCCCCAAGTCTAGTGGGTGCTGAACCCCACACCCTACAACGCACGACGACACATCCCTGTTCCCGTCCCACGCACCCAAAACGCGGTGGGACTAAACTAAGCGCATTGTCCTCGGAACGATCAGCTAGCCTAGACACATTCTTTGATGTGTCTGAAAGGAAATCCGTACCCGTGAAACGCAGCCGCGCACTTGCCACCATCGCCGCAGCGCTCATCGCCGTCCCGGCGCTCTCCGCCTGCGGCGGCTCGGACGACGAGGCACGCATTGCTGAACCGGTGCTGGATTTCCCCCAAACCAGCACAACAGCCACCCCAACCCCGACGACCACCACCTCCGAGGAAGACGACGAGACCACAACCTCCTCGTCCACAACCACGAAGAGCTCCTCGAGCTCCTCGTCGAAGACGTCCACCAAGTCCAGCAGCAGTCGCCGCAGCTCGAGCGGATCCGGCAACTCCGGCGGTTCCGCACGCGAGCCAGAGGTCGCTCCCGCACCGGACGAGCCGGGGGCAGCCTGCGCATGGCCCGCACAAGGCTCGCAGGGCGCCAGCGACGAATACAGCACCTTCTGCGACCGTGAATGGGCCCGCACCGTCACACCAGACGGTCAGGACTACTACTGGGTCGCACGGGGCAACGGTTGGGCGTCTGTAGACCCACAAAACACCGCAGACGGCGTGTGCTGGTCGCGCGGCGACTTCGAGGGCGCACCAGAAGCCATCCGTAACGCAGTGAAGTTCTGCGACGACGCAGCGCCGACCTCCGCCGACGTCGTGGAAACCCCAACCGAACAGTAGGTGGTTGTGGTGCGACGCCGGTGAGGGTGTCGTCGTAAAGCTAAAAAGCGCCCTTACGGGCGCCTTTCTTTTTAGCCGTTGAGCTTGCGGTAGTCGAAGACCTGGTCGATGATCCCGTACTCCACGGCTTCCTCAGCGGTGAGGATCTTGTCGCGGTCGGTATCAATACGAACCTGCTCTGGCGTACGGCCCGTGTGGTGCGACAGCGTGTTCTCCATGAGACGACGCATACGGTCGATCTCAGCCGCCTGGATCTCCAGGTCCGAAACCTGCCCCTGCGTGCCCTGGGTGGCCGGCTGGTGGATCAGCACACGCGAGTTCGGCAACGCCGCACGCTTACCCGGCGCACCGGCCGCCAGGATGACCGCGGCGGCCGATGCCGCCTGGCCGAGGCACACCGTCTGCACGTCGGGGCGGACGTACTGCATCGTGTCGTAAATCGCCATCAACGCGGTAAACGAACCACCCGGGGAGTTGATGTACATCGTGATGTCACGGTCCGGATCCTGGGACTCCAGGACCAGCAGCTGGGCCATGATGTCGTTCGCCGACGTGTCATCAACCTGGGTGCCAAGGAACACAATGCGCTCCTCAAACAGCTTGCCGTACGGATCAATCTGCTTCGTGCCGAAGCTGGTCTCCTCCAGGAACTGCGGCAGCACGTAGCGGGAGCTGGGCATTTGGAAAGTCATAGTAAAAGTCTCCTCTTCTCGTTGCTTGCCTTAGTCGCCAATCGCGTGCTCGCCAGCCATGGCGGCATTCTCGATGACGTGGTCCACGATGCCGTATTCCTTGGCCTCCATCGCGGTAAACCAACGGTCACGGTCCGAATCCTTCGTGATCTGTTCGAAGGTCTGGCCGGTGTGCTCTGCGATAAGTTCAGCCATCTCACGCTTCGTCGCGGCAAACTGCTCAGCCTGGATCGCAATATCAGCAGCAGTGCCGCCAACACCTGCGGAAGGCTGGTGCATCATGATGCGTGCGTGCGGCAGCGCGTAACGCTTGCCCTTCGTGCCGCCAGACAGCAGGAACTGGCCCATGGAAGCAGCCAAACCCATGCCGTAGGTAGCGATGTCGCACGGGGAGTACTTCATCGTGTCGTAAATCGCCATACCTGCGGTCACCGAACCGCCCGGCGAGTTGATGTAAAGACTGATGTCGCGCGTCGGATCCTCAGCCGACAGCAGCAGAATCTGGGCGCAAAGCTTGTTGGCAATCTCATCATCCACCTGCTGACCCAGGAAAATAATGCGCTCCCGCAGGAGGCGCTCGTACACCGAGTCTCCCAGGTTCATACCTTGAGTCGGGGAAGTCATAACAGATGCTCCTTCGCTAGTTCGTCGTGTAACGCCACCACCCTACTCGCGCGCGCGAGGGAGTTGAACCTTGTTCGCTACCGGCGTACGGCCAATTCTTATCGACGACCCCACGCCCCCACACAAAAAGCGGCCGGAAGCGAAAGTTCGCTTCCAGCCGCCCAAAAACCCTTGGTTTAGAGGGGGTTACTGCTCCTCAGCAGCCTCGTCCTCTTCCTCGATCTCACCGAAGTAATCGTTCGGGTCAACCTTGTTGCCAGCCTCATCCTTCACCGAGGTGCGAGAGATAGCGGCGGCGAGGGCCTTGCCGCGACGCACGTCGGAGAACAGGTTCGCGATCTGGCCGGACTGCTGCAGCTGAGCCACGAACTGGTTCGGGTCCATGCCGTAGGACTGTGCGGTGAACAGGATGTGGTCGGTGAGCTCCTGCTGGGAAACCTCCGGCTGCTCTTCCTCTGCAACAGCGTCGAGGAACAGCTGGGTGCGCACGGACTCTTCAGCCTGCTCGCGGGACTCCTTGTCAAACTCCTCGCGGGTCGTGCCCTGAGCCTCAAGCAGCTGCGCCAGTGCGTTCTCGTCGTGAGCCATCTGGCCGAGCAGCTGGTGAAGCTGGTTGTGCACCTGCTCGTCGACGATCGACTCCGGCAGCGCGAACTCAACCTGGGCGAGGGCAGCCTTGAGAACCTCGTCGCGAATGTCAGCAGCCTGCTTCGCCTTCGCGTTCTCCTCAACCTGCTCGCGGGTGGACTCACGCAGCTCGTCGACGGTGTCGAACTCGGACGCCATCTGGACGAAATCGTCGTCAAGATCCGGAAGCTTGCGCTCCTTGGTCTGCTGGACGTGGACCTTTACGGTCGCCTTCTTGCCCTTGTTCTCGCCGTACTGGATCTCGGTCTCGAACTCGTTGTCTTCGCCGGTCTTCATGCCACGAAGAGCGGTGTCCAGGCCCTTCATCAGGTCGTCGGCACCAACGCGGTAGGTCAGGCCCTCAGCGGAAGCGTCGTCGAGCTTCTCGCCGTCGATAGAAGCCTCAAGGTCGATGACCGCAAAGTCGTCGGTCTTCATCTTGCGCTTGGTGTCCTTGAGCTCACCGAAACGCTCGCGCAGGGAGTCGAGCTCGGCGTCAACAGCCTCGTCGTCAACCTTGAGCTCCGGAACAGTGACCTCAATCTTGGAGAAGTCCGGCACCTCGATCTCCGGACGAACGTCGATCTCAGCGGTGAACTCGACAACGTCGTTGTCCTCGATCTTGGTGACCTCAATCTCCGGCTGGCCCAGCGGGTTCAGGTCGTTCTCTGCCAGGGCCTGCTCGTAGCGGGTCGGCAGCATGTCGTTGACAACCTGCTCCAGGATCGGACCGCGGCCGAAACGAGCGTCGATCAGCTGGCGCGGAGCCTTGCCTCGACGGAAGCCCGGAATGTTGACCTGCTGGGAGATCGCCTTGTATGCCTGGTCGATCTCCTGGCCAAGCTCGTCGAACGGCACGCTGACGTTGAGCTTAACGCGGGTGTCGCTGAGCTTTTCGACGTTAGTCTTCACGGGTTTCTCCTGTACTTGTTTCCATCAACGAGTTTCAGTGCTTATAAGTGGCGGGCCCGTACAAAACGGGCCCGCCTTTGTCGGGGCGACAGGATTTGAACCTGCGACCCCCTGCTCCCAAAGCAGGTGCGCTACCAAACTGCGCCACGCCCCGTAGGCGGCAAAACCGCCACGGTATGAACCGAATCAGTAACCACTCAAGCGGTTCAGGTTGATCATTGTAGCGGGCGTTTATTCCAGGGTCACATCGGGGCATAAGAAAACCGGTTCTGCATGCAGAACCGGTGGTCAAACGTGGAGGGAATGACGGGAATCGAACCCGCGTCTTCAGCTTGGAAGGCTGAGGTATTAGCCACTATACGACATTCCCATGCGTAGAAACGCTGCCTTAACGGCTGCTCGGAACTTTAGCGCAGGTTCACCCGTTGAACCAAACAACAACGATTTTTAGGAGGAGCCATGCTCGGTCTGTTGCTCATCGTCTTTGCTATTGGTGCGTTGATCATGCTGCCCACGATGGGTGGTGGCGGTCGTCGTCAAGTGCAATCGCGCCAGCAGGTGCAGATTTCTTTCGACGACGCCTACGCCGACGCCAAGCGATGGACCGACCGCCTCGGTTCGCAAGTGCTGAACCTCTCCGGCAACGACGCCGCCTCCACCCAGGCCATGGCCGACGCCTCCGAGCGCTTCAACGCAGCAAGCGCAGGTCTTGCCGACGCCCGCACGCCAAAGCAGGCCATGCTCGCCCGCGAATCCGCGCTCGAGGGCCTGCACTACGTCAACGCCGCACGCGAAATCATGGGGCTTCCAGCCGGTCCTGCGCTGCCAGAGTTGGAAGGCCAGCGCCAGGCAGGCCGCGTGACTGAACAGCGCAGCGTGCGCCAAGAAGACGGCACCGTTGTTACCGCATCGCCCGTAGCCACCGAGGCGACCCCGCACTACTACCCCGGCGGCGCCGTCGCAGGCCGCCCCGTGCCAGCCGGCTGGTACTCCACCGCCTGGTGGGCCCCAGCGATGATGACGGGCATGTGGGCTGCGTCGTCGATGATGTTCTACTCCACCATGTTCGCCGGCATGTCCGGCGCTGCCGCCCCCGAAGCGTTCGAGGCTGGCGGTCTCGGCGACGCTGCTGGCGCCGAGGGCATGGGCGACATGGGAGATATGGGTGATATGGGTGACATGGGTGGCGGCGATTTCGGCGGAGACATGGGTGACTTCGGCGGCGGCTTCGACTTCGGAGGATTCGACTTTTAGGCGTGCGCTAGACTGCGCACGATTGCCTACCCCCTACCTATAAGGAGTAGCCGTGCGCATTGCCGTGCTGCTGAAAGAGGTGCCGGACACCTACAGCGACCGCGAAATGAACCTGGAGACCGGTCTGACCGACCGCTCTGGCGACGTTGTTGCCGACGAAGTTGGCGAACGCGCCGTCGAAGCAGCGCTACGCATCGCGGAAGCACTTAACGACGACACCGTGGTCGAAATCCTCAGCGTCGGCCCCGAAACGTCTGCCGACTCGATCCGCCGCGGCATCGCCATGGGCGCCACCGAGGCCTACATCGTTTCCGACGACGCCCTGACCGGCGCAGACGTCACCCTCACCGCCGAGGTGCTTGCGGCGTTGATTCGCAAGAACGGTTACGACCTCGTCGTCACGGGCAACATGTCCTCCGACGGTGGCACCGGCGTCATCGCCCCCATGATCGCCGAACACCTGAACTGGCCCGTACTGACCAACCTGACGGAACTGACCGTCGACGGCACAAACGTCACCGCCACCCAGGCCTCCGACGGGGCGGTCGTCGAACTGCGCGCCGACCTCCCAGCCGTCGTCGCTGTTGCCGACGAGTTCGCCGACCCCCGCTACCCCAACTTCAAGGGACTCATGGCGGCGAAGAAGAAGGAGCTCAACACACTCACACTCGCCGACCTGGACATCGACGCGGAAGATTTCACCCACCCGCGCGCCATCATGGTCGCCATTGACAAGCGCCCGGCCCGCGAACGCGGCGAAATCATCGACGCCAACTCCACCGCCGCCGCGAAACTCGTCGACTTCCTCGAATCCAAAAACCTCATTTAAGGAGCACCCATGACTGAAATTCTCGTTGTCCCGGACCGCTCCCACGACGGCAGCCTCGACCCCCACGCCGCCGAACTCATCGGCGCGGCCTCCGAAATCGGCACCCCCATCGTTCTTATCGACGACCGCACCCACGCCGACGCCCTCAGCACCCTCGGCGCGGCCACGGTGCTGGTTTCCGACGCCCCACTTGTCGACGCCACCACCACCGCCCTCACCACCCTCAACCCCGCCGCCGTGTTGTTTTCCCACACCGTGCGCGGGCGCGAAACCGCCGGCCGTGTAGCCGTGCGCGCAGGCAAGGCGCTGTTGACCGACGCGGTGGCGGTTCGTCGAGACGCAGAAGGCATCGTCACCGACCACCAGAACTTCGGCGGCGCCTACACCGCGACTGCCGCTGCCACCCACTCCGCACCGATCATCACCGTGCGCCCCGGTGCTGTGGAAACCCGCGCCGCTGCCGTCGCAACGCCTGAGGTGCGCGACCTCAACGTCGAAACCTCCGGCGCACGCACCGCCGAGGTCGTCTCCGTCACGCCGGTCGAGCGCACCTCCACCCGCCCCGACCTGCTCACCGCAGACAAGGTCGTTGCCGGTGGCGTCTCGCTCGGCGACGCCGACATGTTCGAAGAACTCGTCGGCGGGCTTGCGGATGCCCTCGGCGCCGCCGTCGGCGCCACCCGCTCCGCCGTCGACGAAGACCAAGTCGCCTACGAAGCCCAAATCGGCCAAACCGGCGTACTGGTCAGCCCGAAGCTCTACATCGGCATCGGCATCTCCGGCGCCGTCCAACACCTGGTGGGCATGCAAACCGCCGACACCATCGTCGCCATCAACAATGACGAGGATGCCCCCATCTTCGACATCGCCGACTTCGGCATCATCGGCGACCTCTTCGACGTCGTCCCACAGATCATCTCCGAGATCGAGGCTCGTAAGTAATGCCCCAACTCCGACGCGGCCTGCCCCGTGTTCCCGGCGGCGAACCATGGCCCCCGCTAATCGACGACCCCACCACCCCGACCACCTGCGCACCCGCTGAGCCTGTCGCGGCGCCTGCCACTGTGTCTGCTTCCTCGCCGACCACCGGTTTGCGCCAGGGCCTACCTCGTACCCCGGGTGGTGAACCCTGGCCACCAGCCACCGCCGTCGCTGCCTTCGCAGGCGCTGCGGGCGCTGCTGCGGCTCCGTCCACAGCGACACCGAGCGAGCCTGACGCTGCTGCGACTAGCACGGCTGACGCAGCTGATCAGGCCACAGCTCCAGCTGCAACCCCCGCAAACACCGTCGAAGTTCCCCTGCGCCGTGGTCTCCCCCGCGTCGCAGGCGGCGAAGCCTGGCCACCCGCCGGCACCGTCCACGTGCCCGCACCAGCCGAGCCCGAAGCCGCACCAGCTCCAGCACCGACGGCTGCACCAGCGGCCGCAACAACCGCCGACGCCACGCCCACGCCCGATCCGGCTCCGGCAGCACCGGCAGCCCCAACGCCCGCAGCGCCTGCGCCGGTGGAGGTGCCGGCGGGGCGTGGGGTCGTCGATAAGCGATGGCTCATTCCAGCCCTCGTACTGGTCATCGCAGCATTCCTCGGCGCACGCTGGTTCATCGGCACCGACACCGGCGCCGACTTCATCGCACGTTACGACGGAATGCAGCCACTGCCCGACAACGCACCCGTCGGCTTCCCCGCCTGGCTCAACTGGGCCCACTTCTTCAACATGTTCCTCATGGCGCTCATCATCAAGACTGGTCTCGACGTGCGCAGAGAGAAGCGGCCGGCAGGCTACTGGACGTCGAAACGCAACGGCAAAAAGATCTCACTGACCCAATGGCTGCACCAAACCCTCGACATCGCATGGGTCGCACTCGGCGTAGTGTTCTACATCCTGCTGTTTGCCACCGGCCAATGGGTCCGCATCGTGCCAACCAGCATCGACGTCATCCCCAACGCCATCTCCGCAGGACTGCAATACCTCGCACTCGACTGGCCCGACGAACACGGCTGGGTCCACTACAACGCGCTGCAAGAACTCGCGTACTTCACCACCGTATTCATCGCCTCCCCACTCGCGATCGCATCCGGCTTCCGCATGAGCTCCATGTGGCCGAAAACGTGGAACGGGGTGCCCGTCGCGTGGGCACGCGCCGTGCACTTCCCCACCATGATCTACTTCCTCATCTTCATGGTCATCCACGTCTTCCTCGTTGCGACGACCGGCCTACGCGCCAACCTCAACGCCATGTTCGCCGCCCAAGACTCCACATCCTGGACCGGCACCTTGGTATTCCTCGGCGCCGTAGCCGTCACCGCGCTCGGATGGTTCCTCGCCCGCGGATCCTTCGCAGCACCACTCGCGAAACTGACCGGCAAAGTGACCAAACGCTAAAAGTCAAGACCCAACAAGATCTGTGGATAACTTTCCGGCATGAGTCGGTGGGTTATCCACAGATTTTTTGTTGGGCCTTGTCGGTTGTTTGGAGGTTGCTTAGCGTTTATGTCATGGCATTTGTAGACCTTCTCGGCTTCCGGCTT